>NZ_JBXAQP010000014.1:0-127511 GCF_058807355.1 Allobosea sp. GW821-FHT12C12
CCAGCCCACCGATCACGCCGATGGGCCAGTGAACCACGAAACCGCCCAGCACGGTAGGTTCTTGCGGGTCTCCAGCTAAACGCTTCCGGACCATCGTCGGTAGATCGATGATGTCAAAGTATCGGATGCTCGATGCGAGAAGCTTGTTCGCGGAGGCTTTGATCGCATCAATTTACACGAAGGCAGAGCGCGCGCGACCACACAGCAAATCAGACGGAACTCGATCCTGTTCCATGCGGTAAATTACGTCCGCTTTCGAAGCATAGGGAGAGCGCCTTGAACGACCGCGATGGAGGCGCATAGCGGCCACTCAAAGCCCATACGCGATGCCTGCGATGGGTAAGAAAATCGACCAATCGACCGGAAGCGATTCGAACTTTTTCACCGCCAAACGCCGCCGTTTGTACGCTTTTTCGCGCAGGGGCCATCTCCCACTCTTTACGCGGGCGTAGTTTCGGCGGTTGTCGGCGGCAATAGAGGGCAATCGGCGGAGAAATGGCGCACCATCTCAGGCGATGATGCGAACTATGTCTACTCCATAGCCCTCTAAGGCCCCCCTTTTTGCGAAAGAGGCGGCTCAATACTCTTGAATGCGGCCTCGACCACTGCAACCGGGCGATCATTCTTGCCCGCATCCGCGGATTGGGCGGGCCGTGATGGCACGGACGTGTGGGACCATCTTGGAGGATCGTCGTCACGGTCCTCCATCTAACCGGCGACTACGGGGCCGTCGGCTTTTCGGCGACAAACTTACTAAGCCGCCGCCTATGAGAACCTCCCCAGGCCCCTTACGCACGCCCGAAGGCGGGAGGATTGCCGGCAACGACAAGGTTGGTTGGATTCGGTAGCCGCAAGAAACATTGACTGCCCGGCCCTGCCTAGCGACCGTGCACGCCCTACCATCTTCGATGCCGATAGCATCTGCCTTATAATGGGAACCGGCCTGCATCACCGAGCATGTCATCTGCTAAAAGAGCACTTCTCTCAGCGAGTCGGGTATGATACCCGTTCTCATGAAATCGGGTATCGCCCCTGAACCAGAAAGGTGAGTCGGTGCGGCTTGTCACAACGCGAATAGCGACGAGCCTGACCGGGTTGTCGACCGAGCAACTCCGCGAGTGGTCGAGCCGGCGGGCGTTGATCCCTGCCGACATCCAGAACCGCGGGCGCGGTTCGCAGGCTCAATATGGATGGCAGGCGATTTTGCTGCTGCGCATTGCGCTGCGGCTCAAGGACTGCTTCCATATCGAGCTTCACGCGCACCGTGGATTGTTCGCGGCGCTGCGCGAGACGCTGGGCGGTATCTCGTTCCTCAAACTGTGGGGCACGAGCGTTGCGATTTATGGCCGCGAAACCTGGGAATTGATCGATGCGGATACTGCTGGCGAGATGACGGCCGACGCCATCATCGTCCAGCTCGATCCTCACCTTGCCGTGCTAGCGGAAGAGTTTGCCATGCCAGGCCCGCCGCCGACGGGTCAACTCGAACTTTTCCCTGCCCGGCTGGTATCGGCGGAAGTCGCCCTCAGAGGCAATAAAACGGCTGCTGAGGTCCAACAGCAACCGTCGCGGCGCCGGGCATGAGTTCCGGCGCTTTCATCAAAGCACTACAGGCGACGGGATACCTTGGCCCCGAGGGACAACCCGCTCCAGGTCTCGTAACCAATGACGCGCCGGAAGCGGCGCGCCTGAGAGCCGTCCTCAAAGACACGCGCGTCGGGTTGAAGGCAGATGCGGTTTTCTCGGCGCAGAATATGCCGACATCGATCTTCAAGGACGCTGGCGATTCTGCGCCCAGCGAGGAGCAAGTCGGTCACTGGCACGAAGCGGCCTGGAATATTGGCGTGGCGCCGCTGCTTTGGATCATCACGCCGACCGAAGTTCGTCTGTACGATTGCTACGCGTCGCCTTGGCGCGGTGCCGATCCGGGCGTTGCTGCGCCGCCGCTCGACCGTTTTGACCTTGCCGCCGATGATCGGCTTCGCGCGCTCGATGCGATGTGCGGCCGATTGGCGACCGAAACCGGAGCCTTCTGGTCAAGCCTGATCGGCAAGAAGATCGATCGCCAATATCGTGTCGATCGCGAATTGCTCGCCGAGATCAATGCGCTCGAAGGCCGATTGACCGAACTGCCGCCCGCGCAAAGGGCGGCGCAGTTGGACGGTCCAGACGAAATCGCCGCCGCGCGAGATTTTGCGCAGCGGCTCATCGGCCGCTGCATTTTCACTTGGTATCTGCTCGACCGCGAAATTGCGCAGCCTTTCCTTCCAATCTCGTTGCCTGACGACCTAGCAGCAATGATGGCGACTCCCACGAGCGCGTTTGATTTGTTCTCTTGGCTGCGCGACACGTTCAACGGCGATCTCTTCCCGATGGACAACCCCGGCGCCGAGCATAAGCGATTGGGTTCGGCCCATCTGGCATTGATGCGGGATTTCATTGAAGGTCGCAGCCTTGTCCCCGAAAACCATGGCCAGGGACGCCTGTTTCGGTTCCGCTTCGATGCGATCCCCGTCGATCTCGTCAGCTCGATATACCAGCAGTTCGCACGATCGAGCGCTGAGAAGAAAACGCGCGTGCAGGGCTTGCACTACACGCCCGTCGAGCTTGTTCATGTGACGCTCGATCCAGTTTTCGAAGATCTCCCCGCGACCGCGCGCGTCATTGATCCGACATGCGGCTCGGGCGCCTTTCTTGTCGAGGCGTTTCGCCGACTGATCTGGAAGCGCTGCGGCGACCAGCAGGCATCCCGCGCAGTCGTGCGTGACATTCTCTACCATCAGCTCTTCGGCATCGACATCAATCCCTCCGCGCTCGGGATCGCCGCGTTCAGCCTTTATCTGGCAGCGCTCGAATTTGATGGGGAGCCGATCACCGACATCGCCGAGCTGAAATTCGACCGGCTGATCGGAACGACTCTGTTCGAGGCCGATACGATCGGCGAGGATTTGCCGGCCGCGCTAGTCGACCGGCCGTTCGAGGCTGTCGTTGGCAATCCGCCGTGGACCTTCGACAAATCCATCAAAGCGAAGCCAAGGAAGAAGGGCAATGCGCGCTCGCCGCGACCGCGGCGTAGCCCCGACTGGGCCTTTCTCGATGTAGCGGCGGCGCTCGCTGGCGAGAACGGACGCATCGGCATGGTGATGAAGGCGTCGCCGTTCTTCTCCAAGGATGAACATGCCGTCGAAGCAAGGGCGGCGCTTCTGTCGCGTTTGAAGCCGGCGGCGCTAGTCAATCTTTCGGCGTTGCGCAAGGAGCATCTTTTCCCTGATGCGACCGGCCCGGCGATGCTGTTTTTTGCGCGCTGCTCGCTGATGCCGGAAGCCGACCAACTGCTTGTCGGTTCGATCCCCTGGACACCTGACTTCGTTCGCAACGGCCTTTTTCATATCGGCCCGGGTGAGCTTCGTGCCGTCCCGCTCCGCCGGATTCTGCGCACGCCGGCGATGCTCAAGGCGGCGACGTTCGGCACCGTCCGCGATAGTTGGCTTATCGAGCGGCTCGAGCGAGAATTTCCGACGCTGGAGGAGACGCTCAATTCGTTGGGCATCCTCGCTCTCGAAGGTCGGGGACAGGGCTATCAGGTTGAGGGCGATCCCAATGTCCCGCCAGCCTATTTCTATAAGACGCCGGCGCTGACCCCCGATGACTATGAGCCGTTTCGCATCGATTTCAATGCGCTGCCGCTTTTCGCGGAGCCGACGTTGCACCGCATTCGGAATGAATCAATCTATCGCGGTCCACTGCTCCTCTGTCCCAAGGCAAGCTTCAAGTCGAGCGTAGAAGAAGGGCGCTACAGTGCCGCCACAGCCACGCATGACCTGCTCTATACCGAGAGCTTCTATGGAATCTCGTTCGCGGACCATGCTCCCGAGCTGGCGCCGGTCCTTACCGGGATTCTCAATTCCTGCGTGACGACGTTTCAGCTTGCCTATGGCGGGGGAGCCTGGGGGCTTGAGCGGTCGACCGTCGAGCCGAAGGATCTTTTGTCCTTGCGTGTTCCTGATCTCCGCAAGGTCGATGCGGCAACCCTTCGGCTCATCGCTGAGGCCGAAGCTGCGGTGGCTCGGGAAGCCACTTCCGAGCATCTTCAAGCACTCGATGCTTCGGTTGCGGAGCTCTATGAGTTCGATCGGCATGAACTGGTTCTGGCGCGTGAAAGCGTCGAACGCGCACGGCTGCTGATCTTCGAAGGTCGCAAGCGCCGCCGGGCATTCGTGAAGCCGCCCCAGCGTGAACCGCTCCAAGCGTATGCCGCGACTGTCACCAGCGTTGTCGATGGCTATTTGCGGAGCAGAGGCACCCGGCACTTAGAAGCGGCAGTCTATTCCCGCCCGCTGGTGAGTGCGAGTTGGGCCGATGGCGGTGGCGGCCTCACGGCCGTTCGCTTCCGAATGGGAGCAGGAGCACCGCCGCGCGAGCCGGCCATCGCGCTGGGCGAGGATGCCGAGCTGGTTGCACTGGCGGACCAATTGAAAGGATGGATGAAGTCGGACCTGCCTCCTTATCTGAATGAGCGGCGCAATCTGCGGCTCTATCTTGGCGACAGCCTGTTCATCGTGAAACCTTCGGAAGTCCGCTACTGGACCAAGACGGCGGGCCTTAACGATGCGGACGTCATCCTCGCCGATCATTGGCTCAAAGCGTCGCATGCAGCTTACGCCTGATCAACCGGCCGGTGTCCCCTGTTTCGGCTTGGAGACAGATGAGATCGAAACGGTCATCGATCTTGTCTGTCAGGGTGCCCGCGAAGCCCGTCAGCACATAACACCTGGCCTGCTCGAAGTGCCGATTACCGTCATCGTGCGGAAGGCCATGAGGCGGATGAAGCGCGATCTCGGTCTGACCAATCTGGAGGTCGCAGGCGAGGTCGAGATCGACGACATGGCGACCGATGGGGCCGAACTGCTCGGACGCATCGACATCACCTTGAAGTTCCTGCGACAGTTTGGAAATGAGGACGACTATGTCGGCGTTGAATGCAAGCGTGTCGGTGCTGGCAGTGCATTCAGCCAGCTCAACTCCCGCTATGTCACACAAGGGGTCGAGCGCTTCATAAATGGCCAGTACGCGACCGGCCACGCCTGGGGCTTCATGTTGGGCTATGCGCTGGCGCTACCGGCGGATGCTATCGTTCAGGCGGTGAATAATCGTCTTCAATCGGATTATGGCGCAGCCGCGGCGCTGGCTGCCGCGGCCTCTCACAACGATGCCCTCGCCATCCACGAAGGAGCGATGCAACGCCCGGATGGATCGTCGATCCGCCTCCGCCACATCATCGTCGATATGGTCCCGGCGGCACCCGCGAACGGCTGAACAAGCGGTCTGACCATTGTTAAGATTGAGGCGAGCGGCCATATATGCGGCATCGCACCTGATCTACTATCGAGTAATATTGGCGTACGGCATTGTAGGAAGCTAAACCAAGCAGCGAACGTTCGAAGTAAGTGCGATCGATACTGCGATACGAATATCTGCTTATAACTACTTGAACTCAGAATCGGACGAACAGCTAAGTTCCCAAAAGCCAGCCATTTTAGCCCATCTGGCGATAGTTATGAACAGACGGCGGCTTTTAGGATCAATCGCGGCTTGTCTGAATGACCGAAACAAAGCGCATAGCTGTCGTCCAAAGCCCCATACACCACGTCTGCACAGGGTCAAAATCGACCAATCGACCGGAAGCGATTCGAACTTTTTCACCGCCAAACGCCGCCGTTTCTACGCTTTTCCGCGCAAGGACCATCTCCCGCTCTTTGCGCGGGTGTAGTTTCGGCGATAATCGGCGGCAATAGAGGGCAATCGGCGGAATTTGGCGCGCCCGAAAGGATTCGAACCTCTGACCCTCAGATTCGTAGTCTGATGCTCTATCCAGCTGAGCTACGGGCGCGTGCCGTTCGGCGGGGCATTAGCCCATGGCCGTTCGATGGCGGTGAGATAGCCGCTGCGGGAGCGCTTGGCAACCCCGAAATCGCAACCGGACCCATGGCCGGCGCCGATGCGCCGCCGAAGGGGCGCCGGTCGCTCAGGGCCGCGCATCCGGTAATCGGCGTCGAGCACGAAAGGACGGGGGGCGGGATAGCGCTCGACATAGGCGGTGCGGCTGACGAAGTCCGCGCCTCGCGGAATGCAGCAGGCCGGCGGCCCCATGCGGAAGGCGGCCGCGCCGTTCTCGGTCCGGTCGAGCGACGCCCGATGCGCCACGCTCGGGCGCGACCGTGCCGGCGAAACGCGTCACGATCGGGCGGCGATGGTGGCCGCAGAGGATGCGCTCGACATCCGGATGGCGGACGACGATCCCCGCCGATCTGGCGGCTGCGGCCTCATCGGTATGCGGCCGCAGCCGCAGGGACCGGCCGGAGGCCGCCGCGCGCGAGCCCTGCGCCGACAAGCGCTCAGAGCATCGCGGCGGCGCCCAGCGGCTGCTCGGCCAGCAGCGCATGGCGCAATTTCTCCAGCGCGCGGTTCTCGATCTGGCGGACGCGCTCCTTGGAGATGCCGAGGCGCTGGCCGAGCACGTCGAGCGTGCAGCTGTCCTCGACGAGGCGGCGTTCGCGCACGATGCTGAGCTCGCGCTCCGACAGCACGGCCAGAGCCGATCGCAGCCAGGTCATGCGGCGATTGGCGTCGATGCCTTCGCCGACCGTCTCGTCCTGCAGGGCCGCGGTGTCGGGCAGCAGGTCCATGCGCTCGCTGCCCTCGCCCTCCTCCTCGCCGAGCGTGGCGTTGAGCGAGACGTCGGGGCCGGACAGCCTCGCGTCCATCGCCGCGACATCGGCAAGGCTGACGCCGATCCGGGCCGCAATCGTCCCGTAGACGGCCTCGCCGACGCGATCCTGCCCGCCGCGCGTCAGCCTGGCGCGCAAGCGCCGCAGGTTGAAGAACAGCGCCTTCTGGCTCGACGATGTGCCGCCGCGCACTATCGACCAGTTGCGCAGGATGTAGTCCTGGATCGAGGCCCTGATCCACCAGGTCGCATAGGTCGAGAAACGGACCTCGCGGGACGGCTCGAAGCGGGCGGCGGCTTCGAGCAGTCCGACATGCCCCTCCTGGATCATGTCGGCCAGCGGCAGCCCGTAATGGCGGAAGCGCGAGGCCATGGCGATGACGAGGCGCATATGGGCCGATGTCAGGCGGTGCATCGCCGCCTGGTCGCCGTCGTCGCGCCAGCGCCTGGCCAGCACCTGTTCCTCGTCACGCGCGAGAAAGGGAGCGGCCATGGCCGCCTTGACGAAATTGCGATCGACGCCTGCGATCTCGCTCATGAGTCCCTCCCATGGCTATGCTCGCTGCTCTACGGCGAAGCGCCGCAGATGGATCACCCAATGCTGAACAGCCGTCAATGTTCCGCAGGCGGCCGGTCCGGCGGCCCGGACGACACTATCGGCCGCGCGGGCCCCGAGGATGGCAGGAGGCCTACGATGGCGCTCGATCGCAGGATCGTCGAACCCTACGACGAATAAACCCACAAGCCGCTCGACCAGCGCATCTTCGTGAGCCGGCTCTTCGCGATCACGGGCTCCGTTGCCGCGCCGAGGCGGCGCTGGCTTTGCCGGAGCCCAACATGCCCACGCCGAGCAGATTGCGGCCGACGACGCCCACGTAACCGCGACAAGGCTGACCGGAGACCGTCGATTGCGTGGCGCTGAAGGGCTATCTCGTCACGCAGAAGGCGGCCGGCAAGCGCGGCGGCGTCCTGGTCATCCACGAGAATCGCGGCCTCGACCCCTAATATCGATGATGTGACGCGGCGCATGGGGCAAGACCGGCGCGGCCGGCTTCTGCCGGGGCGGCGGCACGGTCACCGACACGCGAGAGGCAACAAAACCCGGCGGTCGCCCGCCGGGTATTCCGTTCTGGTGAGAAGAAGAACGGCTCAGGCCGCCTCTTCCTTGATGTCGTCGTTGTCGCTCTCGACCTCGTCCTCGGACGACTCGACGACCTCGCCCTTGGCGGGACGGCGCGGCGACTTGGCGAGCTGCGCCTCGATCTTCTTGAGCGCCTCGGTCTCGGTGACGTCGTCGACGACCGCGATCTCGCGGGTCATGCGGTCGACGGCGGCCTCATAGAGCTGGCGCTCGGAATAGGACTGCTCCGGCTGGGCTTCCGAGCGGTAGAGGTCGCGCACCACCTCGGCGATGGCGACGAGATCGCCCGAATTGATCTTGGCCTCGTATTCCTGGGCGCGGCGCGACCACATGGTCCGCTTGACGCGGGCGCGGCCGGTGAGCGTGGTTAGGGCCTTGGTCACGCTCTCGGCGTCGGCGAGCTTGCGCAGGCCGACGGCGATGGCCTTTGCGGTCGGCACGCGCAGCGTCATCTTGTCCTTGGCGAAGCTGACGACGAAGAGTTCGAGCTTGAAGCCCGCGACTTCCTGCTCCTCGATCGCCGTGATCTGACCGACGCCGTGGGACGGATAGACGACGAACTCGCCCGTCTTGAAACCTTGGCGCACAACAGCTTTCTTCACCGTGGACATGCCGTTACCACTCCTGACCGGACCGCTTGCGCGGGCTCGCGATGTTTTCGCCGTCGGCCGGGATGACCGATGGCGCTCTGCTCGGAACAGCTCGGCCCGTTCTGGGCGGAGGTTCCACGCTTCCCTTGCAGCCGATCGTTTCTTGCGGATCCCGCGCAGACGACGAACCGTCTCCCCGGTGAAAGGACCGGAAGCTGGCATCATCGCGTTGAAGGGAACGCCCCGTTTATGAAACCTCGCAGGGGCAGGCGGAACGAATGCGACTGTCCGAGAGGCATAGCACGAAAAACACGCCGAATCAAAGGTAAACGCGCCTCGATCACGGGCGCGCGTCAGGCATGGCAGGTTTGGTTAACGCGCCGGCGGCGAGGGCGCGGCCGGATTTCAGTCGCCTTCGCCGGGGTTCGGCGAGAAATGCGCCTCGAGCTTGCCGGCGACGCCGTCGAAGGCCTTGGCGTCGGCCGGGGCCTCCTTCTTCTGGGTGATGTTGGGCCAGGAGGCGGCGTATTTCGTGTTGAGCTGCAGCCAGGATTCCAGACCCGGCTCGGTGTCGGGCTTGATCGCCTCGGCCGGGCACTCCGGCTCGCAGACGCCGCAATCGATGCACTCGTCGGGATGGATGACGAGCATGTTCTCGCCTTCGTAGAAGCAATCGACCGGGCAGACCTCGACGCAATCCATATACTTGCACTTGATGCAGTTCTCGGTGACCACATAGGTCATGTCGCCAGTCCTTCCTCGTCGGGCCGGCCCTGTCGGACCCGATGCGCCGTGCCGCGATCGCGCTGGGCTCATAAAGCCCCGACGCGCGCGCGTTTCAAGATCGATTCCGCCGCCTGCGGCAGCACGTCCATTCATTCTTCGGCGGCGGACGAGAAGAAACATCCTCGCCGCTGACAGTTAATTCATTTGTATGCAAACAAATTGAAACCTAGCCCCCGACCTGGCCCGATGCAAGCGGCGCATCGCCGTCCGACGCTCCCGAGAGTGCTTCGTAGAGCGTCCGCGCCTCCTCGGCCGGTCCCCGGCGCCGGCCGAGCGCGACCAGCCGCACGACCAGCGTGGCATGGGGCAGCGCCAGCGTCAGGACGTCGCCGGGTTTGAGGCCGTGCGAGGCGGTCTCGATCCGGCGGCCACCGAGGCGGACATGGCCGTCCTCGATCAGGCGCTGGGCGGCCGCGCGGGTCTTGGCGAAGCGCGCGAACCAGAGCCATTTGTCGAGACGCTGCCGATCCGCGCGCAAGGGGCCCCCGTCGGTTCAGCCGATCGAGCGCTCGATGACCTTGAGCACGGTCGCGCGCAGGTCGGCGATGGTGAAGGGCTTGATCATCACCTCGGAGACGATCGCCTCCAGGCTCTTGGCGCGCTCGCGCTGCTCGGCATAGCCGGTCATCAGCATGATGGCGAGGTCCGGAAATTCCTGCTTGGCGGCGAGCGCGAGCGCGATCCCGTCCATCAGCGGCATGCGGATATCGGTCAGCAGCAGGTCGAAACGGCCCTGCTCGGCGATCAGGATCTCGAGCGCCTCGGCGCCGTCGGCCGCCATGAGGCAGTCATGCCCGTCCATGGCCAGACCGCGCGCGACCAGCGCCCGCAGGGATTCCTCGTCGTCGACGACCAGAATGCGCGACATGCGACCTGCCTCTAGATTCCCGGAAAGCCGGCCTGATCGGCCGTCTCGACGACGCCGACATAGGGCAGTTGCCGGTAGGAATGGGCGACGTCCATGCCATAGCCGACGACGAAATAGTCGGGACAGGCGAAGCCGACATGATCGGCCTGGATGTTGACCGCGCGCTTGCCGGGCTTCTCCAGCAGCACGACGGTCTCGACCCGGGCCGCGCCGCGCGCCGCCAGCAGATCCTTGGCGAAGGCGAGCGTGCGACCGGATTCGAGGATGTCGTCGACGAGCAGCACCTGGCGGCCGCGCACCTCGCTCTGGACGTCGCGCAGGATCTCGACCTGACCGGAGGAGATCGTCGCCGAGCGATAGCTCGACAGATGCACGAACTCGACCTGCGGCGTCATGCCGGCGCGGTGCATGGCGCGGATCAGGTCGGCGACGAACATGAAGCTGCCCTTGAGCACGGCGACGACGAGCAGGTCGGCCGGCGCGTCGGCCGCGATCGCCCTCGCCATCTCCTCGTTGCGGCGCGCGATCGTCGCCTCGTCATAGAGCACCCTGATGCGCCGTGGCTCGGACATGGTCTGGTCGTCTCTCTTCACAGTCAGCCGTTCGCGGGCATGCTGGCGCGGCCCGAGGCCCGCGCGGATGGGCGCTCGGGGCAGGTTTATACGATCTGGCAGGCGGGAACAGGGCCAAGGCTCACGAAAACGCGCATCGGCCCGGCGACGGAAGGCGTCATTCAGCGCGCGCTTGCAACGGCAGGGCCTTGGTCGAGGTGAAGCGGACCTGCACGGACCGGCCGTTCTCGGGCGGCTGCGCCAGCCGGGCGCGGAAGCGCACGAGTTCGGCCGGCTCCAGGCTCGGGCGGGGCGGGTCGGTCGTCCAGGTATAGAGCGTCTGGCCGGCCGCATCCTTCACCATCACCTCGATCGCCGGCACCGGCACGACGCCGCGCCTGATGTTGGTGACGTCGCCCTCGACGATCAGGAACCGGCCCTGGCCGTCATCGACGAGGCCGCTTTCGATCGCCGTCAGCTTCAGGCCCCGTATGTTCACGGGAAGGCCCATCGCCTCGAAGACGCCCGCCAACTGCGGCGCGGCGCGCGCCGCGAGGTCGCGCTGCCAGATCGCCAGCCCCAGCACCAGCAGGCCGGCGCCGCAGATCGCCAGCGGAACGGCGAAGCCGCCAAAGCGCTCGCCCCTCGGCTTCATGGTCGATTTGCGACGGCGCGCCTTGCGGGATTTGCGTGGAAGCGGGCTCGCCGGCAGGGCGTCCGCCGGCTTCCCCTCGAACGGCTCCGGCTCGGGGAGCTCCAGACTCGCCCGCGCCAGCTCCTCGTTCAGCATGGCTTGCGTCTCTTCGGCGCTGGGCGGCTCCGGCAGCTCCGGCGTCGTCTCGACATGCCAGAGCGTCTTGCAGGCCGCGCAACGCACCTTGCGCCCGTCGGGGCCGAGCTTGGCCGCGTCGAGTTCGTATTGGCTGGCGCAGGACGGGCAGACGATCTTCATGGCGGGCGCGGCGGGCTTCCTCGCAGGCGTCGGGCGTCAGCCTTGTCGCGTGGCCGGCCCGGCGCAAGCGCCTTCAGCCACGCAGCCCGGATGCGCCGCCTTATTGGCGCGATTTATGGTTAACGCCTCGTGAAGAACCTGTGGCCCATGATGAATCGCGGATGGCGCGGCTTTCGCCGCGCCACCGCCCGCGGTGCGGGGCATGCGATGCGGTCGTTGCGGTGTAGGATCGGGTGGCCCGATTCGCCGTCGCGGTGTTTGAGGATTCCGGCTTGGTTCGGTTCGAGAATGTCGGCCTGCGATATGGCATGGGCCCGGAAGTGCTGAAGGATATCAACTTCAGCATCGCGCCGCGTTCGTTCCAGTATCTCACCGGACCGTCGGGCGCGGGCAAGACGACGCTGATCCGCCTCGTGCTGATGGCGCTGAAGCCGACGCGCGGGCTGGTCAACCTGTTCGGGCAGGATGTCGCCAGGCTGGACGCCGAGACGCTGACCGCCTTTCGCCGCCGCATGGGCGTGGTCTTCCAGGATTTCCGGCTGCTCGATCATCTGACGCTCTACGAGAACGTCGCGCTGCCCCTGCGCGTGCTCGGCAAGGAGGAGGCGAGCTACCGCGCCGAGGTGGTCGAGCTCCTGCGCTGGGTCGGCCTCGGCGAGCGCATGCATGCCGTGCCGCCGGTGCTGTCGGGCGGCGAGAAGCAGCGCGCCGCGATCGCGCGCGCCCTGATCGCGAGGCCCGAACTGCTGCTCGCCGACGAGCCGACCGGCAATGTCGATCCCGCGCTGGGGCGGCGGCTGCTGCGCCTGTTCATGGAGCTGCAGACGCTCGGCACCTCCGTCGTGATCGCGACCCACGACCTGACCCTGATGGAACTCTACGACGCGCCGCGTCTCGTGCTGGCCGACGGACATCTTCATGTCGACGCCTGAGACCGACGCCGAGGAGATGGTCCGGGCCGAGCCGGCGCTCCCGGTCAATCTCCGGCGCGACAGCCCGCTCGTGCCGGTCGATTCCGTCGCGGGGCGGGCGCTGATGGCGGTGATCGCGATCCTGACCTTTCTGGCGGCGTTGAGCGCGGGCGCCGCCGTTCTGGCCGCGCGCGCCTCCGAGCAGTGGCGCGGCGCTGTCGCCAACGAGATGACGATCCAGATCCGGCCCGATGCCCGGCGCGACATCGAGGCCGACCTTGCGCAGGCGGTCGCGATGGCGGCGGGCGTCGCGGCGATCGAGAGCGTGCGCGTCGTGCCCAAGGCTGAATCCGACAGGCTGCTCGAGCCCTGGCTCGGGACGGGGCTCGACCTCGCCGAATTGCCGGTGCCCCGGCTGATCATCCTGAAGCTGAAATCCCCGTCCGGCCCGGAGCTCGCCGCGTTCGGGGCGGCGCTCAGACGAGAGGTGCCGAGCGCCAGCCTCGATGACCATCGGCTCTGGGTGCGCAGGCTCTCGACCATGGCCAACACCATCATCCTGTCGGGCGTCGCGGTCGTGCTGCTCGTGCTTTGCGCGGCGGGGCTCGCCGTCGCCTTCGCCACGCGCGGGGCGATGGCGGGCAGTCGCGACAGCGTCGAGGTGCTGCACCTCGTCGGAGCCGACGACGCCTTCATCGCGCGCGAGTTCCAGAGCCGCTTCGTGCAGCTCGGCCTGCGCGGCGGGGCGGCCGGCGGTCTCGCCGCCATCCTGGCGATCGGGCTGCTCGGCTGGCTCGCCTCGCGCTGGCGCGCCGCGCCCGAGGGCGAGCAGTTGCAGGCGCTGTTCGGCGCCTTCGAGATCGGCTGGACCGGCTATGGCGCGGTGATCCTGATCGCGATGGTCGTGGCCGCGATCGCCGGCGTGGTCTCGCGCTTCACGGTCCGGCGCAATCTCCGGGGGCTCGCTTAACCGATATGGCCACGACCCCGCCCGCCGCCTTTACGCCCGATTATGCGGGTATTCCAAGATCATGGCGATGATCGGAACCGGCCCCCGGGATTTCGCGATCGAACGAGGGCGGCGCGGCGAAGCGCTGTCGGATTCACCGCGCGGGTCGTCTGGCCGGCGCTGGGCGAGGCGGGCTGTCGCAGGCCTGGGCCTGGCTTCGATCGCGGTCTTCCTGCTCGGCTATGCCGACTTCGCCGCGCGGATTCCGCTGAACGAGCCCACCCCCGTCCCGCGGACCGATGCGATCGTCGTCGTCACCGGAGGCTCGCAGCGCATCAGCGACGCCATCGGCCTGCTCGGGGCCGAACGCGGCTCGCGCCTGCTGATCAGCGGCGTCAACGAGAAGACCGGGCGCGAGGAACTGGCCAAGCTCAATCCTGCTTCGCGCGAACTGATCGCCTGCTGCGTCGACCTCGACTATCGCGCCCGCAACACGATCGGCAACGCGATCGAGACGCGGCGCTGGGTCCGCCAGCATGCATTCCGCTCGCTGCTGGTGGTGACCTCGGACTATCACATGCCGCGCACTTTGGCCGAGCTCGGCCACGCCATGCCCGGGGTCAAGCTCGTGCCGCATCCGGTGGCGACCGGCAAGGTCGACGCGGCCGGCTGGTGGCGCGACTGGGCCTCGGCCAAGCTGCTCGTGCCGGAATACGTCAAATATCTCGCCGCCAGACTGCGCGGCGCGGTCGAGGGCGATCCGGAGACGTCTCGGCTCTCGATCATCATCGGCGGCCGCAAGCCGGTCTCGGCGAAACCGCCGGGCGAGATCGGGCCCGACAGCGAGCGCCGTTCGCAACTCCCCGCGACCGTGCGCGGCGGCTGAGTTTGTCCATGGCTTGACGGCGCGGGCGCGGCAGGCTCTTTGCGCGCCATGCTCGTCCTGCGCTCGCTTCTCTTCAACATCCTGTTCTATCTGAACCTGGCCTGCTGGCTCGTCTTCGCGGCGTTCCCGTCGCTGCTGCTGCCGCGGCGCCATCTGCTGCTGGTCGCGGTGACATGGGCGAAGACCGCGCTCTGGCTGATGCGGGTGACGGTCGGCACGCGCTACGAGATCAGCGGGCTGGAGAACATCCCCGCCGGCGGGCTGATGGTCGCGTCCAAGCACCAGTCGTTCTGGGAAACCTTCGCCCTGGTGACTGTCTTCCCCGACCCGGTCTTCATCCTCAAGCGCGAGCTGACCTGGATTCCGTTCTTCGGCTGGTGCCTGACCAAGCTCCGGATGATCCCGGTCGATCGCGGCGGTCGCGCCAGGGCGCTCACCCATGTCACGCGGCGGGCGCGGGTCGAGCTGGGCGAGAGAGGGCGGCAGCTGCTGATCTTCCCGGAAGGCACGCGCACGGCCGCCGGCGCGCCGCCCGCCTACAAGTTCGGCGTCGCCCATCTCTATGCCGATCTCGACGTGCCCTGCCTGCCGGTCGCGCTCAATTCGGGGCTGTACTGGCCAAGGCGGAAATTCCTGCGCCGGCCGGGCACGATCAGGGTCGAGATCATGCCGCCGATCGCGCCGGGCATGGGCAAGGCGGAGTTCCAGGCCCTGCTGCAGGAGCGCATCGAGACGGCGAGCGGCCGCCTGCTGGCGCGGGGGCGCTCGGAACTCGCCGCGCTGGGGCTCGATCCGCTGGCCGGTCGCTAGACCTGAATCTGTCAGGAGCGATCACCGAGCCCCGGCAAGCCGCTTGACATAAGGGCATGCCCGTTCCCATTTTGTTTTAAGAACAAAGGAGGAACGATATGGCTGCTCTCGCTTTGCGCTACCGCGAGGATCTGTTCGACGACGAGCCTGTCGGCGCGCGCGAAATGCCGCTGCGCAGCACGGCCGGGCTGACGGGCAAGCGCTTCACCGCCTGGCGCGGCCGCTCGGGCCGGCGCTTCGTCGCCTCGGTCTTCCCGGTCGGCGACGACCATGCGCTCGGTTTCACCGACGCCGTGCTGCTGGCGGTCAATTCCGAGCGCCGGATCGTCGCGGCGCGCGACAGCGGGCCTTTCGGCGTCGAATCCGCGCTGATGCGCTGGCGACAGGCCGTGGCGCAGGCCGGCGCGACCGAGATCCATGTCCATCTGCTGGCCGAGGACGGCGTCAGCCGCCGCGCCGCGCTGCTCGACCTGATGCCGGAGGTCTGAGCGGCCGATC
This sequence comes from Allobosea sp. GW821-FHT12C12, assembly GCF_058807355.1. Classification (NCBI taxonomy): domain Bacteria; kingdom Pseudomonadati; phylum Pseudomonadota; class Alphaproteobacteria; order Hyphomicrobiales; family Alloboseaceae; genus Allobosea; species Allobosea sp. GW821-FHT12C12. The sequence goes on from NZ_JBXAQP010000014.1 coordinate 15,670, forward strand.
AGGCCGGCCGAGGTTGAGCAGTTCCTCGGCCAAGGCCGCGAGCACCGGATCGAAGACGCCCATCCTGCCGAGATAATCATGGGTCCGCAGGACGTAGTCGGGGTTCTCGCCGGAGCTGCCGCGACCACCGCGAACGAGTTCCAGACGTTTTTCCGGCGGCAGCCGCCCGGCATATTGCAGGTGCTTGCGGTCGGCGACATAGACCAGCGCCGTGACCTGCCGCCCGTCCTCGAGCCGCACCGGCAGATGCTTCTCGACATAGACCGAGGTGGCCTGCTCGCGGGCGCGCAGATAGGCGATCGTCTCCTCCGCCTTGTCCACTGCCACGCGGAAGGCAAGCCCCCGGCACATGCCGCCCCGATCGAGCCCGAGCACAAGACCCGGCCGTTCCGGCGTGCCGCGATGGACATGCGAGAAGACGCAGAGCGAGCGGTGATAGCCGCGCAATCCTGCCTGCACGCTCTCCTCGAAGGCGAATCCCGGCTTCCAGATCAGCGAACCATAGCCGAAGACCCAGAGATCGCCGTCCGTTGCGAGCGTCGTCATCGTCGTCCCATCATTTGGCCATGCCAGGCTGCTTCAAGCGGGCCGATATCGCTGGCACCCGTCACTGAGCGCAGCTAACAATCCGCCCGATCTTCCGCAAGGAACGCCGACCGCATGACCGCTCCCGCCTCCGCGCGCCGCCCGGGCCGCTTCTGGCTTTATCTGCCCTACATCCTGATCGCGCTCGCGGCCGCGGCCTGGACCGGCTTCTGGTTCGTCGTGCGCGGGCGCGTCGCCGAGGCCGTCGATGTCGCGCTCGCCCGCGAGGCGGGACTCGGACGAAGCTGGGACTGCGCCGACCGCAGCATTTCGGGCTTCCCGTTCCGAGTCGAACTGCGCTGTTCCTCGCTGGCGCTGACCTCGGCCCGCTGGGGCGAGGGCGTCAGGGCGCAGACCGGCCCCGCCGTCGCGGTCGGGCAGATCTATACGCCGGGCCTCGTCATCGCCCAGATCACCGGGCCTCTGCGGGCGAGCCTGCCCGAGGGCCGCAAGCTCGATCTCGGCTGGACGGGTTTCGAGGCGAGCCTGAGCCACAACGCCGGCGATCCGGAGCGCGTCGCGATCGTCGTGACCGGCCCGAATGCGACCCTGACCGGGCCGGGGCTCGCCGACGAGACCTGGCGGGCGGCCTCGCTGGAGACGCATCTGCGCCGCAATCCGACGCGTCCGGCGAGCGATCAGGCCGTCGATCTCGCCATCGCGATCAAGGGCTCGGTGCTGCCGGCGCTGGATACGCTGCTCGGCATCGCCGAGCCCGGCGACGTCGACATTCAGGCGACCGCGACCCAGACCGAAGCGTTCCGCATCGGCCTCAACCCCGACGCGCTGGAAGGCTGGCGCAGTGCCGGCGGCCAGCTCGAACTGACCAAGTTCGTCTCGGTGAAGGGCGCGGCGCGGGTCGAGGCGACGGGCCAGTTCCTGCTCGACCAGACGCGTCGCGTTTCGGGACAGGTGCAGGCCTCGCTCGCCGGCATCCGCCAGATCGCCGGCGTCCCCGTCGGCGGACTGATGAGCGGTCTGGGCGGAGTTCTGGGCGGGAGGCTCGGCGCGCAGCTGCCGGGCGCGGCTCCGGGTCTGACGCCCCTGCCGCCGGTTGTGCTGCGCGAGGGCCGGGTCTATCTCGGCCCGATCCGCCTGCCCTTGCAGCCGCTTCCGCCGTTGTACTGAAACGAAAAGGGGCGCTCGCGCGCCCCTTGCACTATTCCAGAAGTTCGGCTGCTCACGACGCCGGCAGCGCCATGCGCGGCGCCTCGATGCGGACGATCGCCTTCTTGACCGCGTCCTGCACCTTCTCGAAGGCGCGGACCTCGATCTGGCGGACGCGCTCGCGCGAAACGCCGAACTCCTCGGAAAGCTGCTCCAGCGTGATCGGATCGTCGACCAGGCGGCGCGCCTCGAAGATGCGGCGCTCGCGCGGGTTCAGCACGCTCAGCGCCTCGCGCAGGGCGGAATGCCGATTGTCGCTTTCCTGCGATTCCGCATAGCGGCGCTCCTGGCTCTCGCTGTCGTCGACCAGCCAGTCCTGCCATTCGCCGTCGCCGTCCTCGCGCAGCGGCGTGTTGAGCGAGGCGTCGCCGCCGAGGCGGCGGTTCATGTCGACCACGTCCTGCTCGTTCACGCCGAGCCTGGTCGCGATGACCTTGACCTGGTCGGGCCGCAGATCGCCCTCGCCCAGCGCCGAGATCTTGCTCTTGGCCTTGCGCAGGTTGAAGAACAGCTTCTTCTGGTTGGCGGTGGTGCCCATCTTCACCAGCGACCAGGAGCGCAGGATGTATTCCTGGATCGAGGCCTTGATCCACCACATGGCATAGGTCGCGAGCCGGAAGCCCTTGTCGGGCTCGAAGCGCTTGACCGCCTGCATCAGGCCGACATTGCCTTCGGAGACGACCTCGCCGATCGGCAGGCCGTAGCCGCGATAGCCCATCGCGATCTTGGCGACGAGCCGCAGATGCGAGGTGACGAGCTTGTGCGCCGCGTCGCGGTCGCCATGCTCGCGCCAGCTCTTGGCCAGCATGAATTCCTGATTCGGTTCCAGCATCGGGAACTTCCGAATCTCGTCGAGATACCGTGACAGTCCGCCTTCGGCGGACAGGACGGGCAATGAAGCCGCAGCCATGCTCCTATTCCTTTCCGGCCCCCGCTTCGCGGCAAGCCAGCCGCATGGATCGAAATCGCCATGCCGGCCTTTGCCCATGACCTGATCCAACGCGCCGGATGCGCGCGGGTTCATGAGCGAGATCGAAAGCGGCGCCCCCTTGGCCATCCGCTTCCGACGACGCTTATAATACGGCCGAGCAAGGCGGAAAATGGGCAGAGGAGCCCGATCGGCTCACAGAGTTGAGAGTTCTTCTTGCAGCAATGCAAAATCCTCGGGCGGATCGGACTCGAAATGCATGTCCGCGCCGGTGACCGGATGGGCGAAGCCGAGCAGCGCCGCATGCAGAGCCTGCCGGCCGAGCGCATCGAGCGCCGCGCGCGGCTTGTCGGGCAGGCGCGACGCCTTGGTGGCGAAGCCGGAGCCGTAGAGCCGGTCGCCGAGCAGCGGGTGGCCGATATGGCTCATATGCACGCGGATCTGGTGGGTGCGGCCGGTCTCCAGCCGGCATTCGATCAGGCTGGCGAGCGGCTCGGTCTCCCGCGTTCCCTTGAGCAGGGCCGGATAGCGCTCGATCACGGTGAAATGCGTGATCGCCTCGCGGCCTTTGTCCTCGGCGACGACCGCCATCTTCTCGCGATTGCGGTTGGAGCGTTCGAGATTGGCGTGAACCGTGCCGTTGTGACGGCGCGGCATGCCCCAGGCGATGGCGAGATAGGCGCGCTCCAGCGGGCCGGTGCGGCCGTGGTCGGCGAACTGCCTGGCCAGTCCGTGATGCGCCTTGTCGGTCTTGGCGACGACGAGGAGACCGCTCGTGTCCTTGTCGAGGCGGTGGACGATGCCGGGCCGGCGCACGCCGCCGATGCCGGACAGGCTCTCGCCGCAATGGGCGATCAGCGCGTTGACCAGCGTGCCGTCCTCATGGCCGCCGGCGGGGTGGACGACGAGCCCGGCCGGCTTGTCGATCACGATCAGATACTCGTCCTCGAAGACGATTGTCAGCGGAATGTCCTGGCCGGCCGGGTCGGCGGACTTGGCCGCCGGCATCACCAGCGCCAGTTCGTCGCCTTCGACGACCTTGCGGCTGCCGTCGGTGAAGACCACGCCGTTCAGCCTGACGCCGCCCTCCCTGATCACCTGTTGCAGGCGCGCGCGCGAGATTTCGACCGACAGCAGGGTCAGCGCCTTGTCGAGCCGGCTTCCGGCCTGTTCGGCCGTGACGAGGAGCGTCACGCCGGTGGCGTGGGTGGCGATGTCGGAGGTCATGGCGTCGCTATAAGGGGTGCGTCCGGCGAGCGCACCCTCTTTCGGATCAGCCGAAGATGCGGAACTTCGCCTTCTTGTCCGCTTCGTTCGTCGGAATCTCCTCCGGGCCCGGATCGTCGGGCGCATGCGAGACCGGGAAGATCACCGGCTTCGGCCGGCTCGCGCCGTTGACGGCGGCGTGAGCGGGCGGCCCGGGCGGCTTTTCGGCCGCTTTGGCGACCGGCCCGGGCACTGACTCGGCTTTCGGCTCCGGTTTCGCTTCAGGCTTCGGCTCGTGCTCGATGATGACCGGGTCCGGCTTCGGTTCCGGTTTCGAGGCAGCGACCGGGTCCGAGACGACGGGCTTGGGCGCCGGCTCCGGCGGCGTGGGCTCCGCCTTGGGCGCGATGATCGTGGCCGGATCGGGCTCGACGCGGCTGGCATCGGCGCGCGCCTCGATCAGCGGGGCCGAGCGGTCGTCGAGGTCGGAAAGCACGTCGTCGACGCTCTCGGCCCGGCTGCCGAGGGTTGCCGGCGGCACGGTCCAGACGAAGGCGTCGAGACGGCCCGAGATCGGCGAGACCGGCATCCACTCGTCCGAGACCAGCCCGTCGGCGACCCAGGCGGCGTCGCGCGGGGCGCGGGTGGCGCGCGCCAGCCATTCGCGCACGCGCCCGGCCGCGCCATGCTCAGCCTCTTCGAGCTCCGCCATCAGCAGGCAGGCGCGCACGGACGCGCCGCCGGCCAGCAGGGGCCTGAGCGTCTCGCGCGCCTTCGCGAAATCATGCGCGTGGATCGCCGCTCCCGCCAGCGCCAGCACGCCTTCCGGGTCGGCGGGCCTGAGCTTCGTCAGCGTCGTGGCGCGGGCGAGCCTGTCCTGCGCGCTGTCGCCGGGCCGCACGTCGAGATAGGCGGAGGCGATGTCGGGATGCGAGGCCTCCTTCCAGGCGGCCTCCAGCAGTTTCGCGGCCTTGCGGATGTCGCCGCGCTCGGACAGCATGCGGCCGGCCAGCGCCGCGGCCGGGGTCAGGCCGGGCGAGAGCTTCACGGCCTCCAAAGCGGCGGCGAGCGCCTTCTCCGGCTCGCGGCCCTTCGCTTCGAGCGCCTCGGCGGCGAGCAGCACGGCGCGCTGGCGGCGGGCCTCGGTCTTCTCGGCCAGCCGCAAGGCGGCGCGGCGCTCGACGGCGGTGCGCGCGGCGGGCCAGTCGCCGGCCGCGGTGTGGAAGTCCAGCAGCGCGTCATTGGCCCAAGCGAGCGAGGGCGACCGGCGCACGGCGTCGTCGGCGAAGGCGCGCGCGGCGGTCATGTCGCCGCGACGCCGCGCCTCGACGAAGAGCCCGCGCAAGCCGAGCACGCGCGTCTCCGGCCGGTCGAGCATCTGCTTGAAGGCGGCCTCGGCCTTGGCCCGGTCGCCCGAAAGCTGGGCGGACTGGGCCTCCAGCAGCAGGGTCAGCGGCTCGTTGCCGGCGAAGCGGCGCGCGTCGCCGGCGAAACGGCCGGCCGCGACGGGATCGCCCGCGCCGATCGCGACCATGCCGCGCGAGACGGCCTCGAAACCGCGCGCCCGGCGGCGGGCCCGCGAGGCGAAGCTGAAGGCGCCGGGCAGGCCGAGCAGGAAGCGCAGCAGGCTCCAGCCCAGCATCGCCAGCATGGCGAGCACGACGACGCCGATCGCGGCGATGGCGACCGAGGTCTCGATCCGGTAGCCCTGCCAGACCATGGTGACCTCGCCCGGCCGGTCGGCGAGCCAGACCGCACTGACCGCGAGCGCGGCGATGACGGCGAGATAGAGCAGAACGCGAACCATGGACCTCTATCCTTTCGTCAGCCGGCCGCGCCGAGCGCGGCGACGGCATCCTGCGCGATTTTCGCGATGGCCACATCGGCGGCGGCACGCTTGCCGAGGTTTTCGCCAAGTTCGGCGCTGGCCCGGCGCGCCGGCTCCGGCAACTGCCCCCACAACGTCGCGGCCGTGCCGATCCTGCCGGCGGCGATGGCGTTCTCGAGCCGCATCACCAGCGTCGCGGGGTCGTTGGCCCCGGCGTCGCCGACCGGGCGGATCGTGACGACGCGGCTGGCGATGCCGAGCAGCTTATCCTTCCAGCCGGCCGTCGCAGGCGTCATCTCTTTGGCGAAGAGCGCCTGATGCGTCTTGAACTGGGCCAGCAAGGCGCCGTTCGTCGGCGCGCCGGTGCTGGCTACGGCGTTGAGAGCGCCGATCTCGGCGGGCGCGCCACCGCCCTTCTCGAGCGCGGCGACATCGCTCGCGAAGGGCTTGCCCGAGACGATGGCGGTCTGGATGCGCTCGGCCAGCACGATGCGGGCCGCTGCCATGGATTGCGGGCTCGGCGCGGACGCCGTCCTGGCAAGCGTCTCGACGCTGCCGATGCGCTGGGCCGCCTGGTCTAGACGCTGCCCGATCGCGGCGGCGGCGGCCTCGGCGCGGCGCGCCTGATCGCTGAGGCCGGCGATCGCGCCCGCATCCGGGGTCTGGGCGCGCTGGGCCGCGGCGAGTTCGGTGGCGCGGGCGCTGGCGGCCTGGGCGTCGGCCCCAGCCTTGGCGGCGGCGGCCGTCTGGCTCTGCAGGGCCTCGGTCCGGCTCTGCAGATTCGCGATCTGGCTGCGCAGGGCCGCGACCTCCTCGGCGCCGATCGCCGGCGCGGCGCGGCCGAGCGCCAGCATCACCAGCCCCGCACCGATGACGCCGCCGACGATCCCGGCCAGCGCCATGGCGGGCAGAAGCGAGCGGCGCTCCTGCCGCGCAGGCTCGGGAGTCGGCGGAGTCGGCGCCGCGGTGTGGGGCTTGCCGTCCGTCTCGGCCGGCGGGGCCGCGAACTCGTGCGCCAGGGCCTCCGTCGGCAGCGCCGCCTCGGGCGATGGCGCGGCCTCCCTGGCGACAGGCGGCGTCTCGGCCAGTTCCACCGCCTTCGCCTCCAGCGTCGGCGGGGTGCGGCGGGTGCGCGAACGCGGCGTTTCCGGAATCCCTGGTTCGGCCATCGCGTCCCTGTCCGTCTCGACGCCGGTGGGCGCAGCGGCGCTGTCCTTAGCACCCTCCATGCCGCGATTGCGAGCGGAGACCTGATCGAGCGCGGCCAGCAGCGCCGCCTCTTCGGGATGCTCGGCGACGAGGACCGTATCGGCTCCGGCGGCGATCAGCGGCGCCGCCACCTCGGCCGAGAGCGCGACATGGGTCAGCGCCATGGCCTCGTCGCCGAGATGGACGGCGTTGGTCAGCCTGACGAAGGTCTCGGCGCCGCGCGGCGAATAGTGCAGCGCCGCGTCGACCTCGCCGTCGGCGATGGCTTTGGCGGCCTCCTTCGGCAGCATGGCGGCGGCCTCGGCCGCATAGGCCACCCAGGTCTCGACCGAGAAGCCCGCCTTGGCCAGCAATTCGGGCAGATCCTCGTGCCGGTCGCGGCCCGCGATCAGCAGCAGGCGCGCGCCTTCCGGCATGTTGCGCGCGATCAGTTCGGCGAGATCGTGCCGGTCGCCGCCTGCGCTGCGGGCATCGTCGAACCCGGCCGCGCGCGCGGCTTCCGCCGTGCGCGTGCCGACGCTGAAGACCGGCAGGTCGCGCCAGGCGGCCGGACCATCCGAGAGAGCCGGCACGGCGTTGGCGCTGGTCAGCACGATCGCGACGAAGTCCCCGGCGGGCGCGGCCTCAGGCAGCCGGGCGATCGTGAACAGCGGCGCCAGCACCGGCTCGTGTCCGCGCGCACGGATCGCCTGCGCGCTGCGCTGCGCGTCACTTTCGGGGCGGAAGACGAAGATGCGCATGAGATGTCCTTCGGTCCTGCCTAGCGTCAGCTGTAGATTCCATGCGGAGCCCGAACGCGCAGCGCGCGTCCAAGTTCGGCGCCCATTGCGGCGGCGTCGCTGGCGGCGGCGGTCTGCTCGTCTTCCGCGCTCGCCGTGCCGTCGGGCGAGAGCAGGAGCCCGCGCAGATGGACCTTGCCGTCCGACACTGTGGCGTGGCCCGCGATCGGGGTGCGGCAGGAGCCGTCGAGCTCGGTCAGGAAGGCGCGCTCGGCGCTAAGCGCGATGCCGGTGTCGCGGCACAGGATGGGGCCGAGGGCATCGGCCGCCGCCTCGTCGCCGGCGCGGACCACGACCGCGATCGCGCCCTGGCCGACGGCCGGCAGGAACTCGTCGACCGGCAGCACGCCCGAGACCTTGTCGGCGAGGCCGAGGCGTTTGAGCCCGGCCAGCGCGAGCAGGGTCGCGCCGATCTCGCCGCTCGCGACCTTGGAGAGCCGCGTGCCGACATTGCCGCGCAGTAGGATGATCTCCAGGTCGGGCCGCAGCCGCCGCAGCATCGCCTGCCGGCGCAGCGAGGCCGAGCCGACGACCGCGCCGCGCGGCAGGTCGAGGATGCGGCCGGCGTCGCGGGCGATCAGCGCGTCGCGGGCATCCTCGCGCGGCAGGTAGCCGGCGATGACGAGACCCTCGGGCAGGGCGGTCGGCAGGTCCTTGGCCGAGTGGACCGCGTAATCGATGCGTCGGGCAAGCTGGGCCGTGTCGATCTCCTTGGTGAAAAGGCCCTTGCCGCCGGCCTCCGCCAGCGGGCGGTCCTGGATCGCGTCGCCTGTGACCTTGATGATGTCGAGCGGCAGCTCCTCGACGTCCCAGCCATGGGCCTGGGCGAGGCGGCCGGCGAATTCGTGCGCCTGCGCCAGCGCGAGCGGGCTGCCGCGCGTGCCGATCACGAATCGGCCGGCTGCCCTGGCCTGAAGCGAAGCTGCGATCTCGGTCATGCGCCTTACGTCGTCCCCCGTTTTTACGGTCCTCGGGCGCTGCTTCCGGCCCGGATGAACCGACCGACGCCGCAGACCCTTGGCCTTATGCTCGCCCGCGCACTATACGAGGGAATTCCCGGCGCGAAACCGCCACGCCGCCGCATGTCCTGTAGCTCTTCGTTCCCTGGCCCTTCGCGAGACCCGATCGACCGACCATGCGTGTTCTGGGCATAGAGACGACTTGCGACGAGACTGCGGCCGCGATCGTCGGCCTGACGCCGTCAGGCCGGCCGAAGATCCTGTCGAACGAGGTGCTGAGCCAGATCGCGGCGCATGCCGCCTATGGCGGCGTCGTGCCGGAGATCGCGGCGCGCGCCCATGTCGAGGCGCTCGACCGCATCGTCGCGCGCGCCTTCGCGGAAGCCGATCTCGAACCGCACCAGATCGACGCGGTGGCGGCGGCTGCCGGCCCCGGCCTCGTCGGCGGCGTCATGGTCGGGCTGACCACCGCCAAGGCGATCGCGCTCGTCACCGGAAAGCCGTTCATCGCGGTCAACCATCTCGAAGCGCATGCGCTGACGGCGCGGCTGACCGACAACCTCGCCTTCCCTTACCTGCTGCTGCTGGTCTCGGGCGGGCATACGCAACTGCTCGCGGTGCGCGGCGTCGGCGACTATCTCAAACTCGGCGGCACGATCGACGACGCGGTCGGCGAGGCCTTCGACAAGATCGCCAAGATGCTGGGGCTGGCCTATCCCGGCGGGCCCTCGGTCGAGCGCGAGGCCGAGGCCGGCGATCCCGAGCGCTTCGATTTCCCCCGTCCGATGAGCGGGCGGCCCAAGCCCGACTTTTCGCTGTCTGGCCTCAAGACGGCGGTCAGGCTCGTCGCCGAGCGGATCGCGCCCCTGTCGGATCGCGACGTCGCCGATCTCTGCGCCTCCTTCCAGGCGGCGGTGGTCGATCTGCTCGTGGACCGGACGCGGGCCGGCCTGCGCGGCTGCCGCGAGGCCGGCGTCATGCCGAACGCGCTCGTCGTCGCCGGCGGCGTCTCGGCCAACCAGCCGATCCGGCGCGGGCTGACGCGGCTCGCGACCGAGGCCGGCCTGCCGATGATCGCGCCGCCGCCTTCGCTCTGCGGCGACAATGGCGCGATGATCGCCTGGGCCGGGCTGGAGCGGCTCAAGCTCGGCATGGTCGACGACATGGGCGCGCTGGCGCGGCCGCGCTGGCCGCTGGACGAGCTGCGCCCCAAGCCATGAAACGCCAGAAGCCATGAGCGGGGCGACGCTGTTCCAGACGATCGGCGTCGTCGGCGCGGGCTCTTGGGGCGCGGCCCTGGCGCTGGCGGCGGCGCGCGCCGGGCGAGAGGTCGTGCTCTGGGCGCGCGACGACGCCACGGTGGATGCGATCGCGACGCGCCGCGTCGCGCCACGCCTGCCCGGCGTGACCTTGCCGGAGACGATCCGCCCGACCGGGTCGCTGGCCGATCTGGCGCAGGCCCGCGCGCTCGTGCTGGCCGTGCCGACGCAGGCGCTGCGGCAGGTCTGCGAGGGCCTGGTGCTGGCCCTTCCGGCGGGGCTGCCCGCGATCTCCGCCGCCAAAGGCATCGAGCAGGGCAGCGATCTCTTCACCACCGAGATCATCGCGGACGCGTTTCCGGGCTCGGCGCCGGCGATCCTGTCCGGGCCGAGTTTCGCCGCCGATGTCGGGCGCGGGCTGCCGACCGCCGTGACGCTGGCCGCGGCCGACCCCTATCTCGCGCAGGCGCTGGCCGAGGCGCTGAGTTCGGCCGCCTTCCGGATCTATCACAGCGCCGATCCGCGCGGCGTCGAGATCGGCGGGGCGGCCAAGAACGTGCTCGCCATCGCGGCCGGCATCGCGATCGGACTGGGCTATGGCGAAAGCGCCCGCGCCGCGCTGGTGGCGCGCGGCTTCGCCGAATTGCGGCGTTTCGGCGCGGCCTATGGCGGCCAGGCGGAGACGCTGATGGGGCTATCGGGACTGGGCGATCTCGTGCTGAGCTGTTCCTCGCCGCAGTCGCGAAACTTCTCGTTCGGGCTTGCGCTCGGGCAGGGGCGAGCGCTGGCGGAGGCGGCCGGCGGCAAGCTCGCCGAGGGCGCCTTCACGGCGCAGGCCCTGGCGGGAATGGCGCAGGCGAGAGGGATCGAAATGCCGATCGCCGAGGCGATCGCGGGCGTCATCGCCGGGCGCGGCGGCGTGCGCGAGGCGGTCGCGGGCCTGCTCGCCCGGCCGATCCGCGCGGAATCGTGAGGAGAACGGCATGGCTGGCGACTGGTCCGATCTGAAGAAGCGCGTGGCGCGCGGCCTGGCCGAGGTCAAGAAGACCACGGGTTCGGAACTCGTCAGCGAGAGCCTGCCCGTGGCGCTTGCCGGCCGGGTGCCGGCCGGGCCGGTGATCCAGCTCCGGCGCAGACGGGTCGAGGACACCCATCGCTTCGTGCTGATCCTGCCCTTCGGCGAGGGCGAGGTCAGGGTCGATCTCGATCCTGGGGACTATGCCGCGCTGACGCGCGAGATGGTCCGTTTCTGGAACGAGAACGGGCAGGCGGCGTCGCGGCCGCCGGCGCCGCTACCAGAAGAAGAGTAGGCAATCGGCAGTAGGCAGTCGGGATAATCTCCGCTATCGACTGCCTATTGCCGATTGCCGAGCGTCCCATGCCCCACTGGCTGATCAAATCCGAACCGTCGACCTGGTCCTGGGAGCAGCAGGTCGCGGCCGGCGCGAAGGGGACGCATTGGGACGGCGTGAGGAACCACACCGCCAAGCTCAACCTGATGGCGATGAAGCAGGGCGAGCAGGTCTTCTTCTACCATTCCAACGAGGGGCTCGAGATCGTCGGCATCGTCGAGGTCGTCAAGGAGGCCTATAACTGGATACCGGGCGAACCCTGGGTGCTGGTCGATTTCAGGGCGGTGAAGCCGCTGCCCAGGCCGGTGACGCTGGCGCAGGTCAAGGCGGAGCCGAAGCTCGCCAAGATGGCGCTGGTGACCTCGTTCAGGCTCTCGGTCCAGCCGGTGACGGACGACGAGTGGGCGCTGGTCTGCAAGATGGGCGGACTTTAGGCGGGCGCGGCTTCAGCGTCGGTAATACGCCGAAAACGGCGGATAGCTCGCCAAGGCGCGCGGGCGATAGGGTCGCGCGCGATCGAGGACCGGAACCTGCGGCGCCTTGAGGCGGACCTCGACCGCGCTCGCCATCGCGGCCGGCAAGGGCTGGAAGGGGTCGGCGACGAAGTGCTCGCGCGTGCCCTCGCGCCAGGGCAGCCATGAGGTCTGACGCTCGTCATGCTGCTGGCCACGCGCGTCCGGAGCCAGTTCCGCCAGCAGGGAGGGATCGACGACCAGCGGGTGTTCGATCGCGGTGGCTTCGTCCGTCATCCAGCCCAGGGTCAGGTCGGAGAGGCCCATTTTCAGTCCATAGCCGCCGCCGATATCGGTATGCACGCCGGGAAACCAGATCTGCTTGATCTGGTCCTTCCGGGCTTCGCGCTCGTCCCAGAGGTCGGGCGCGAAGACGAGCCGGTTCTCGTCGATCGCCAGCGCCTGGCGGCCATGGGCGACGCCCTTGTCGAGCACCGGATCGTGAAACCTGTGGCGTCCCGGCAAGCTGCCGATCCCCGGCAGGCCGAGCGCCCGGACGGTGTCCCAGACGCCGACGAAATAGGGCGGCCGCGGGGCCGAGCCGTGCTCGGACCGGAAGCGCCCGGCCGCCGCCGCCCGCTGGTTGTCGTCGGTGGTCATGTAGACCTGCTCGACCGCCTGCTTCGCGAGTTCGCGGATGGCGGGCTCCTGGAGCGCCTCCGCGAAGGCGTCCCAACGCCTGACCTTCCTCTGGACGGGCGGAACGCCGCACAGGCCAAGCACGCCGCCAAGGCTGCGCACGGTGTAGGCGCCGCGACTGAAGCCGAACAGGAAGATGCGGTCGCCGGGCTCGCAGGCGAGCAACAGGGCGGCGTAGCAATCGATGATGTTGTCGGTGATCCCGTAGCCGGTGGCCCGGGCGAACCAGTCCTTCATGCGCCGGAAGGGGCCGCGAACCTCGCCGGCATCCGGGTTAGACCCCAGGCCCGGGTCGTAGAAGCAGAGCTGGCCGGCCGGATCGACATCCCGTGTCGCCTTGAAGAGGCGATAGACGTTGGTCCAGTTGATCGGGTTCACGCCGCCGGCCTGGCCGGTGCCGTCCGAGAAGATGCAGATCGTCTTGCCGGTTTCCATCGCGTGCTCCTTCAGCAAGGCCAGAACAACCCAGGATTGAGGGCAGCGTAAGCCACGCAGGATTTTTCTGCCACCAAAGTGCGAGGCGCGCACGCTTGCCGCGCGGACGCTGGTCCTTATGATGCCGCCGACGATACGAAACGGACCGAGGCCGGCGTTTTCGCCGGTTTCGGCAGCCGCGATGACCGACATCAAGACCGCGCCAATCAAGACGGCCCAAGTTCAAGACGCCCAAGTCTGGGGAGATGCCTAAATGTCCGAGACGATCCATGACGTGCCGGCCGCATGGGCCAAGAAGGCGCATCTCACCGACGCCAAATACAAGAAGATGTATGCGGCCTCGATCAAGGATCCGGACAGGTTCTGGGGCGAGCAGGGCCAGCAGATCGACTGGTTCAAACCCTACACCAAGGTCCGCAACGCCAGCTACAAGCCCGGCAAGGTCTCGATCAAATGGTATGAGGACGGCACCACCAACGTCGCCTACAACTGCGTCGACCGGCATCTGGCGACCCGCGCCAAGCAGACCGCGATCATCTGGGAGGGCGACGACCCGTCCGAGTCGAAGAAGATCAGCTATGGCCAGCTCTACACCGAGGTCTGCAGGTTCGCCAACGTGCTCAAGGCGAACGGCGTCAGGAAGGGCGACCGCGTCACAATCTACATGCCGATGATCCCGGAGGCGGCCTATGCGATGCTCGCCTGCGCGCGCATCGGCGCGGTGCATTCGATCGTCTTCGGCGGCTTCTCGCCGGATTCGCTCTCGGGACGCATCGAGGGCGCGGCGTCGGACGTGGTGATCACCGCCGACGAGGGCCTGCGCGGCGGGCGCAAGGTTCCGCTCAAGGTCAATGTCGATGCGGCGGCCGAGAAGGCGCCGGTCAAGACCGTGATCGTCGTGAAGCGGACCGGCGGCGACGTGACCATGAAGGCGGGCCGCGACGTCTGGTATCACGAGGAGGCGGCGAAGGTCTCAGGGCACTGCCCGCCGGTCGAGATGAAGGCGGAGGACCCGCTCTTCATCCTCTACACCTCTGGCTCGACCGGAAAGCCCAAGGGCGTGCTGCACACGACCGGCGGCTATCTCGTCTACGCCGCGATGACGCACAGATACGTCTTCGACTACCATGACGGCGAGATCTACTGGTGCACGGCCGATGTCGGCTGGGTCACCGGCCACAGCTACATCGTCTACGGTCCCCTCGCCAACGGCGCGACGACGCTGATGTTCGAGGGCATCCCGACCTATCCGACGATCTCGCGCTTCTGGGAGGTCATCGACAAGCACAAGGTCAATACCTTCTACACCGCGCCGACCGCGATCCGATCGCTGATGGGCGCCGGCGAGGAGCCGGTGAAGAAGACCAGGCGCAGGTCGCTGCGCCTGCTCGGCTCGGTCGGCGAGCCGATCAATCCGGAGGCCTGGGAGTGGTATCACCGCGTCGTCGGCGACCGGCGCTGCCCGATCGTCGACACCTGGTGGCAGACCGAGACCGGCGGCATCCTGATCACGCCGCTGCCCGGCGCGACCAAGCTCAAGCCGGGATCGGCGACGCGGCCCTTCTTCGGCGTGAAGCCCGAGATCGTCGACGCCGAGGGCAAGGTGCTCGAGGGCGCGACCGAGGGCAACCTCGTCATCGCCGAGAGCTGGCCCGGCCAGATGCGCACGGTCTATGGCGACCACAAGCGCTTCGAGGAAACCTATTTCGCGACCTATCCGAACAAGTACTTCACCGGCGACGGCTGCCGGCGCGACGCCGACGGCTATTACTGGATCACCGGCCGCGTCGACGACGTGATCAACGTCTCGGGCCACCGCATGGGCACGGCCGAGGTCGAATCGGCGCTGGTCGCGCATCCCAAGGTCTCGGAGGCCGCCGTCGTCGGCTATCCGCACGACATCAAGGGGCAGGGCATCTACGCCTATGTCACGCTGATGACCGGCGAGAAATCCTCCGACGCGCTGCGCAAGGAACTGGTCGCGCATGTGCGCAAGGAGATCGGGCCGATCGCCTCGCCGGATTTGATCCAGTTCTCGCCGGGGCTGCCCAAGACGCGTTCGGGCAAGATCATGCGCCGCATCCTGCGCAAGATCGCCGAGGACGAGTTCGGGGCGCTCGGCGACACCTCGACGCTGGCCGATCCGGCGGTGGTCGACGACCTGATCGCCAACCGGCAGAACAAGCGCAAGGCGGGGTAGGGCGGTCCTCAGCGCCGCCGCGGATCAATCTCGGGCAGGACGGGCGGCGTCGCCGGGCGCTCGCCCTCCGGCGTCGGCGGCGAGGGTTTTCGCGCGATGCGCAGCACGACATAGCTGCCGACCGCGGCCGAGAGCGTGACGATGTAAAGCAGCAGCCCCTGCGGGCCGATCGCCTGCATGAAGGCGCTGGCCAGCAGCGGGCCGATGGTCGAGCCGACGGCCCAGAGAAAGAGCAGCTTCGCCGAGATGCCGACGGCCCGCTCCGGGCCGAGCCTGAGATAGGTGTGCGTCACCGCGACGGTGTAGAGCGGGATGCTGCAGGCGCCGATCAGCGCGAAGAGGCCGGCGAGCACGGGCAGCGTCATCGGGACGCCGAGCGAGATCAGCGTCGCGAGCAGGCCCGCCGCGAACGTGGTGAGGGCCGTGCCGGCCAGGATGATCAGGCGGCTGGCGACGCGGTCGGCCAGGAAGCCGAGCGGCCATTGCAGCAGCAGCGCGCCGATCTGCACCGCCGCCGTCAGCAGGATGGTGCCGCGCTGGTCGAGCCCGATCAGGATGCCGTAGGCGGGCGCGACCGAGGTCAGCGGACCGCCCATCAGCCCGACATAGAGACAGCCGACGACGCCGGTCGGGGCCTGCCGCCAGAGCGAGCGCAGCATGACCGAGACCACCTCGCTGGTTTCCGGTCCCCGCGCGCGGGTCAGGCCGACCGGGATCAGCGCCAGCGAGAAGGCGATGCTGGCATAGAGGAAGACGTCAGGCGTCGTCAGCGAGACATAGCCGACGCCGATCTGCGAGCCGATCAGGGAGATGCGGTTGAGGATCTGGTAGGCGCCGAAGACGCGTCCGCGATGCGTGCCCCTGGCCTGTCCGCTGATCCAGCTCTCGATGCAGACCCCGAGTCCCGCCCCGCAGGCGCCCATGGCGAGACGCGGCAGGATCCAGGCCGTCTCCGGGATCAACGCGAAGGCGATGGTCGCGGCGGCCTGGAGCGACGCGAAGACGGCGAAGCCGCGGATGTGCCCGATCCGGCGGATCAGCGCCGGCGCGACGAAGCAGCCGGCGAGAAACCCGACCGAATAGGCCGAGCCGACCGCGCCGATCATGATCGGCGGCTGGCCGGAGGTCGCCATCCAGAGCGGCACGACCGTATGCACGATCGTGTTGGCGACCTGCAGGATCAGCGCGCCGCAGATGATCGCGCCGAGCGCGCCCATCGAGCTCTCGGTCCGCGCCATCGTCTCTGTCCCGCGCGCCGCGTCAGGCCCACTCGCCCTTGCGGAACACCGGCACGCGACCGCCGTCCTCGCGCACGCCGTCGATGTCGATCCGGTCCGAGCCGATCATCCAGTCGATATGGATCAGGCTCGCATTGCCGCCCTGCGCCGCGATCTGCTCGGGCGAGAGATCGGCCCCGCCGAGGAAGCATTTCGCGTAGCACTGGCCGAGCGCGATGTGGCAGGCGGCGTTCTCGTCGAAGAGCGTGTTGAAGAAGAGCAGTCCGCTCCGCGAGATCGGCGATGAATGCGGCACCAGCGCCACCTCGCCGAGCCGGCTCGCGCCGTCGTCGGTCTCCAGCACCTTGCCGAGCACCTCCTGTCCGCGCGTGGCGTGGGCCTCGACGATGCGCCCGCCCTCGAAGCGGACGGCGATGTTCTCGATCAGCGTGCCCTGATAGGAGAGCGGCTTGGTCGAGCGGACATGGCCCTCGACGCGCAGCGCATGCGGCGTGGTGAAGACCTCCTCGGTCGGGATGTTGGCGTTGCAGGTGACGCCGTTCTTCGCGGTCGAGGCGCCGCCCTGCCACTCATGGCCGTCCGCCAGCCCGATCGTCAGGTCCGTGCCGGGGCCGGTGTAGCGCAGCGAGGCGAAGCGCTGACCGTTCAGCCATTGCGTGCGCCTGGCCAGCGTCGCGTTATGCGAAGCCCATGCCTGTATCGCATCGTCGCGGTCGACGCGCGAGGCCGCGAAGATCGCCTCCGCCAGCTTGCCGACCGCGATGTCGTCGGCCTCGCCCGGAAAGACCTGCCGCGCCCATGACAGTGTCGGATAGGCGAGGATGTTCCAGTTGATGTCGAAGCCGGCGATCTTTTCCAGCGCCGGCTTGTAGGCGATCGAATTGGCCTTGCTGGCGCGGCCGACCTTCTGCGGATCCTGCCCGGAGAGCAGCATCGGATCGTCGCCGACGATGGCGAGGCGCGCCGTGTTGGCGGCGAAGGCCTTGGCCACGCCCTCGTAGAGCCAGCCGGCGGCGCGGTCGAAGCTGGCGTCGTTGGCGAACCTGTAGCGCGCCAGCGTCGTCTCCTCGTCGGCGAGCATCGGAACGACAAGGCCGGCGCCGGCCTTGTAGGCATGCTCGGCGATGCGGCGCACCAGCGGCAGGGCCGCGACCGGCGCTGTCAGGAACAGATCCTGCCCCTCCCGCAGGTTGAGGCCGACCTTGACGGCGACCTCCGCCAGACGGTCGAGCCTGGCGGAATCGATCGGGGTGGTGTGCAGGGTCATGAGCGGAGCGGCCGTTTCGGGATTCGTCGGGAGCGCATTGCTCGCCGAATTCCGGCCGCGGTCAACCCATGGCGCAAGGTCAGCGTCGGCCGCGCCGTTTCCCCGGCTCGAGCTTGCGGCAGTAGAGTTCGAGCCGGTGGCGCACGATCTCGTAGCCGAGTTCGGCGGCGATCCTGGCCTGCAGCGCCTCGATCTCGGGCGAGGAGAACTCGACCACCAGGCCGCTCTCGATATCGATCAGATGGTCGTGGTGCTGCTGATCCGCATGCTCGTAGCGCGAGACGCCGTCCTCGAAGGCGTGCCGCTCGATCGCCCCTTGCGTCTCCAGCAGCTTCATCGTGCGGTAGACGGTCGAGAGCGACAACGTCGGATCCTGCGCGAAGGCCCGGCTGAAGATGCCCTTGGCGTCGGGATGGTCGTCGGCCTCGGCCAGCACGCGCAGGATCAGCCGGCGCTGCTGCGTCATGCGCAGCCCGGCATTGCGGAGCTGGCCCTCGAAACCGGCCACGCGCTGATCGATTCCCGTCATGCAGACGTCATAGCAATGCTGAGAGGCGTTTGCAAAAAGCGTCGCGCCTGCTCCGAAAAATGGACACCGCTTTTTCGATCAGAGCATGGGCAACATTTTGATCAGGCGCGAATTATTTTTGCTCGGCCGCGATCGGCCGAGCGGAAAGCGGGCTTGTTGCAAATCATTGTCGGAAGCGTCAAAAGATGCAACGACTTGCAATCGCGTGAGGAGATCGTCCCAGCGACGCCAACCGACCCTGCGGAATGGGCGGGCGGGGCGCGTCGAAGAGGCTGGCATGGAAGGCCACCGCAGCCCTCACGCAGCCTGCCGCGTCTCGCCGTCCTGCGTATCGCTCTCGGCGCGGCTGACCGTGATGCTCTGGTTCAGGCACTGGCAGTTGAACTCGCTGGTCAGGAAGGCGATGTCGGCGGCGTCGCGGCCGCTGCCGATGCGGACCATGCCCTCGACGGGGGCGAGCCGCGTCGGATCGACCAGGTGCCAGCGCTCGCCGAGATAGACCTCGAAGACGGCGTGGAAATCCGGCGGGTCGAGATCGAGCGCATAGGCGCTGACCGCGCGGGCCGGAATGTTCAGCGCCCGGGTCAGGGTGATGCCGAGATGGCTGAAGTCGCGGCAGACGCCGGCGCGGTCGATGAAGGTCCGCTCGGCCGTGGTCGTCGCGTTGCTGACGCCGTGGACGTAATCGACATGCTCGTGCAGCCAGTCGAGCACCGCGAGCACGCGCGCGCCGCCCAGCGGCACGTCATGGAATTCACGCTGGGCGAAGCGCATGAATTCGTCCGAGGGGCAGAAGCGGCTCGGCAGCACATAAGGAAGCACCTCGCGCGGCAATTGCGACCAGTCGTGCTGGAAGGCATCCGGGCCAAGCGGCCTGCGCAGGCCGTTGTCGACGACGGCGCGGTAGCGGATCTCGACCTGCCCGCTCAGCGCGGTGCGGAAGCGGCGCTCGCCGGTCTCGGCGTCCTGGTCGCGGATCAGGGTCGCGTGCGGCGAGATCTCGAGGCTTTCCGACAGGATCGTCTGGTCGGGCGAGCGCGCCGCCTCGATCGCGGCGATCACCTGCGTGGCGCTGCCGAAGCCATAGGTCAGCACAGCCTCGATATCGAGCTTCATCCAAATTCCCCGGACCATCATGTGGTGAGACAGGCCAACGCCGCCCCGCCGCCGATGTTCCGGGCGATGATCAGGCCGCGTCCCGGGCCGCTTCCAAGCCCTGCGCCACCTCGGCGAGGATGGCGTAGGAGCGCTTGCGCGCCTGCAGGTCGAAGATCGGCGCGGTCGCCATGATCTCGTCGGCGAGTGTCGCCGTGATGAAGTCGGACAATTCGCGCGCGATCGTGTCCGCCGAGCCGACGAAGGCGTAGCGCAGCATCTGCGAGGCCTGCATCTTTTCATGCGGCGCCCAATGCCGGTCGATGTCGTCGACCGGGGCTTTCAGCTTGCCGCGCGTGCCGCGGATCATGTCGAGAAAGCGCAATTGCTGCGAGGTGAAGAGCCGGCGCGCCTGCGCGTCGGTATCGGCCGCGATCACCGAGACGCCCGGCATGGCATGGGGCTTGGCCGCTTGCGCCGAGGGTTTGAAGCGCTCGCGATACAGGCCGAGCGCCTGCATCAGCGCCTCGGGCGCGAAATGCGAGGCGAAGGCATAGGGCAGGCCGAGTTCGGCGGCGAGCTGCGCCCCGAACAGGCTCGACCCCAGAATCCAGAGCGGCACGTTCTGCCCCGCGCCCGGCACGGCCTGGATCGACTGGCCGGGCTCGGCCGGCTCGAAATAGGCTTGCACCTCCATGACGTCGCGCGGGAAGTCGTGCGCCGCATGCGGATCGCGCCGCATCGCCCGCATGGTCAATTGGTCGGCGCCGGGGGCGCGGCCGAGACCGAGATCGATCCGGCCCGGAAACAGCGCGTCGAGCGTGCCGAACTGCTCGGCGATGATCAGCGGCGCATGGTTCGGCAGCATCACGCCGCCGGCGCCGATCCGCATGGTCTTGGTCGCGGCGGCGAGCTGGCCGATCACGACGGCGGTGGCGGCGCTGGCGATGCCGGTCATGTTGTGATGCTCGGCGACCCAATAGCGCGTGTAGCCCAGTCCTTCGACATGCCGCGCCAGCTCGATCGATTTGCGCAGGGCGTCTCCCGGGCTCTCGCCCTCGTTGACCGGCACGAGGTCCAGCACCGAAATCGCAATCATGGCCGCTCCGTCCGCGTTTGCCGGCGCGATCATGCGCCGGTCCGACGCCCTGAGAATGGGCTGCGCCGGGGCGCGTTTCCAGAGCCGCGACGACGGCGTCATGCGTCCCTGCGCCCGGGTTCTGCGCGCGATCGCGGCGCCTGCGGGGTTTTTGGTGTCGGCCGGTTTCCCGATCTTATACGGAAACATTCGGACACAATTCGACGGGCGACCCTCGCAGAAGGCAGGCGTAGAGCCGTTTCGCGGCGGTTTCCGGCCGCGCTGGAGTCGAGGCAGGCATGAACCGGACGCCGCATATCCTGATGGTCGAGGACGACCGCGAGATCGCCAACCTCGTCTCGCGCTTCCTGCGCAACCACGACATGCGGGTGAAGGCCGTGCCGAACGGCCGCGAGATGGACGTGGCGCTGCGGGACGGGCGCTTCGATCTCGTCGTGCTCGACCTGATGCTGCCGGGCGAGGACGGCCTGTCGCTGTGCCGCCGGCTGCGCTCCGACGGCGCGATCCCGATCATCATGCTGACGGCCAAGGCCGAGGAGATCGACCGCATCCTCGGGCTCGAGATGGGCGCCGACGACTATCTGGTGAAGCCGTTCAACCCGCGCGAATTGCTGGCGCGGATCCGGGCCGTGCTGCGGCGCGCGCAGGCGCTGGCCCAGCCCGGGATCGGCGAAAGCATCACGATCACCTTCGAGGGCTGGAAGCTCGACAAGGCGGTGCGCCGCCTGTTCAACCCGGCGGGCGAGCGCGTCGCGCTGACCGGGGCGGAACTCGACCTGCTGCTCGCCTTCTGCGAGCGGCCGCGGCGCGTGCTCTCGCGCGACCAGCTGCTCGACCTGACCCAAGGGCGGGCCGCGGCCCCCTTCGAGCGCTCGATCGACGTGCTGGTCAGCCGGCTGCGCCAGAAGATGGAGCGCAATCCGCGCGAGCCCGAGCTTATACAGACGATCCGCTCGGGCGGCTACATGTTCTCGCCGGAGATCACGGCCGGATGAAACGCCTTTTCCTGCGGCTGTTGCCGGAGCGCGCGGCGGCGCAGATCGCGGTCATCGTCGTCGGCTCGCTGATCCTCGCCAATGTCGTCACGGCCGTCGTGCTCTTGGTGACGCTGCCGCGCGAATTCAGGCGGCTGCCGAGTTTTCCCTATGTCGTCGAGCTCGTCACCGTCGCGCGGCAGATGCAGGCGGCGGGAAGTCCCGAGGCGCGCGAGGTCGTCCTCTCCGCCGCGCTCGCCGCCAATCCGCGGCTGTCGCGGCTCGGCGACGGCGTGGCCGCCACCGCCCGGTCGCCGCACAAACTCGACCACGAGATGCAGAGGAGCCTGCAGGACGAGCTTCGCGGCATCGCCGACAGCTTCACCGTCGACAGGCAGGGCGGCGGTTTCCCCGGGCCGCCGCCGGTCGGCCTGCGCTTCCCCGACGGGTCCGGCCTCGTGATGGCGCCGCCGCCGATGACGCCGCCGCCGCGCGGGCTCGCCTTCATCATCTTCCTGATCGCGATGCTGGCCTCGCTGGCGACGCTGATCGGCCTCTTGTCGCTCTGGGCGACCCGGGCCGTGGTCTCGCCGATGACGCGGCTGGCCGAGGCCGCCGACCGCTTCGATCCCGACCGCGACGAGACGGTCGCGATCGCGCGCGGGCCGGTCGAGGTCAAGCGGCTGGCGGCTGCCTTCGGCGCGATGGCGCGCCGCATCCGGCGGCTGATCGACGAACGCACGCGGATGCTCGCCGCCGTCAGCCACGATCTGCGCACGCCGATCACGCGGCTGCGTCTTCGCGCCGAGGACATCGGCGAGGCGGACAAGCGCCAGGCGATCCTGTCCGATCTCGCCTTGATGGAGCGCATGGTCGGCGGCGCGCTGTCCTATCTGCGCGAGGGCCGCGCGTCGGGCAGCATGGTCGCGACCGACATCCCGGCGCTGCTCCAGACCATCTGCGACGATTTCGGCGATCTCGGCCATATCGTCGTCTATCAGGGATCGATGCGCGCCTCGGCGCTGTGCGACTCCGACCAGATGATGCGGGCGGTGACGAACCTCGTCGACAACGCGATCAAGTTCGGCGGCAAGGCGGCCGTCAGGCTCGATGACGCCGATCCCGACCGGATCGCGATCACGGTCGAGGATGACGGGCCGGGCATCGCGGCGGAGGAGCGCGGGAAGGTGTTCGAGCCGTTCTACCGCAGCGACCTGGCGCGGACGCTGCGCGAGGGCAGCGGCTTCGGGCTGGGCCTCGCCATCGTGCGCGCCATCGCCCAAGGACATCGCGGCGAACTCGCGCTGTCCGAGCGGCCCGGCGGCGGCTTGCGGGCGACGATCGCCTGGCCGCGCCGCTGGTAGCAGCGACAGACGCCCCGCCGGCCCGCCTTGCATGGCCCGCGTCCCGGCCCCGTCGCCAGGGGCATAGCGGCGCGTCCCGGACTGCGCCATCTTGCGCCGGACGCAACGCGACGGGCCCGGAAGCCCAGCCGGCAAGGCAGGACGCGTCGCAAGGGGAGGATGTCCGTGATCTACGAAGAGCGCGATTATCGCATCCGGGCCGGCAAGCTCGCCCAGTTCGTCGCCGTCTATGGCGAGTTCGGCCTGCCCCTGCAGAAGAAACATCTCGGCGCCTTCGTGTCCTATTTCACCACGGAGATCGGCGAGCTCAACCATGTCGTGGCGCTCTGGGGCTATGACAGCCTCGACGACCGGGCGGCGCGGCGCAAGGCGATGCTGGCCGATCCGGAGTGGCAGGGCTATCTCGCGCGCGTCGACGGGCTGATCGACATCCAGCGGACGCGCATCCTCACGCCCGTCTCGTTTTCGCCGCTGCAATGAGCGCCGCGCAAGCCAGCGCCGACGGGCGCTTCGAGGTCGGGACGGCCGACGGCGCCGTCCTGAAGGCTTGCAGCGAGGGCGCTGGCCAGCCGCTGCTGCTGGTCAGCGGGCTCGGCGGCACGGCCGGCTTCTGGGCCGACAACGCCGCGACGCTGGCGCGCTCATTCCGCGTGATCCGCTTCGACCAGCGCGGCATCGGCGCCAGCACGCGCGGGCAGGCGCCCTGCACCATCGCGCAGCTCGCCCTGGACTGCGCCGCGGTGCTGGACGCAGCCGGCATCGAGCGGGCCGTGCTGCTCGGCCATTCGACCGGCGGCTGCATCGGCCAGGAGCTCGGCCGGCTCGCGCCCGAGCGGCTCGACGGGCTGATCCTGAGCGCGACCTGGCTGAAGCCGAGCCGCTACATGTCCGGCCTGTTCGGCACGCGCCTGTCGATCCTCGACGCCGATCCGCTGGCCTATGCGACGACGGCCGCGCTGATGGCCTATCCGCCGACATGGCTCGAGGCGCATTGGCAGACTTTTGAGGCGGCGGCCAGGGCCGCGCCCGTCTCAGTGGAGGCGCGCGCCGTCGTGCGCGAGAGGATCGAGGCGCTGCTGGCCTTCGACGGTTCGACCTACGCGGCTTCGCTGGCCATGCCGGTGCTGATCCTGGGCGCGCGCGACGACATGATCGTGCCCTGCTTCCTGCAGGAGGAACTCGCCGCCGCGCTGCCGGGCGCGCGCAAGACCATGCTCGACACGGGCGGGCATTTCTTCCCGGTCTCGCGGCCCGACGCCTTCACCGCGACGGTCGCCGAATGGATCGGAGAACTCGGGTGAGGAAGCGGCGCATCGTCCTGATCGGCTATGGTGCGATCGCGAGCGATCTCACTGCCGCGCTGCTTACGGCGGAGACGCCGGGCTACGACCTCGGCGTCCTGCTCGGCGCGGCCTCGCCATCGCGCGAGCGCGTGCCGCCGTCCTGCGTGCTGGTCCCCGACATGGCGGGGCTCAAAGCCTTCGCGCCCGATCTCGTGGTCGAGGCGGCCGGGCATGGCGCGATCCGGGCGCATGGGCCGGGCTGTCTCGCGCTCGGGCTGCCGCTGCTGGTCTCGTCGATCGGCGCGCTGCATGACGAGGCGCTGCTGAGCGCCTTGACCGACGCCGCCCGCGCCGGCGGCGGACGCATCCTGCTCCCGTCAGGCGCGCTCGGTGGGCTCGACTATGTCCGGGCCGTGCGTGGCGCGGCCGATCTTTCGCTGCGCTATGAATCGCGCAAGCCGGCGGCTGCGTGGAAAGCCGAGCTCGAGCGGCTCGGTCATGATCCCGCGCGGCTCGATGCACCCGTGACGCTGTTCTCGGGCGAAGCGCGCGCCGCCGCCGCCGCCTATCCGCAGAACCTCAACGTCGCGGCCGCGCTGGCGCTGGCCGGTCCGGGCTTCGCCGGCGTCGAGGTCGCGGTGGTCTGCGATCCGGCGGCGGCCGGCAACACCCATGTCGTCGCGGCGTCGAGCGCCTTCGGCACGATGCGCCTGGAGATCGCCAACCGGCCGTCGCCCGCCAATCCCAAGACCTCGTGGATCGTCGGGGCCGCGCTGATGGCCGCGATCGAGCAGTATTTCTCGCCGATCCAGATGCTTTGAGCGCGGTGACGCGGAACGACGCGGCCGCCAACGCGTTCTCCGATGCAAAGCCGGCCCCGCCGGCTCGAAAGATGAGGGAACGATCATGGGCGCCACCGCCAATCCCGCCAAGGAGAGCCTGCGCCGGGAGCAGGCAGCCCAGAAGCGCGCCGCCAAGGGCAAGAGCAAGGACGCCGCTCTGCACGACGCGCTGAAGGAGACCTTTCCGGCGAGCGACCCCGTCGCGACGCAGGCCCCGACCAGACCGGGCAAGGCGGCCAAGAAAACGGCGTAGCAGGCGCTTTCGCCCGGCTGGATCCGAGATCCGCGCGCTGCGGACGCCGCCGCGACGGTCTGACCTCGTGGCCGTCTGACGCCTTATCCGAACCGGGCGATCTCTGGATGGCGCAACCTCCCGTCACGCACGACTTCGACGCCGCGACCGGCATCGCGCTGATCGCCTTCGATCGCCCGAAGGTCCTGAACGCGATCGACCTCGCGACGGCACGAGCCTTTGGCGAGGCGGTCGCGCCTTGACGCATCGCGAAGGCTTGCGCTGCATCGTCCTGCCCGGCGCGGGGCGGGCCTTCATGGCCGGCGGAGACGTGGCGAGCTTCGGCGATGAGCCCGCCGAGGTCCGACCAGATCGAGGCCGAGCGCCAAGGCCTTCCTCGCCGCGACCGGGACCGCCGACTTCGCGGAAGGCGCGCCGCCTCCTCTGCAAGCGCGAGCCGGTCTTCGCCGGCCGCTGAGGCAGGTTATTTCGCCGAGGCCTCGTAGACGAACAGCGTCGACTTGCCGTCGTCGGGCATGAAATAGGCGCGGATGCCGTCGCCCGTCGGCTCGACCCAGAACGGGTTCTGCGTCATCGGCAGGCCTGACGGCGACCAGAGCTCGACCGGCATCTGGAAGATCGGCCGGTTGTCCTTCAGATCGACGATCTCGAAGCCGCCGAGCCGGAAGACCGGCGCGTCCGGTCCGGCGCGGTAGGCATTCAGGCCCGAGCACAGCATGCGGCTCGAGCCGATGAAGTGGCAGTCCTGATAGTCGATATAGAGGGCGGGATTGGCGACGCGCAGCTGTTCCGGCGGGGTCGCGAGATTGGTCGGCTTGCCGTCGGCCCCGAGCGGCCATGTGTAGAAGCGGCGCGAGCCCCATGAGACGCCGTGCAGCGACTTGTCGTCTGTGTTGTGGACGATGCCGCCGACATGATCCTTGAAGCGGAACACCTCGGTCGCCTTCAGCGTCTCGGGATCGACCTTGTAAATGATCGACTGGCTGTCGGGCCGGTATTCGGCGACCGGAACCCAGATGTCCTTGCCGTCGAAATCGATGCCGCCGGGATGATAGATCGAGCCTTCGCCGAGCGTCACGCTGCCCAGCAGCTTGCCCTGCGCGTCGATCTTGTAGAGATGTCCCGCGCCTTCGCCGGTGTCGCGGTCATAGCCGTCCTGCGGGGTGGGGAAGCGCGTCGTCGGCTTTTTGATCTCGACGGAGGAGACGAAGAAGGCGTCGCCGATCTTCAGCATGCCCTGCGGATGGTTCGTCGGGAACTGCATCGGGATCGCCGCGACCTGCTTCCATTGCGTGGCGCGCGTCAGCTTCGGCAGCAGGGTGGCGAGGGCCGGGTCGGCGGCCTGGGCTGGCGGGGCAGCGATCAGGCCGGCCGCGACGAACATGCTTGCGATCAGGGTTCTCATCGGCGTTTCCCGTGCCCGGTCCGGCGATCCGGTCGCGGGCGAATGCGCTGCGGATGGTCGAGGCTAACGACCGTCGGTGACGCCCGCACGACATCCGGACGGGCAGCCCGCGGCCGCTCTTGCGTCGGTCGGAAAATTAGCCGGCAAGGCGATCTTGGGCAAGCGGATCGTTTTCCAGCAGGATCGGCCGGCCGTGCGGGGTCGCCTCCGCGGCGCGCGCCCAAGCGGCGGCGAGCGCGTCGATCCCGTCATGGGACGCCAAGCCCTTGGCGACGAGCAGATGCTCCAGCGCCTCGCACCAGCGCTCGTAATAATCCGACCCGTCGCGGCAGCCGCCATGCGCGACCGCCTCCGCGATCTCGGCGCCCAGGGCCTGCGCCCATTCGTCGGCGGTGAAGACGCCCTTGCCCTGCAGCGCCACGACGAGCGCGAAGGCCTGCGCCTGCCAGGGCTCGGCGAAGACCGGGCCGTCCGCGTCACGCGGGATCGGTGTGCCGGCCGCGAGCGCCAAGGCGAGATCGGCCTCAGGCCGGCTCAAGATAGCTCTCCCAGGCCTCGATGCTGACGCTGGTCGCGGGGTCGGCGTCGCGGCCCCAGAGCTCCGGGCCGGCAAAGACGACGGTGTAGAGCCATTGCGCCGTCTCCCGCTCGCCATGCGCGCCGGTATCGGGGAAGACATGGCAGCCGCTGACGCGCTCGATCATCCCTCGCTTGCCGCGCGCATAACGCGGCAGACGAGTGTGGTGCTGTGGATGCATGACGATGGTGCGGACCTTGTCACCGATCGCGAAGCGCGCCGGGGCCTGCGCGTCGCGCTCATAGGGGAAACCGCGCCGCAGCATCGCCGCGACCTCGTCGCCCTTGAGGACGCGTTTCGGCGTCTTCGGCGGGCTCAGCGGCTCGCCCTTGTCGAGTTCGGCCTCGCTCAGAAAGCCATGCCGGACCAGCGTCGCGTTCAGCGCCGTCAGCCAGATCTGGTAGTAGCTGAACGAGAGGTAATCGGCTGGGGGCAGGCTTTCGCGGGCATGGCGGATCTCGTCGATCGTCCAGTGGCCCATCGCGCCGGCGGCGACGTTCAGCGCCAGCACGCGCTTTTCCCACTCGCCATGGAAGACCGGCTCGTTCGGCTCCGGCCGGACCGGGCCGAAACCCATCTGGCCGCCGAGATCCTGGCCGCCGTTCATGGCGCGGCCTCGACGAGAGGGAGGCCGGCGCCGATCATCGAATCGCGGGAGACGATCTCCGCGAGCCGTTCCTCCGGCCAGCCCTCGGTGCCGTCTGGCCGCATCGGGACGACGATGAAGCGCGTCTCGGCGGTCGAATCCCAGACGCGGATCTTCCGGCCTTCCGGCAGGGTCACGCCGAAATCGGCGAGCACGCCGCGCGGGTCGATCACAGCCTTGGCGCGATAGGGCGGGGATTTGTACCAGACCGGCGGCAGGCCGAGCACCGGCCAGGGATAGCAGGAGCAGAGCGTGCAGCAGATCAGATTGTGCTGCTCGGGCGTGTTGAACACCGCGACGATATGCTCGCCGCCGCGCCCGCCATAGCCCAGTTCCGCGACGGCGGCCGTGCCGTCGGCCTTCAGCCGCGCGGCGAAGTCCGGGTCGGTCCAGGCCTTGGCGACGACGCGCGCGCCGTTGCGCGGGCCGATCCTGGTCTCGTAGGTGTCGACGATGGCGTCGAGCGCGGCGGGATCGACATAGCCCTTCTCGACGAGCAGCGTCTCCAGCGCCTTCACCCGCGCCTCGATCGGGGCGAGGTGGTTGTCGTGGTCGTGATGGTGTCGGCTCATCCCGTGCGCTCCATCCAACTCTCGGCCCTCATCCTGAGGAGCAAGCAAGCTCGCGTCTCGAAGGATCGTCCAGCCCGACTTTACCCCTACCGGAGCATCCTTCGACACGCCGCTTCGCGGCTCCCCGGCCTCGCCCTGAGGAATTCACGCGATCCTCACGCGCACCGCCCGCTCGAACCTGACCGCGAAGGCGACGAGCGATTTGTCCGAGTCCTTCGGCCCGATCAGCGAGAGGCCGAGCGGCGCGCCCGCGCGCCGCGCCACCGGCATCGTCACCTGCGGAAATCGGGACAGCCCGGCGAGGCAGAGCAGGCGCAGCGCCCGGTTGCGGAAATCGTCGAGTTCCGGCTCCGGCGCGCCGACCAGCGGCGCGATGTCGGGCACGGTCGGCAGGATCAGCACGCCGTCGGAGCCGAGCATTCGCGCCAGCTTGGCGCGAAACCCGTTCCGGGTCGTTCCGGCCTTGGCGTATTCGGCGTCCGTGACGGATTTCGAGAAGGCGAAGCGCTCGGCGACGCCCGGGCCCAGCGGTGGGGCGAAGCGCTCGATCATCGCCCCGTCCGTGAGCCAGGCCTCGCGGCCCTGCACCCAGCGGAAGGCCCAGTAGAGCGCGTCGAGATCGCGCGCGACCGTCACGGTCTCGGGCTCGCCAAGTGAATGCATGGCGCGCTGGACGACATTGCGCAGGATTGTCTCGGCCTCGGGCACGGCCTGGCCAAACATGTCGTCGGCCAGCAGCAGGCGCGGCGTCTCAGGCAGCGCGATCCGGTCCTTGCCGAAGACGGCGTCAGAGACGCGCGCGAAGGTCTCGCCGTCGCGGCAGAACCAGCCCGGCGTGTCGAGGCTCTCCGACAGCGGCCAGGCGCGCTTCAGCGAGAGCCGGCCATGGCTCGGGCGGATGCCGAAGAGCCCGCCATAGCTCGCCGGCGCGCGCACCGAGCCGCCGGTGTCGGAACCCAGCCCGATATCGGCGAGCCGGCCGGCGACCGCCGCCATCGAGCCCGAGGAAGAGCCGCCGGTGATGCGGTCCGGCGCCGAAGGATTTACGGGTGAGCCGAAATGCGCGTTCTTGCCATTGAGCGAGAAGGCCAGCTCGTCGGTATGGGTCTTGCCGACGAAGCGGGCGCCGGCGTCGAGCAGCGTCTTCACGATCGGCGCGGTCTTGGTCTTGACGCCGGACTGCGCCAGCACGAACGGCGAGCCGGCACCGGTCGGATAGCCCTTGACGTCGAACAGGTCCTTGACCGCAAGCGTCAGCCCCGCGAGAGGGCCGGACGGCGCGCTCTTCACGGCCACGTCCGGATAAGGCACGAAACAGCGGAACGGGTCGTCGACAGGCATAGCGTCAAATCCCTTGTCAGATACCCTGCGCGTCGCCGTCGGAACGCGGATCATGCGTCGCCTCGACCTCGCCGCGCGGATGTTTCAGCAGCATGCCGGCATGGCCGAACTGGTCGGAATAGGCTTCCGAATATTCCTCGACAGGATGGCCGGCGGCGGTCAGCCGCGCCAGCAGCATCGGGTCGAAGCGGCTCTCCAGCTTGAGCGAGACCGAGCCCGCGCCCCAGGTCTTGCCGAGCAGCCAGCGCGGCGCGTCGACGGCGGTGGCGAGGTTCTGGCCGAAGCGGTAGCGCGACAGGATCTGCGCCTGGAATTGCGGCTGGCCGTCGCCGCCCATCGCGCCATAGGACAGGATGCGACCGTCATCGAAACGCGCGAAGGCCGGGTTGAGCGTATGGAAGGGTTTGCGGCCGGGCTGAAGCGGATTCACGGCGGTTCCGTCGAGCGAGAAGGAAACGCCGCGGTTCTGCCAGTGGATGCCGGTCTTGGGCAGCACGCAGCCCGAGCCGTATTCCCAGTAGAGCGACTGGATATAGGACACGGCCATGCCGGTGCCGTCGATCGCGCCCATCCAGATCGTGTCGCCATTGCCGGGTTTTGGCGGCCACGGCGCGGCGCGCCTGCGGTCGATCGCGGCGGCCTCGCGGGCGAAGACGGCGTCGGTCAGGAAGCTCGCCGGATCGGCCGTGAGATGGTCCGGGTCGGTGATGTGGCGGTCGCGGATGACGAAGGCGCGCTTCACCGCCTCGACCAGCCCGTGATGATGGTCGAAGCCCTCCGCACGCGTGACTCCGAGCTTCTCGAAGATGCCGAGGATCAGCAGCGAGGCCAGCCCCTGCGTCGGCGGCGGGAAATTGTAGAGGGTCAGCCCCTCGAGCTTGAGCGCGAGCGGTTCCACCATCCGGGCCTGATAGGCCTCGATGTCGCCGCGCGTGACGGGGGAGCCCATCGCCGCTAGGTCGGCGGCGATCTCGCGGCCGATGTCGCCGCGGTAGAAGTCGTCGAGCCCGGCGGCCGCGAGCTGCTTCAGTGTCGCGCCCAAGGCTTCGGGCCTGCGGCGCGCGCCGGGCTTGGGCTGCTCGCCGCCCGGCCAGAAGAAGCTGCCGAAGCCGGGCGCGAGCTTGGTCGCCTCGACCTCCTGGGGCCAGGTCCGCAACTCCGATGGGGAGACGTCGTAGCCGGCGTCGCAATGGGCGATCGCATCCGCGAGCAGGTCTTTCAGCGGCATCCGGCCGCCGAGCGAGGCCGAGAGCGCGAGCGCCGCGTGCCAGCCGGCGATCGCGCCCGCGACCGTGATCGCGGCGTCGGGTCCGCGCGCCGGCAGCGTGTCGTGGCCCTTCTCGCGATAGCGCTCGATCGTGGCGAGCGAGCCCGCCGGGCCGCAGGCCTCGATCGCGTGGACCTTGCCGCCGGGCTGGCGCGCCAGCCAGAAGCCGTCGCCGCCCACCGAATTCATGTGCGGGTAGACGACCGCGATGGTCGCCGCCATCGCCACCATCGCCTCGATCGCGTTGCCGCCCTCGGCGAGGATGGCGCGCCCGGCCTGAGAGGCAAGCGCATGGGGAGCGGCGACCGCGGCTGAGGCAAAAACGGGCGTATCGATCATCAGGGTCTTTTCAAGCGGGGAGGGAACGACCATGTGCTGTTAGCGACGGACGCCGGCGGCGCGATTTTGTTGCATGCCGCCGCAGCCTCCGCTAGGTCGTCCTGGGCATTAAGTGTCTTTGTCATCCTGGAAGCTGGGATCGAGAGAATGGCCGAAAGGCGCAGCAACGGGCGCAACCTGATCATGGTCGTGTCGCTCGGCATCCTGATCGCGGTCGAGCTGTTCGGCGTCGCGCTGGCGGCGGGCTGGGCGCTCGCCGGCCTGTTCGAGCTCGGCACGATCTTCGAATACATCCTGATGGCGCTGTTCTCGGGCTTCGCCGCCTACGCCATGCTCAATTTGATGCGCCGCGTCATCAAGGTCGAGCGGCTGGGGCAGGGCGGCTGAGACCGCGGCTGAGCGAGAGCTGCCGAGCCTGCCGTCGCTTCGCCATGCTTCGAGGCGATAGCTCCGCGACATTTCGCGTCGCGCTTGCCCCCGGGCATGACCCGGCCCGAGAATGACGCCCGCCATCAGCCCTGCGAGCCCATCCGACCATGACGACCAAGCACCGCCTCGACCGCCGCACCCTGCTGGCCAGTTCGGCTGCGACCGCGACGCTTGCGGCGCTCGGCTTTTCGCCGGCCGCGCTGGCGCAGCAGGGCCTGACGCTGGGAACGGCCGAGGCCTTCAGCTTCGACGGACTGAAGGCGCGCGCGCGCGATCTGGCCTCAAAGCCCTATCAGGCCCCGCCGGCCTCGCGTCCCGACGTGCTGGAGCGGATCGACTACGACGCCCATGGCAAGATCCGCTTCAAGCCGGAGATGGCGCTCTGGGCCGACGGGCCCTCGCCCTGGCCGGTGACGTTCTTCCATCTCGGACGCTATTTCCAGAAGCCCGCGCGCATGCATGTGCTCGATGGCGGGCAGGCGCGCGAGATCGTCTATGACGAGCGCTATTTCGACATGCCGGCGGATTCGCCGGCGCGCGACCTGCCGGCCGGGGCGGGCTTCGCCGGCTTCCGCTTCCAGGAGAGCCGCACCGGCCATCCCGGCCGCAAGGGCGAGAAGCTCGACTGGCAGAAGAACGACTGGGTCGCTTTTCTCGGCGCCTCCTATTTCCGCGCCATCGGCGAGCTCTACCAGTACGGGCTTTCGGCGCGGGGGCTCGCGATCGATCCCGCCGTCGGCGGCAAGGCCGAGGAGTTCCCCGACTTCACCCATGTCTGGCTCGAGACGCCCGGGGAGGGCGCCGAATACGTCATGGTCTACGCGCTGCTCTCGGGACCGAGCGTGGCCGGCGCCTATCGCTTCCGCATGCATCGCGGCAAGGGCGTCACCATGGATATCGAGACCGCGCTCTATCTGCGCAACGACGTGTCGCGGCTCGGCATCGCGCCCCTGACCTCGATGTTCTGGTATTCCGAGACGGCGAAGCCCACCGCGGTCGACTGGCGGCCGGAGGTGCACGATTCCGACGGGCTTGCGCTCTGGACCGGCACGGGCGAGCGCGCCTGGCGGCCGCTCAACAATCCGAGCCGCACCATCGCCTCCGCCTTCTCCGACAACGCGCCGCGCGGCTTCGGCCTGATGCAGCGCGACCGCGAGATCGGCAATTATCTCGACGGGGTGTTCTACGAGCGCCGGCCGAGCCTCTGGGTCGAGACGCAAGGCGACTGGGGCAAGGGCGCGGTCCAGCTCATCGAGATCCCGACCGACGACGAGATCCACGACAACATCGTCGCGATGTGGGTGCCGGACGGGCAGGCCAGGGCCGGCGCGGCCTACGCCTTCCGCTACCGGCTGCACTGGCTCGCCGACGAGCCGTTCCCGTCGCCGCTCGGGCGCGTCGTCGCGACGCGGCTCGGCAATGGCGGCCAGCCCGGCACGACCCGGCCCAAGGGCGTGCGCAAGTTCATGGTCGAGTTCAAGGGGCCGTCGCTGGAGACGATTCCCTTCGGCGTGAAGCCCGAGGTCGTGCTCTCGGCCTCGCGGGGGGCGTTCTCCTACGTCTTCGCCGAGGCCGTGCCCAACGACGTGCCCGGCCACTGGCGGGCGCAGTTCGACCTTACCGTCGACGGCAACGACCCGGTCGAGATGCGCTGCTTCCTGCGCGGCGGCGAACAGGTGCTGACCGAGACCTGGCTGTATCAGTATCTGCCGTTCTGATCGGGCCGCCTTGCGCAACGTCTCGTTGACGCGTGACTGCCAGCCCGGTCCGGTCGCGCGGAATCGCTCGACGACATCGGCGTCGAGATGCAGCGTGATCTGCTTCTTCGACGCTTCGAGCTTCAGCCTGCCGCGACCGCGGCGGATCAGCACGCCGCCGCCATGAACATCGGCCGTGTCGAACCACTCATCGCTCAGTCCGGGAGCGGCGTCCGGATCAACCCAGTCGGCCGCGGTAGACGATCACGACCATTTGGCCGATCCGGCGGCCGGCTTATTCCATCTCGGCTCGCTCCTGCCCGGCTCGCAAGGCGGACTACTTCGTCAGGATCCATGGCATCGCCTTCGTCCCTCACAGGGCGTCTCGACCGAGGCCGGGGCCTCGGCCAGGACGTCGCCCGCATCGTCCGGCAGGTGAAGGCGGAGAAGATCCCGGCCGTCTTCCTCGAGAACGTCGCCAATCCGCGCCCGGCCGAGCAGGTCGCGCGCGAGGCCGGGGCGAAGGTCGGCGGGCGGCCGTGCCCGGATGCGCTCCCAGTGCGGGACGGCCCGGCCGGGACTTACATCGCGATGATGAAACACAATATAAGCCAGATCGAGAAGGCGCTCGCCGCCGGCCCGGTCTGACGTCAGTCCCAACTCCAGCCCTCATCCCGAGGGCTGAAGCTGGGATAGCGCAGGCTGGACGACATGCGACGTCGCCCATTGAAGCCTCAGGATCGGCCATGCCCGAGAAAATTCCCGTCACGGTGCTCACAGGCTATCTGGGCGCCGGCAAGACCACGCTCCTCAACCGCATCCTGACCGAGGATCACGGCAAGAAATTCGCCGTGATCGTCAACGAGTTCGGCGAGACCGGCATCGACGGCGACCTCGTGGTCGGCGCCGACGAGGAGGTCTTCGAGATGAACAACGGATGCATCTGCTGCACCGTGCGCGGCGACCTGATCCGCATTCTCGACGGGCTGATGAAGCGCAGGGGCAAGTTCGACGCGATCATCGTCGAGACGACTGGTCTGGCCGACCCGGCTCCGGTGGCGCAGACCTTCTTCGTCGACCAGGATGTCGGCGACGCGACTAGGCTCGACGCGGTCGT
Source organism: Allobosea sp. GW821-FHT12C12 (assembly GCF_058807355.1). NCBI lineage: Bacteria > Pseudomonadati > Pseudomonadota > Alphaproteobacteria > Hyphomicrobiales > Alloboseaceae > Allobosea > Allobosea sp. GW821-FHT12C12. The sequence goes on from NZ_JBXAQP010000014.1 coordinate 50,062, forward strand.
CACCGTCACCGACGCGAAATGGCTGACCGAGCGGCTGAAGGACGCGCCCGAGGCGAAGAACCAGATCGCCTTCGCCGACGTCATCATCCTGAACAAGACCGATCTCGTGACGCCCGGGGAACTGGTTGAGGTCGAGGCCCGCATCCGCGCCATCAACCCCTATGCCAAGCTCCACAAGACGACGCGCTGCGAGCTGCCGATCGACCAGCTGCTCGAGCGCAACGCCTTCGATCTCGACCGCATCCTCGACATCGAGCCGGATTTCCTCGAATCGGGGCATCACCACCACCATTCCGACGAGGTGCGCTCGCTGTCCTTCACCATCCCCGGCGATGTCGATCCGGAAAAATTCATGCCCTGGATCAACGGTCTCAGCCAGGCGCAAGGCCCCAACATCCTGCGCTCCAAGGGTATCCTGGCCTTCAAGGACGAGCCGCGCCGCTTTGTCTTCCAGGGCGTGCACATGATCCTCGACGGCGACCTGCAGCGCGACTGGAAGAGCGGCGAGACGCGCAATTCGCGGCTGGTCTTCATCGGCCGCGACCTCGACGAGGCCGAGCTCCGCAAGGGTTTTCTGGCCTGCGCGGCGTAACCACTTGTCATTCCGGGTTCGGCCCTCCGGGCCGCCCCGGCATGACAGTGGTTTGCGAAATCCTCGCTCGAAGTTAAAGCGTTGCCCATGGACACGATCGTCAAACCCGTCTCGCTGCGCGAGCATGTCGTCCCCGTCGGGGCCGGCGAGCATGTCGTCGCCGCCCATTGGCTGAAAGCGACGCTCGTGCTGGCGCTCGCCGACGGCCGGGCGCTGCGCTGGCGCGAGGGCGAAAGCGAGACGATCGAGGTCCATGCCGGCGGCCTGCTCAGCGCCTGCTCCGACGGTGAACGGCTTATCACCGGCGGCGACGACGGCCGCGTGCTGGCGATCGCGGCGGACGGTCCCCCGGCCGAATTGGCGCGCGACGAGAAGCGGCGCTGGATCGATTCGCTCGCGCTGTCGGCCTCCGGCAGCCTGGCCTGGAACACCGGCCGCTGCGTCCATGCCCGCGACGACAAGGGGCGGGTCAAGTCGCTCGAGGTCGCCTCGACCCCGCAGGGGCTGGTCTTCGCGCCGAAGGGTTATCGCCTTGCCATCGCCCAGATGAACGGCGTCTGTCTCTGGTATCCCAACACCGAGGCGAAGCCGGACTTCCTGGAATGGAAGGGTTCGCATCTCGACGTGACCTGGTCGCCGGACGGGCGCTTCGTCGTCTCGGCCATGCAGGAGAACGCGCTGCATGGCTGGCGGCTCGGCGAGAAGCCGAGCCATATGCGCATGACCGGCTATCCGTCGAAGCCGCGCAGCCTGTCCTGGTCGCATGACGGGCTCTGGCTCGCCTCCAGCGGCGCGGACGCCGCGATCATCTGGCCGTTCCAGGGCGACGGGCCGCAGGGCAAGGCGCCGCGCGAATGCGGCGCGCGCCATGCGAAAGTCACGCGCGTCGCCTTCCATCCGCGCGCGCTCGTGCTGGCCGTCGGCTACGACGACGGCTGCATCCTGATGATCCGCCTGACCGACGCCTCCGAGCTTCTGGTGCGCCCGGCGCTGAAGGGCAGCGGCATCACCGCCTTCGCCTGGGACAAGACCGGCAAGCGGCTGGCGTTCGGGGCGGAAGACGGCGCGGCCGGCGTGCTGACGCTGCCGGCGGCCGGCTGAGCGTCGCGACGCGCTTCGGCCTGTCCGGCAGGAGCGCGGCCGGGAAGGCGAAGGATGTGGGCGATGCCGCGCATCAAGGCCGATGTCCGCGATCTGCCGAGCCTGCCGCCGCCGTCGCCGTCAACGAGATCCTCTGCGCCGATCCGGCCTGTCCGGGCCCCGAGACGATCATCCTTGTAATGAATCCGGGCGAGAAGACGAAGGCGTTCATGGCGCCGGCTGCGATGGCCGAGATCACGCGCGGGATGCTTGCCGACAGTCTGGAAAGCCAGCGCTCCAATTGAGCAGCGGCGCCGCGCCACAGTCATAGCCGTCGCCACCGACACAACCTGAGCGGGAATTTTAGAGGTTCGTCAACCATTGCAACTTAAAGTTGTTTATATCTGATAATGCACCCATGCGTTATCGCCAGAAACGACGGAGTTGCGGATGCGTCGCTTGTCCCATGCGTTATGCGCCTTGCCGCTGGCGGCTGCCCTGCCGGCTCCCGTCCTCGCGCAGGCCAATTCGGTCGTCGACGTCTGCACCGGGCTCAGCGTCAACCTGCCGGTCCTCCAGCCGATCGCCGGCGTGACCACGGGCCTGCTGGCCGGCACGCTCGATCCCGTGCTCAACGGCATCGTCGGCGACGTGAACCTCAACCTCCGCGGTGCGCTGAGCGGCCGCAACATCGGCCTGACCGCGATCGACCAGAACGGCAATCTGGTGACGGCGCCTGGCCAATGCGGCGTCAAGGCCGACCGTGTCCAGGTCGAATCGACCGGCGGCATCGCGATCGGCGGCGGCCAGATCAGCGGGCTCGGCAGCACGACGAGCCCGACGGCGTCGGCGGCGGACCAGAACGCGATCGCTTTCGGCCATGGCGCGGCGACGAACGGAGCCGCCACGGGCGCGGTCGCGATCGGGCTGCGCGGGGCCGTCACGACCGCCGACGGCGTCGCCATCGGCCGTGACGCGACTGTCTCGGCCGCGGGCGGGATCGCTCTTGGCGCGGGCTCGGTGGCGCTGCGCGCGGGGCTCGGCGGCGCGGCCGAGGCGTTCAGCGGCGCGCGCGTCGCCTCGGCGCAAGGCGCGCTGTCGGTCGGCTCGGCCGGCAACGAACGGCAGATCGCCAATGTCGCGGGCGGAACGCAGGAGACCGACGCCGTCAATCTGCGGCAGCTGCGCTCGGTCGCCGGCAATGTCTCGACGGCGCTGGGCGGCGGGGCCGGCTTCGCCGCGGATGGCAGCTTCACCGGGCCGCGCTACGGGCTGCGCAGCGGCATCTACACCGATGTCGGTTCGGCGCTCTCGGCGCTCGACCGGACAAGCGGCGTGATCGCCGGCAACAACACCGGCAACTATGCGCTCGCCGTCGCGCAGGGCGCCGATGCGCTGGCGGCGGGCTACGGCGCCAGAGCCGATGGCGCGCGCGCCACGGCCGTCGGCACGCAGGCTCAGGCCGCGGGCGATGGCAGCGTCGCGCTGGGCGCGGGCGCGTCGGCCAGCGGCGAGGGCAGCATGGCGCTCGGCCCCGGGGCCAGCGCGACGCGGGCCCGCCAGATCGCGATCGGCACGGCCGCGAGCACCTATACGATGCCGGGCATCGCCTCGGCGGCGAGCCGGGCGGCGCAGAGCGGCCCGACCCAGGTCGTCACCGCCGACGCGGCCGGCAACCTCGCGACCAGCACCGTCGATCTCGGCGCGCTGAACGGGCGCGTCGCCGCGCTCGACACCTATGCGACCGAGAGCCGCAAGGAGGCCCGCCAGGGCATCGCCTCGGCCATGGCGATGACCGGCGCGCCGATGCCCTCGGGCGTGGGCCGGACGAGCTGGAGCGGCAATACCGCGGTCTACAAGGGCGAATGGGCCGCCGGCTTCTCGGTGGCGCACCGACTCAACGTCGCCATTCCGGTCGCGGTCAACGCCGGCGTCAGCTTCAACGGCAGCAGCTTCGGCGGAGCCAGGATGGGGATGACGGGCGAGTTCTGAGATCGCGTCCTCCTGCCGGCTGCTGTCAGCAGCGCGCCGACGGGCGCTGCCCTTACCGGTTGGCTTTGCTATCCTCGCCGGATGGCCCTCCGACCGAGACCGCTTCCGACCCTGACCACGTCCCAGGCCCGCGCCATCTGGCTCAGCGCCCAGCGGCTCGATACGCCGGAGCCCTTCGGGTCAGGCCCGCAAGCCGTGGCGGCGGCGGTGGCGCATCTCGGCTATGTCCAGATCGACACGATCAACGTGATCGAGCGCTGCCACCACCACATCCTCTACAGCCGCATTCCATCCTACCGCCGCGCCGACCTCGCGGCGGCGCAGTCCCTCGAGAAATCCGTGTTCGAGTACTGGACGCATGCGCTGTCCTACGTCGCGACATCCGACCTGCGTTATGTCCTGCCGGCGATGAAGGCGCATCGCGAGGAGCCGAAGCGCTGGTCGGCCGTCGGCGGGCGGGAGGAGACGCGCAAGCTGCTGCGCCGCATCCGCAGGGACGGCGCGCTCACCATCCGCGACATCGACACCGACGTGCTGATCGAGAAGGCCCATCTCTGGGCCAGCAAGAAGCCGTCCAAAGGCCTGCTCGAGCGCGCCTTCCACGATGGCGAGCTGGTGATCTCGGCCCGCGCCGGGATGCTCAAGACCTATGAGCTGATGGAGCGGCATTTCGGCTGGGAGAAGCGTCCGATGCCGGCGAGCGAGCGGCAGGTCACGGCCTATGTGCTCGACCGGGCCTTGCGCGCGCAGGGCGTGGTCAGCCTCGATTCGATCTGCCATCTCGATGCACCGCGCAAGAAGGCGGTGGCCGAGCTGATCGCGACCCGGGTGAAGCGCCGGGAGCTCGTGCAGGTCAAAATCGAAGGCGCCGAGAAGACGCCGCACTGGATCAGGCGCGACCTGCTCGACACACCCATTCCGGAGCTGGAGGCCGGCCTCGTCCACATCCTCTCGCCTTTCGATCCGCTGATCATCCAGCGCAAGCGGACCAGGCTGATCTTCGATTACGGCCATGTCTTCGAGGCCTATCTGCCGAAAGAGAAGCGCGTCTTCGGCTATTTCGCGCTGCCGGTGCTTGTCGGGGACCGGATCGTCGCGGTGCTCGACCTCAAGACCGACCGGGCGGCGGGCAGGCTCCTGATCCAGCAATGGACCTGGCTGCACGGACAGGGCACGCTGCAGGAGAAGGCGCTGATCGAGACCGCGCTCGCCCGGTTCGAGCGCTTCCAGCTTGGAGGATGACATCGTCTTGACGGCAACCCGGACCTCGTCGCGGCCGGTCGTCGCTCTCTCGGCCATCCTCGCGGCGCTTGCGGTCGGGGTCTCGCTTTTCCAGCTCGGCGCCACCCGCTCCGGCCTCTCGATCGAGCGCGTCACGATCGGCGAGACGCCGGCGACGATCTATCGGCCGGCCCCGGGCGCGCCCGCTCCCGTCGTCGTGATCGCCCACGGCTTCGCCGGCTCGCAGCAATTGATGCAGGCCTTCGCGCACACGTTCGCGCGCAACGGCTTCATCGCGCTGACCTTCGATTTCCTCGGCCATGGCCGCAATCCGAGGCCGCTCGCCGGCAGCATCACCGAACTCAGCGGCGCGACCCGCAATCTCGTGGCGCAGACGAACGCGGTCATCGATTTCGCCCGCAGACTGGGCGACGGCAGGCTGGCGATCCTCGGGCATTCGATGGCGTCGGACATCGTCATCCGGGCGGCGCAAGGCTCGCCGGACATCTCGGCCACGATCGCGGTCTCGGCGTTCTCTCCCGTCGTGACCAAGGACAGCCCGCGCAACCTGCTGCTCGTCGCGGGCGGCTGGGAGGGCCGCCTGCGGGCCGAGGCGCTCAGGCTCGCGGGGCAGGTCTCCGCGCCGGAGCCGGCGCGGGAAGGCGTGACCTATGGCAGCTTCGCCACTGGGGATGCCCGTCGCGTCGCCATCGCGGAGGGCGCCGAGCATGTCAGCGTGCTCTACAGCGCCGTCAGCATGGGCGAAGCGCAGGCCTGGCTCGACGGGGCCTTCGGCATCGCGCGAACGAGCCCGGTCTACCGCGACGGGCGCGGCGGCTGGATCGCGCTGCTGCTGGCGGGGCTCGTGCTGGCGGTGCTGCCGCTCAGCCGGCTGCCGCCGGTCGTCAGCGAACGGCCGCTCGGCGCAGGCCTCGGCTGGCGCAGGCTGTGGCCGGCCCTGCTCATCCCCGCCATTGCGACGCCGCTGATCCTGCGCGTCGTGCCGACGCGGTTCCTGCCCGTGCTGGTCGGCGACTATCTCGCGGCGCATTTCGCGCTCTATGGCGTGCTGACCTGGCTGTGCCTGCGCTGGCTATCGGCCGATCCGAGGACGCCGCCCTGTCCGCCAAAAGGACCGCTCCTGCTGGCGATCGGATTCGCCGCCGTGATCTGTCTCGGCGGGCTCGGCCTCGCCATCGACGGCTTCGTCACCTCCTTCGCGCCCGGTTCCGCCCGGCTGCCGCTGATCCTGGCGCTGCTGGTCGGCACGCTGAGCTATTTCTTGGCCAGCGAATGGCTGCTGAGCGGGGAGGGGGCGGCGCGTGGCGGCTATCTCGTGGCGCAGATCGCCTTTCTCGCATCGCTCGCTTTGGCGGTCGCACTGGATTTCCAGCGGCTGTTCTTCCTCGCCATGATCGTGCCGGTGATCGTGCCGTTCCTCTTGGTCTACGGCCTGTTCAGCCGCTGGCTCTACCGGCGCACCGGGCACCCATGGGTCGCTGGCGTCGCCAACGCGGTCGCCTTCGCCTGGGCGATCGGCGTGACCTTTCCGCTGCTCGCGGGGTGAGCCTCAGGCGCCCAGCAGGTCGATCAGATGCGGGATCAGCGGCTCGTCGGCCGGCGGCATCGCCAGCTCCCTGAGCTTGCCGGGCCGGACCCATTTCAGCGGCTGGCCCTCGCGCGAGGAGATCTGCCCCTGCCAGCGCCGGCAGATATAAAGCGGCATGAGCAGGTGGAAGTCGGGATAAGCGAAACTGGCGAAGGTCAGCGGCGCGAGGCAATCCTCCTTCACCGTGATGCCGAGCTCTTCGGCCAGCTCGCGGATCAGCGCCGGCTCCGGCCGCTCGCCGGCTTCCAGCTTGCCGCCGGGAAACTCCCACAAGCCGGCCAGCGGCTTGCCTGCCGGGCGCTGGGCGACGAGGACGCGGTTGTCGGCATCGATCAGGGCGCAGGCGACGACGAGGAGAAGTTTCACATGGAGCCTATGGGTGATATCCACTTGGACACACCGCCGTCATCCCGGACGCAGCGAAGCGGAGCTCCGGGGTCCATCGTAAAACACGACGCCGGTCCATGATGGATCCCGAAGCTGCGCCGCTCTCGCGGCTTGTCCGGGATGACGGGATGTTTCCTCGCAATATTGCTGAACGCTCTCAATACCGGGACAGCACGACATTGACCGGCTCGGTCTCCTTGCCGGTCAGCGTGACCGTGTCATAGATCGAGCCGCCCTCGCGGAACAGCGCGTCCTCGTCGCCCCAGATCACCTGCGTCGTGATGAAGTATTCGCCCGGCGGCACGTTCTCGAAGGCGAAGCGGCCATTGGCCTCGGCTTTGGTGGTGCGGCTGTATTCGCCATAGCGCGGATCGGGGTTGTCATCGCGCGGATAAGCGGACTGGGGCACGTATTTGCCCTTGCCGTAGAGCTGCGCGAAGCGCTCGCGCGAGAACGGCGTCGCCGGGATGAGCCGCACGACCTGCCCCGCCGCATTGACCACGACGCCGGTCGACTTGGTCAGGAAGGCATGGCCGACGACGACGCCCTTGCCGGGCTTCTTGATGAAGGCGACCTCGTCGACGGAGAACTGCGCCGCCGTCGGCTGGCGATCGACGCAAGCGCCCAGCAGAACTGCCGCGCAGACACCCAGAACCAGCTTCATGCCGCCCTCGCCAACCGCCCCGACGTCGTGACCAGGAAGACGCCGGCGAGGATGATGCAACCTCCGATAAGCTGCCGCAACTCCGGCGTCTCGCCGAGCACGATGATGCCCATGACCGTCGCGACGGTCGGGACGAGATAGCCGGTCATCGCCGCGCGCGTCGGCCCGGCGGCGCGGATCAGCCGCATGAAGATCGCCATCGGGATCGCGGTCGCGAGCAGGCCGAGCGCCAGCAGGGCTGGGATATGCCCCGTCATCGGTGTGAAGGCGGAGGGGCCGGCGAAGACGAGCGTCAGGATCAGTGCGACGAGGCCGGAAAACACCTGCTGGCCGAGCGCCAGCCTGGCCGGATCGCCTGCGGTCGCCGGCACCGCGCGGACATAGAGATTGCCGGCGCTGTAGCTCAGCATCACGCCGACCATGGCGAGGACGCCGAGCGCGTTGCCGCCGCCCTCGACGAGGCGCGGGCCGATCAGGAGCGCGACCCCGGCCATGCCGAGCAGGATGCCGGCGAGCCGGCGCGGGCCCATGCGCTCCTCGGCGAACAGGAAATGAGCGAAGACGGCCGTCACCAGAGGCCCGGCCGCCTGGATCATCGCGGCGGGGCCGCTGGCGAGCTGGATCAGCGCATAGGCGACGAGCACGTTCGGCACCCAGCCATTGGTGGCGCCGAGCACGAACCAGTGCCGGATCTCGCCTCGGCGCGGGATCGGGCTCTGGCCGAGCCAGATGACCCAGAGCGCCAGCGCCCCCGCACCGAGCAGGCCGCGCCCGGCCGCGACGGCCAGCGGCGAGATCTCGCCGGCCATCAGCTTGATGAACAGGAAGCTGCAGCCCCAGAAGATCGAGCAGACCAGCAAATGGCCCGCGACGAAGGCGCGGCTCGGGCCGGCGGGCGAGGCGATCTCAGGAGCGATAATCGCCATTGATCTCGACATAGGCCTTGGTCAGGTCGCAGGTCCAGACGGTGGACTTTCCGCGTCCGAGGCCGAGATCGGCGGTGATGACGATGTGCTCGCCGGTCATGTAGGCGGAGACGGCGGCCTCGTCATAGGACGGCGCGCGCGCGCCCTGCTTTGCGACCATGATGTCGCCGAAGGAGATGTCGAGCCTGTCGCGGTCGGCCGGCTCGCCGGCCTTGCCGACCGCCATGACGACCCGGCCCCAGTTGGCGTCCTCGCCGGCGATGGCGGTCTTGACCAGCGGCGAGTTCGCGATCGAGAGCGCGACGCGCTTGGCCGAGCGCGAGGAGGCCGCGCCCGCGACCCGCACCTCGACGAACTTTCGCGCGCCCTCGCCATCCTTGCAGACGAGATGGGCGAGCTCGAGAAGCAGCGCGTTCAGCGCGCGCCTGAAGCCGGAGAGGCGGGGATCGTTGACCTCGGTGATCGCGGGAACGCCCCGGTCCTTCGCCTTGGCCGTCGCGAACAGCATCAGCGTGTCGGAGGTCGAGGTGTCGCTGTCGATGGTGACGGCGTTGAAGGAGCCCCTGACGCCCTTCGACAGCAGCGCCTGCAGCACCGGGGCGGCGATCGGCGCGTCGGTGAAGACGAAGGACAGCATCGTCGCCATGTCCGGCGCGATCATGCCGGCGCCCTTGGCGATGCCGGCGAGCACGACCTCATGGCCGTCGATCCTGGCCTTGCGGGCAAGCGCCTTGGGGAAGGTGTCGGTGGTCATGATCGCCCTGGCGGCGTCGATCCAGGGACCGTCGGCGGCGCGCGCGGCACAGTCCTTCAGCACGCCCTCGAACTTGGTCGCGTCCAGCGGCTCGCCGATCACGCCGGTCGAGGCGATGAAGACCTGCTCGGGCTCGCAGCCGGCGGCCTTTGCCGCGATCTGCGCGGTCAGCTTGACCGAGTCGCGACCTTTCAGGCCGGTGAAGGCGTTGGCGTTGCCGGAATTGACCACAACGGCGCGCGCAAAACCCTGCTTCAGGTTCTCGCGGCACCAGTCGACCGGGGCGGAGGGGCATTTCGAACGGGTGAAGACGCCGGCGGCCTGCGCGCCCTCGTCGAGCAGCATCAGCACGACGTCGGTGCGGCCCTTGTAGCGGATGCCGGCTTCCGCCGTGGCGAAGCGCACGCCGGGCACGGCGGGCACCCTGGGCTGGCGCTTCGGCGCGAGCGGGGAAACGGGAACATCCTTGCCTGCCATCGGGGCGCCTCCTGTGCGGGAGGGTGATGTGCCGCAGCCAGAGGACGAAAACAAGAAGGGCGGCATCGCCGCCGCCCTTCCTGCATCGGCCGGACGCCCTCAGGGCTTCTTCGGCTCGGCCGGCGCGGGAACCGCCGGCGTCGCCGGCTGGTCGAGCCGCTCGACCTTGGCGTTGTCGCGCAGCGCCACGATGATGTCCTGCTGGGCCTTGCGCTCGAGATACTGGTCGATCTGCGGCTTCACCGAGGCGAAGTCCGGCGCCGGCTTGGTGCGGCGGTCCTCCAGCTTGATCACGTGCCAGCCGAACTGGCTCTTCACCGGCTCCGAGATCTGGCCCTTGGTCAGCTTGAAGGCGGCTTCGGCGAATTCAGGCACCATGCGCTCCTTGGAGAACCAGCCGAGCGAGCCGCCTTCCTTGCCGGAGCCGGGATCCTTGGAGATCTCGCCCGCGACCTTGGCGAAGTCCTCGCCCTTCTTCAGACGATCGAGCACGGTCTTGGCCTGCGCCTCCTCCTCGACGAGGATATGGCGGGCATTGATCTCCTCCTCTGGCGTCATCGACTTGACGGTGTCGTCGAAGAGCTTCTTCGCGGCCTCCGGCGTCGCCGCCTTCTTCGCCTCGGCGGCGAGATAGGTGTCGAGCAGGACCTTGTCGCGGTTGTAGGCGAGGCGGGCGGCGAAGTCCGGTCCGTCGCCGATCTTGGCGTCGGCAGCCGCCTTGGCGCCGAGCTTGAGGTCGACGAGATAGTTGATCACCTCGTCGCGCTTGCGCGCCTCGGGGATCTGGGCGAGGCGCTCGCCAAGATCCTCGGTCGCCAGCCCGACCTCGCGCTCGGTGATGGCGAGACCGTTCACCCGGGCGACGATCTTGTCGGCCTGCGCAGAGGCCGGCTGCGCGGCGAAGAGCGCAAGACCGAGAGTGGCGGCGGCTAGGCGGGTAAGCGTCATGATGTGAGCCTTTCGCAGGGGCTTGTGCCTTGGACGATCAGAGCGGCTCCCTGCCAGTTGAACGCGGCGAAGGCAAGGCGGCCGAGCCACCCGGGCGCCGTCCTCACGCAGCTTTGTGCGCATCGGTCGCTGCTCGCGCCGTCCGGTGCGCGGAAGGCCTTGGAAGGCGGCCGCGAAAACCCCACATCCGCGAGGATTTAACCGCGGAGCCGGCCGAAGGCTGCGCTGGACCCCGCACACGCACGCGTCTAAACACGCGATCGCATTCGAATTCAGGCTTCGCGCCGCTGTCGGGCTTCGTCCGGCGCGGCCGGCGGGCCTAACCACCCGAAAGGCCCACCATGCTTGGCGCGCTCGCAAAGAAACTCTTCGGCTCGGCCAATTCGCGGCGCGTGAAAGGCTACGATCCGCGCGTGGCTGCGATCAACGCGCTGGAGAAAGAGGTCTCCGCGCTGAGCGACGAGGCCCTGCAGGCCCGCACCGCCCAGTTCCGCGAGCAGATCGCGAAGGGGGCGAAGCTCGACGACCTGCTCGTGCCGGCCTTCGCCACGGTGCGCGAGGCGGCCAAGCGCGTGCTCGGCCAGCGCCCCTACGACGTCCAGCTCGTCGGCGGCATGGTGCTGCACGAGGGCGCGATCTCGGAGATGAAGACCGGCGAGGGCAAGACGCTGGTCGCGACGCTGCCGACCTATCTCAACGCTCTCGAAGGCAAGGGCGTCCACGTCGTCACGGTCAACGACTACCTGGCCCGCCGCGACGCCGAGTGGATGGGCAAGCTCTACAATTTCCTCGGCCTGAGCGTCGGCATCATCGTGCACGGCATCGACGACGACGAGCGTCAGCGCGCCTATGCCTGCGACATCACCTACGGCACCAACAACGAGTTCGGCTTCGACTATCTGCGCGACAACATGAAATACGACGTCGCGCAGATGTCGCAGCGCGGCCACCATTTCGCGATCGTCGACGAGGTCGACTCGATCCTGGTCGACGAGGCGCGCACGCCGCTGATCATCTCCGGCCCGCTCGACGACAAGTCGGACCTCTACGTCCAGATCGACAAGGTGCTGCCGGGCCTGGCCAAGACCGATTACGAGGTCGACGAGAAGCAGCGCGCCGTCTCGCTGACGGAAGCCGGCAACGAGCGTATCGAGGAGCTGCTGCGCGAGGCCGGCCTGCTCAAGGAGGGCGATCTCTACGACGCCCACAACGTCACGCTGGTGCACCACGTCAACCAGGCGCTCAGGGCGCATTCGCTGTTCACGCGCGACAAGGACTACATCGTCCGCAACGACGAGGTCGTGATCATCGACGAGTTCACCGGCCGCATGATGCCGGGCCGGCGCTATTCGGAAGGCCTCCATCAGGCGCTGGAAGCCAAGGAGCGCGTCACCGTCCAGCCCGAGAACGCGACGCTGGCCTCGATCACCTTCCAGAACTATTTCCGCCTTTACAAGAAGCTCGCCGGCATGACCGGCACGGCGGCGACCGAGGCCGACGAGTTCTTCCAGATCTACAAGCTCGAGGTCGTCGAGATCCCGACCAACGTCCCGGTCGCGCGCAAGGACGAGGACGACGAGGTCTACCGCACCTTCGAGGAGAAGGTCCGCGGCGTGATCCGCGAGATCAAGGAAGCCCAGACGCTCGGCCAGCCCATGCTGGTCGGCACGACCTCGATCGAGCGCTCCGAGCTCGTCGCCGAGATGCTGCAGAAGGACGGCTTCCAGCAGATCGACTTCACGGCCCCGAACGCGCTGGAGCCGATCTACGAGGCGGCCCGGCAGGGCAAGCCGTCGAACCATTTCGCCGTGCTGAACGCGCGCTTCCACGAGCAGGAGGCCTATATCGTCGCCCAGGCCGGCGCGCCCGGCGCCATCACCATCGCCACCAACATGGCCGGCCGCGGCACCGACATACAGCTCGGCGGCAATGCCGAGATGCGCATCAGGCACGATCTCGGCGACATGCCGGAGGGCGAGGAGCGCACGCGCCGCGAGGCCGAGATCCGCGCCGAGGTCGCCGATTTCAAGCAGCGCGTGATCAAGGCGGGCGGGCTCTACATCGTCGGCACCGAGCGGCACGAGAGCCGGCGCATCGACAACCAGCTTCGCGGCCGCGCCGGCCGCCAGGGGGATCCCGGCCGCTCGAAATTCTTCCTGTCGCTGCAGGACGACCTGATGCGCATCTTCGGTTCCGACCGGATGGACGGCATGCTGACCAAGCTCGGCCTGAAGGAGGACGAGGCGATCGTCCATCCCTGGATCAACAAGGCGGTCGAGAAGGCGCAAGGCAAGGTCGAGGCGCGCAATTTCGACATCCGCAAGAACATCCTCAAATACGACGACGTGATGAACGACCAGCGCAAGGTCGTGTTCGAACAGCGCCGCGACTTCATGCGTCAGGCGAGCGTGCGCGAAACCATCGACGACATGCGCCACGGCGTCTGCGAGGACCAGGTCGCCCGCCACATCCCGGAAGAGGCCTATCCCGAGCAATGGGACACCGCCGCGCTGAAGGAAGGCGTGCTGCAGTTCCTCAACCTCGATCTGCCGATCGATGAGTGGGCCAAGGAAGAGGGCATCGCCGATGCGGAGCTGCGCGAACGCATCCGCAAGATCGCCGACGAGGACTATGCCGCCCGCATCGCGCGCAACACCGAGGAGGTGATGGTCTATGTCGAGAAGCAGGTCCTGCTGCAGACGCTCGACCATCTCTGGCGCGAACATCTCGTCACGCTCGACCACCTGCGCCAGGTGATCGGCTGGCGCGGCTATGCCCAGCGCGACCCGCTGAACGAATACAAGCAGGAAGCCTTCGAGCTGTTCGACGGGCTGATCGGCCGCCTGCGCGAGCAGGTCACCGGCAACCTGATGCGGATCGAGGTCCGCTTCGACGCGCCCGAGGAGGGCGGCCAGCCGCCGCAGGACGCGCCGCCGCCGCCAACCTTCGGCGACTATGGCGAATCATCGGGCCTGCAATACGCCGCGAGCGAGGGCGACGTCGCGCTGCTCGACCGCAACCCGACCGACCCCGGCAGCTGGGGCAAGGTCGGCCGCAACGAACCCTGCCCCTGCGGTTCGGGCAAGAAGTACAAGCATTGCCACGGGCAGTATGCCTGAGGCGGAAGCCTGACGCGGCCCGGATTCCGCTCCGGCCGGAAACGACCCCGTCATCCCGGACAAGCGGCGCGGCCGCGCCGCTCTGGCGCGCCAGCCGAGGCTCGAAGAGGTCGTGGACGCGATACGACAGACGCGCGTCCAGCTTCCTCGGTTTTTGCCGTCCCACCGGCTTGACTCGCCCACCCCTCTCGCCATACCCCCGTCGCCGGGACACGCCGCCCCAACGCGGCGCGCCCATCTGCAAGGATGGAGACATCGATGGCGAATACCGTTCCGGCCACGCGTCCGCGCGTGCCGCATTTCTCGTCCGGCCCCTGCGCCAAGCGCCCCGGCTGGTCACTCAAGGCGCTCGGCGACGCCGCGCTCGGCCGCTCGCACCGCGCCAAGATCGGCAAGGACAAGCTCAAAGCCGCGATCGACCTGACGCGCGAGGTGCTGCAGATGCCGGCGGATTACCGCATCGGCATCGTGCCGGCTTCCGACACCGGCGCGGTCGAGATGGCGATGTGGTCGCTGCTCGGGGCGCGCGGCGTCGACATGCTCGCCTGGGAGAGCTTCGGCGAGGGCTGGGTCACCGATGTGGTCAAGCAGCTCAAGCTCGCGGACGTGCGCATCATCACCGCGCCTTACGGCGAGTTGCCGAACCTCAAACAGGTCGACACGAAGAGGCGCGACGTCGTCTTCACATGGAACGGCACGACGTCAGGGGTGCGCGTGCCGGATGCGAGCTGGATCGCTGCCGACCGCGAGGGGCTGACGATCTGCGACGCGACCTCGGCGGCGTTCGCCCAGCGCCTCGACTGGCCAAAGCTCGACGTTACGACCTTCTCCTGGCAGAAGGCGCTGGGCGGCGAGGCGGCGCATGGCATGATCGTGCTCTCGCCGCGCGCGGTCGAGCGGCTAGTGACCTACAAGCCGGCCTGGCCGCTGCCGAAGATCTTTCGCATGACCTCGGGCGGCAAGCTCTCGGAGGGCATCTTCGCCGGCGAGACGATCAACACGCCCTCCATGCTCGCGGTCGAGGATTATCTCGATGCGCTGGCCTGGGCCAAGAAGGTCGGCGGGCTCGACGGGCTGGTGAAGCGGGCCGACGGCAATCTGCGCATGCTCTCGAGATTCGTGCGCGAGAACGCCTGGATCGATTTTCTGGCGGTGAAGCCGAAGACGCGCTCGAATACGAGCGTGTGCCTGAGGTTTACCGATCCGGCGGTGACGGCGCTGTCGCCGGATGCGCAGGCGGCGTTCGCCAAGCAGGTCGTCGGCATCATCGAGAAGGCCGGCGCCGGCTTCGACCTCGGCCATTACCGCGACGCCCCTCCCGGTCTGCGCATCTGGTGCGGCGCGACCGTGCAGAGCCGCGATCTCAAGGCGCTGCTGCCGTGGATCGCCTATGCCTTCGCGGAAGCGAAGGCCGGGTTGGGCAAGAAGGCGGCGTAGGTCGCCTCCCTTGTCATTCCGGGGCGCGGACGAATGCCCGCGAACCGGGAACCCACGACCGGGCGAGCCCCTTTCTGCCGCCACCGGCCATACCGTCGCGTCCCGTCATGGGTTCCGGGTTCGGCGCCTCGCGCCGCCCCGGAACGACAGGCGGGGGGCGCTATCCCCCTTTCGCGAGCCCTCGCGCTACCGGAGCCACCCCCATGACCACCGCCCCCCGCGTCCTGATCTCCGACGCGCTCTCCCCCGCCGCCGTGCAGATCTTCAAGGATCGCGGCATCGACGTGACCTTCGATCCGGCGCTCGGCAAGGACAAGGACAGGCTCGCCGCCATCATCGGCGACTATGACGGCCTCGCCATCCGCTCGGCGACCAAGGCGACCGCGAAGCTGCTGGAGGCCGCGAAGAGCCTCAAGGTGATCGGCCGCGCCGGCATCGGCGTCGACAATGTCGAGATCCCGGCCGCGACCGCGCGCGGCATCATCGTGATGAACACGCCCTTCGGCAATTCGATCACCACCGCCGAACACGCCATCGCGATGATGTTCGCGCTGGCCCGGCAAATCCCCTCGGCCGACGTCTCGACGCAAGCGGGCAAGTGGGAGAAGAACCGCTTCATGGGCGTCGAGATCACCGCCAAGACGCTCGGGCTGATCGGCTGCGGCAATATCGGCGCGATCGTCGCCGAGCGCGGCGTCGGCCTGAAGATGCGGGTGATCGCCTATGACCCCTACCTCTCTCCCGAGCGGGCGGTGGCGCTGGGCGTCGAGAAGGTCGAGCTCGACGAGCTTTTGAAGCGCGCCGACTTCATCACCCTGCACGTGCCGATGACCGAGAAGACCAGGAACATCCTCTCGGCCGAAAACTTGGCCAAGACCAAGAAGGGCGTGCGCATCGTCAACTGCGCGCGCGGCGGGCTGGTCGACGAGGCGGCGCTGGCCGCGCTGATCAAGAGCGGCCATGTCGCGGGCGCGGCCTTCGACGTGTTCTCGCAGGAGCCGGCGGAGAGCAACCCGCTGTTCGGGCTGGAGAACGTCGTGTGCACGCCGCATCTCGGCGCGAGCACGAACGAGGCGCAGGAGAACGTCGCGCTGCAGGTCGCCGAGCAGATGTCGGATTATCTGCTGAAGGGCGCGATCACCAATGCGGTCAACTTCCCCTCGATCTCGGCCGAGGAAGCGCCGCGGATCAGGCCCTTCGTGGCGCTGGCCGAGAAGCTCGGCTCGTTCCTCGGCCAGCTGACGGAAGCGCCGGTCAAGGGCATCCGGATCGAGTACGAGGGCGCGGTCGCGCATCTCAACCTCAAGGCGATCTCGGCGGCCGCCATCACCGGCGTGCTGCGGCCCTTCCTGCCCGAGATCAACATGGTCAATTCCGCCATGGTGGCGAAGGAGAAGGGCATCGTCGTCGAGGAGCTGACCCGCGAGGTCGCCGGCAATCTGGAGAGCGTCATCCGCATCGTCGTCGAGGCCGAGGACATGGCCCGGCACGCCTCGGGCACGGTGTTCCAGGACGGCAAGCCGCGCATCGTCGAGATCCGCGACATCCAGGTCGACGCGGAATTCGCGCCGCACATGCTCTATGTCCGCAACGCCGACAAGCCGGGCTTCATCGGCGCCTTCGGCTCGCTGCTCGGCGAGGCCGGCGTCAACGTCGCGACCTTCTCGCTCGGCCGCGACAGGCCCGGCGGCGACGCGATCTGCTACGTCGCGGTCGACGAGCCGATCTCGGACGCGCTCTTGGCGAAGATCCACGAGATCCCGATGGTGAAGCGGGCGAGAAGGCTGAGGTTCTGAGGCTGGTCCAGAAACCTCTTGGAACCAGGCGGATCATCACGCATGATTCGCTGGGGCATATGGTCAGGGCATCAACATGAAACGGCACGCTGTCGTCAGAGCGGCTTGGGATGACGAGGCTTCGGTCTGGTATGTGGAAGAGGCCGATATTCCCGGCCTCTCGACGGAAAGCGACACCCTGGAAGGTTTACGCCAGCGAATTCGCGACCTCATTCCCGATCTCCTTGAAGATGCGGCGGATCGTCCGGATACGATCGAACTGGATATAATTGCGCATACGCATGAGCGTGTCAGCACCGCTGCCTGATGTCTCAGCAACGGCCTCAGGCCGGTGCATTGTGTGGATAACGCCAATAACGGGCGTAACTGGTTCACGGCACTTGTGGACTCAACTGGATAGAGGGTGAGTCGGCCAACGAAGCACTGCTGACGCTGGACATGAACAACTTCACCCCAGCCGTACGAGAAAAGCTTGCAGCAGCAGGCTTTGAACGAATTCGGTCTGGGAAGGGCGACCACGAGGTCTGGCGGCACCCGTCAAGCGGATCACGATCCCAGTCGACTCGAAGATAAAGTCGCGGCACACCGCCAACAAGATCATGAAAGACGCCGGCCTGCCCAAGGCGTTCTGACACGCCCCATCCCCGCCCCAATCGCTTCCTCCTGTGCGCGGCCCCACGGGAAACGCCCATGCTTCGCTTCGCCGCTTTCGCCCTCGCCTGCCTCATTGCCACGCCTGCCTTCGCCGACTGGGACAAGGCAAGGCTCGACCGCGAGATCGGCGCGATCGAGCGCGACTCGAAGGGCCGGCTCGGCGTCGCGCTGCTCGACCTGAAGGACCGCGCGAGCTGGTCGCATCGCGGCTCAGAACGCTTTCCGATGCAGAGCGTGTTCAAGCTGCCTCTCGCGGTCGCGGTGCTGCAGGCCGTCGAGGCCGGGAAGCTCGAGCTCGACCAGCCGGTCGCGGTGACGCGCAAGGACCTGTCGCTTTATCGCAGCCCGCTCGCCGCGCGCTTCAGGGGCGAGCGCCAGGACGTGCCGCTGTGCGAGCTCGTCCGGCTTGCGGCGGCCGAAAGCGACAACACCGCGGCCGACCTGCTGCTGCGGCTGATCGGCGGCCCGCGGACGATCACCGCCATGCTGAAACAGGGCGGCGTCGCCGGCATGTCGGTCGACCGCTACGAGCGCGTCTTCCAGCCGGAAATCCTCGGCCTGCCGGGCTATTCCTGGGACGAGGCGATCGACGCGAAGGCGTTTCGCGACAGGATCGCCGCCATCCCGGCCGCCGATCGCCGCAAGCGGCTGGAGGCGGCGCTGACGGACACGCGCGACGCCGCGACGCCCGAGGCCTCCATCGTCTTCCTGGAGACTTTCGCCAAGGGCGGCTGGTTGCGCGAGCCGGCCCATGGCCGCTGGATCGAGGGGATCGCCGCCGCCGCGGCGACCGGGAAGGACCGCATCCGCGCCGGCCTGCCCAAGGGCGCGCGCTTCGCCCACAAGACCGGGCTCGGCCCGAGCGCCGCCGGCCTCAACCACGCCACCAACGACATCGGCATCGTGACGCTGCCGGACGGGCGCATCTTCGCGATCGCGGTCTATCTCGCCGGCTCGACCGCCGCGCCCGAGCAGCGCGAGGCGGCGCACGCGGCGGTGGCCCGGCTGGCGGTGGCCACGTTGCGGTAGGCTCGCGGAACGTCCGGCCGCGAGGCACGCCACCCATGCGCCGGGAGCGGTCGGCTCCGGTACCGGCAGCGGTGCGGCCGTTCCTTGCGTCCGGTCCTGCGGAGCGGCCTCAGCCGATCGTCGAAACCGTCACGTCACACAGGTTCTTGTTGGTGTCGATCCTGAACCTGAGCCTGTCGGTGCGAACCACGGAACCTTCGCCGGATGCCGATGTCGACATGAACGCATCGCGCAGGGCGCCGTGATCGGGGTTCGTGAGCGAGAAGGGCACGATGTTGAACTGCACCTGGCCGAGGTCCCACTTCCACGCGATCTTCCATGATTTCACGCCCGGCCCGATCTCGAACGGCGGGCTGGCGCTCGCGGCCTTGTAACTGACGATCATCTCCGCCGCCGCTTCACCCGTCGCGGTCATGGCGACGATGCCCGCGACAACGAGCGTCGGTATCCTGCCAGTCATCGGCGCTGCTTTCGCTGTCAAAAGGGCAACGAGCAGAACCTACCGCATAATATGGCGATGAACCGCCCGATCGCCGGTCAATCTTCGCTGCCACGGCGAGGATCGGGTCCCGGACCGGCGCCGGGCCGACGAAGACGCCGGCGCGGCCGCCAGGCGAGGCGTTGCGCTGAAGCTCAGCCCTTCGGCTTGCCCAGCCGCTCGGCGATGAAGATGCCGCCCAGCACCAGGGCCAGAGCCAGCGCGTGGTAGAGCCCGAACGGCTCGCCGATGATCAGCACGGCGAGCAGCGGCGCGAAGACCGGCACGAGGTTGACGAAGACGCCGGCGCGGCCGGGGCCGATCAGCTCGACGGCGCGCAGAAAGCTGAGCTGCGACAGGATCGAGGGGCCGATCACGACGAAAGCCAGGATCAGCCAGCCCTTCTGCGTCGGCCAGACGACGTTGCCGGTCGCGACCTCGAGCGCCAGCAGCGGCAACGAGATGACGCAGGCGACGCAGGCGATCGCGGTGAAGAAGACGAGGCCGGGCATCGCCGGCCGGCTGCGGATCGCGACCGTGTAGCCGGCATAGAAGACGCAGGCCAGGATCATCCAGAGATCGCCTGCGACGAAGGCGAGGTTCGCCAGCACCGCGACGTCGCCGCGGCTCGCCGTCACCGCGACGCCGAGCAGCGTGACCGCGACGCCGAGCGCCTGCAGCGGGCCGATCGGCGTGCGATGGGCCGCGAAGGCGCCGAGCAGCACGAAGACCGGGATCGCGCCCTGCAGGATGCCGATGTTGATCGCGCTGGTCGAATAGGCGGCGAGAT
Organism: Allobosea sp. GW821-FHT12C12; assembly: GCF_058807355.1. NCBI lineage: Bacteria > Pseudomonadati > Pseudomonadota > Alphaproteobacteria > Hyphomicrobiales > Alloboseaceae > Allobosea > Allobosea sp. GW821-FHT12C12. The sequence goes on from NZ_JBXAQP010000014.1 coordinate 70,015, forward strand.
ACATCAGCGCGTTGAATGCGGTGAAGCCGACCGTGCCCATGGCGAGGACGAAAAGCCAGCGCGCCTTCAGCACCGGCCAGTAGGCAATGAGCTCGCGCCGCATCAGCCAGGGCAGCACCGCGCAGACCAGGACCCAGCGTAGCGAGGTCAGCGCCATCGGGGAGATCTCGCCGACCGCCGCCCGGCTCGCGACCGCGTTCCCGCCCCACATCAGCGTGGTCACGATCAGAAGCAGATAGGCGTTGGCCCAGAGGCGTTGCGGCAGGGACAGGGGCAAGGGATGGCCTGGTCTCAAGGAAAGGAAGCCTGAACCGGGCGATGCGCGCGGGTCCGAGTTCCTCCTATAGCCTTGCCCGGCCCCCGCATCCTATGCGAGGAGGCGCAGGGTCCCCCGTCGCGCCGCGCATTGCCTGGGCACGCCATGCTACAGATTTCACCCCGCCCCCCGCGCCTCCTGATCGTCGAAGGCAATACGCGCGACCAGCGCGAGGCCCATGCGGCGGGCTATGGCGGCCTCTCTCCGGCGCAAGCCTATGCGCAGGTGCTCACGGCGATCGCGCCGGGCGCGCTCACCGACATCTGCCTGCCGGCGGACGACGGCGCGAACCTGCCGGACGGTGCGGGTGTGCAATCCTATGACGGCATCTTCCTGACCGGCTCCTCGCTTCACATCTACAAGGCGGACCCCGCGGTGACGCGCCAGATCGAGCTGATGCGCGCGATCTATGCCAGCGGCACGCCCTGCTTCGGTTCGTGCTGGGGCATCCAGGTCGGCGCGGTCGCGGCCGGCGGCGCGGTTATCCAGAACCCGAAGGGTCGCGAGATCGGCGTCGCCCGCCGCATCGCCCTGACAAAGGCCGGCCGAACGCACCCGCTGCTCGCGGGCCGACCGCTCGCCTTCGATGCGCCCGCGATCCATCTCGACACCATAGCCTCGCCGCCACCGGGCGCCACCGTTCTCGCCTCCAACGCCCACAGCGCGGTCCAAGCGGCCGAAATAGTCCATGACGGCGGCGTCTTCTGGGGCGTGCAGTACCATCCCGAGTTCCCGCTCCGCCAGGTCGCCTCGATCCTGCGCCGCATGACGCCGCTGCTGATCGAGGAAGGCTTCCGCCGCGACGAGGCGCAGGCCGGCCGCTGGCTCGACGAGATCGAGGCGCTCGACGCAGACCCGACCCGCCACGATCTCGCCTGGGCGCATGGCCTCGACGAGGAGGTGCTTGACGAGGCGCGGCGCGTGACGGAGTTGCGGAACTTCATGGAGATGCGGGTGAAGGCGGGCATGGGCGCGAGAGGGCGGGCTTAAGAGCCAGCGTCGGGCGAACGCGGGACGATCGTCCCCTATCCCCTTGCCGACCAGGTGCTCGTCCAGGTCTCGGTCAACGTCCGCCCCTTCGATTTCAGGAAGATGCGCAGATCGGCCGTCTCGCCATCCGGCAGGGTCGCGTCGACGATCACGCGAAACCCTTTCACGTTGGGGTTGGGCATCAGGATGCTCGAGGCGACGGCGCCGAGCGTGGTGGTGGCGACAACCTCGACGCGGCTCGGGTCGGCGAGCCAGAAGGCGAGGTCGCCCTCGGCGAAATCGACGATGAAGCGCTTGCGGCCTTCGGCTTTTCCTTGGCCGTCGGCCTTGCTGTCCTGGTTGTCGGAGCCGGAGAAGCTGTTTCGGGTCTGGCCGTAGGGGTGGAGCCGCTCGGTGGTCGAGAGCGCCGTCATCCGGTAGGCGAACTCGGTCGGCCTGCCGACGGGCGGCGGCGCCTCCGGCGTCCAGAAGGCGACGATGTTGTCGAAGGCCTCGTTGTCGGTCGGGATCTCGGCGAGCTCGACGCGGCCCTTGCCCCATTCGCCCAGCGGCTCGACCCAGTAGCCCGGGCGCGCGTGGTAGTTCGCCTCCAGATCCTGGTAATGGCCGAATTCGCGGTCGCGCTGCATCAGCCCGAAGCCGCGCGGGTTCTCGTCGCTGAAGCTGGAGACGCGCAGCGCCTTCGGGTTCTTGATCGGCCGCCAGATCCATTCGCCCGCGCCGGTGCGCAGCATCAGCCCGTCGGAATCGTGGATTTCGGGCCGGAAATCGGTGCGCTGGCCGAGATCGCCCTCGCCGGCCAGGAACATCGAGGTCAACGGCGCGAAACCGACGCGGCGCAATTCCTTGCGCGGCACGATCGTCGCGGTGACCTCGACGCTGGTCGTCGGGCCGGGCGTCACGACGTAGCGATAGGCGCCGGCGACCGAGGGCGAATCGAGCAGGGCATGGATGACGAGCTGCGTCGCCTCCCGCGACGGCTCCTCCAGCCAGAGCGCCCGGAAGAACGGGAACTCCTCGTCCTGCGGGCCGCCGACATCGAGCGACAGCGACCGGGCCGAGAGCCCGTAGCGCTGGCCGCGCCCGATCAGCCGGAAATAGCTCGCGCCCAGGAACGAGATCACCTCGTCCTGCACGGCCGGGCTGTTCAGGGTCGTGGTCACCGCGAAACCGGCGAAGCCGAGCGAGGGCGAGAGCTGTTTCGGCGTGGGCACCTTGCCGTATTCGAACAGCGAGGTCTGGAACGGGATCGGCAGCGCCAGCCCGTCGCGGACGACATGCACCTGCACCGGCTTGTCGTGGAGGAAGCCGAGATGGAACGGCATCAGCCGGAAATCCGAGCCGCCCTCGCGCCAGAAGGCCCGGTCGCGCCGGAAGCGGATCTCGCGGTAGCTGTCATAGGTCAGCTTCGAGAGCTCCTCGGGGATTTTCGCGGAATCGGCGTCGAAGGGCCTCTCGCCCAGCGCCTGCGCCTGCGCGACGACGTCCTCATAGCCGAAGCGGCGCTTCGAGGCCGCGTTCTGGGCCAGGACCGGCCGCGCGGCGAGGCCGAGCGCGACCGAGGACAGCAGCGCCGTCACCGCGTCGCGGCGCGACGGCGCCGTCATTGCCGGCAGCGCGGGTTGCATCGATGGGGTGGGTGAGACTGGCTGCATCTGGTTCCTCTGCTCCCAGGCCGAACGACAGCGCGGCGTGGATGTTCCGAAACCGGGTCGCAGAACATGGTGGCGCGGCGATGGATCGCGCGTCGCCGGCCCCGGAGCGCCATTTCCTCCGGCACGGGGTTGTGGGGACGGGGATTACGGACAGACAGGCTTATGCCGGGTCCGCAAGCAGGCGGTCATAGACCTTCTCGGGCACGCCGTAGGCGTCGGCGGCGAATGCGGCCAGTCCCGCCCTGTCGACGATCGTGATCAGCCCCGCTCGGCCAGGATGAGCTTGCGCCCTTCGAGAGCATGCACGGATTTCGTCACGCTCGGCCGGCGGACCGCCAGAAGAACGGCGAGAAAGCCGTGCGTCAACGGCACGCCGAACCCGTCCGACCTGTCGTGACACTCAGGATCAGGCGTGCGAGCCGCTCGTCGACCGAATGGACGGCGTTGGACAGGGCCGTAAAAGCGGTCCGCACCGCCAGTGCATGAGCAGATCTTGGCGCTCGGAAAGTATCCGGGCCAGTATTTTGGTCTGTATCCGGTAACCATCGCCAGATATATGCATAATAAATTCACAAGGAACAGAACCAGCGTCTATCGGCAATGCAGACGGGGTCATGCCATCCCTGCCGAACAAACCGACATCGACGCGCAGACCTTTTGGAGAAACAGCGATCATCGAAGCAACACCTGACTCGGGAAAGTAACTGTATCCGTCCGTCTCGTTAGCCTGCGACAGCGCCATCCGCCGGGGAAGTCCGACAAAGTCAAGCATGTCAAAAACCTCATTGAATTCGTCATTCGACAAATTTCCAAGGATTTGATTTTTAACGACTTGTCGAACCGAAGATATTAAGATTATTCTCTTAAAAATCAAAATCACGAAATCTATTGGCGAACTAAGCTACGGGAGCTTGGATTACGAATTATTTAAAACACAACAGTCCTCAAATCGCAGTTCCGTGTGTCATATGATAAATATTCGGAATTGCGCGCATGCTAGATGACCGGAACGGCCCATACCCGTTCCGATGTCGGTGGCGGGAGCCTCCCGATCAGGCAACGCATGCAGATGGCCGTCCAATCCAAGGCCAAGACCGTTCTGGTGCTCGAGGACGAGGCTATCATCGCCATGGACATAGAGAATATACTGGCCGATGCCGGTTTCGACATCGCGGCCAGCGCCATAAGCGCCGCTGAGGCGCTCGCCTGGCTGGACAGGAATGTGCCGGATGTCGTGGTGCTCGACATCGAACTGCGAGACGGCACGAGTTTGGAGGTCGCCCGCCGGCTCGTCGATCGGGCCATCCCGCTCGTGGTGTTCTCGAGCAGCGCACGCTGCGAGAAGACGATCGATCCCATATTCCTGGGCAGCGCATGGCTCGAAAAGCCTGCGCCGGCTTCCGATCTCGTCGCCGCGGTCAACTCGGCCCTTCGCGCGAGCCCTCAATCTCAAACCGCGGACGGATAGTAAAGGGCACGGATAGAATTTCCGACACGCATGCGAGCAGAAGGCCGGCGAGAGTGCAAACTTGCTCAGAAATTTTGCGCGCTTTTTTCAGATTTATTTATATTTTACTTGCAAATCAACAACATTCACCGGAACAGAAACAGATGTTCATCGTTCCTTAGCCATATCCTGAAACGGAGGCTAACGATGAAATCCGACATTCAACTGCCGCACGACCGGCGAACTCTTGCGCGCCGCTCATTTCTGAAGTGGTCGGCGGCTGCCGCCACCGCCGCCGTCGCATTCGGCGTCGATGTGCCCGGCCTCAAGCTCGGCCAGGCCTTCGCGCAATCCCGCGCCGTCGACCTCGGCGGAGGCGATGTCGGCGTGCTGAACTATGCCTACGCGCTGGAGCAGCTCGAGGCGGCCTATTACACGCAGGTTCTCGCCACCCCCTATGCCGGCATGAACGCCTATGAGCGGACGCTGCTCACCGACATCCGCAATCACGAAATCTCGCATCGCGAGTTCTTCAGGAAGGCGCTCGGCCAGAACCGCATCCCCGATCTGGCCGTCAACTTCTCGGCGGTCGATTTCGGCGACCGCATGAGCGTGCTCAAGACGGCGATGACCTTCGAGGATCTCGGCGTCTCCGCCTATAACGGCGGCGGCGCGGCGATCCAGAGCCCGCGCATTCTCGCCGCGGCAGGCTCGATCGTCTCGGTCGAGGCGCGCCATGCCGCGACGATCCGCGACATGCTGCGGCCCTTCACCGAATATTTCGCCGGCGACGACGTGATCTCGCGCGGCGGCGTCGACGTCTCGAACCCGCCCTCGGCCGTCCTGCGCGCCGCCGGTCCCTTCATCGCCACGCCGGTCACCGCCTCGCAGCTCCCCTGAGCGCAGCCGGTTCGACCCCCAACTGAGAGACATCGCCATGACAAACGAAATGCTGCTTTCAACGCTCGATCCCGATCTCGCCGGCGCGATCGCGTCGCGTCGTGACCTGTTCCGCTCCGTATCCATGAAGCTCGGCGCGGTCGCGTCGGCGCCGGTCGTGCTCGCCGCCGTCTCCAGCCAGGCGCTCGGACAGGGCATGCCCGGTCAGGTCGCGGAGGTGCTGAACTTCGCGCTGACGCTCGAATATCTAGAGGCCGAGTTCTACAGCCAGGGCCTGCGCGCCGGTGTGGTGCCCGACCGTTTCTCGGTGGTCTTCAGGCAAATCAGCGAGCACGAGCAGGCGCATGTCACACTGCTGGCCTCGACGCTCGGCGCGGGCGCGGTCGCCAAGCCGGGCTTCGACTTCACCGCCGGCGGCAAATATGCCAACGTCTTCCGTGACTTCAGGACTTTCACCACCTTGGCGCAGACCTTCGAGGACACCGGAGTCGCCGCCTATGCCGGCCAGGCTCCGGCCCTGATGGGCACGGCGGCGCTGACGACCGCGCTGCGCATCCACTCGGTCGAGGCAAGGCACGCAGCCGAGGTGCGGCTCGTGCGCGGCGTGAAGCCGTGGACGGGCGCGAACGACAAGCCGATGACGAAGCAGCGGGTGCTCGCGGCGGTCAGGCCCTTCATCGCCGGCTGATAAGCCAACCACCGTTGCGCGAGACGACAGGCTCGCGGCCTCGAGGGTTTATGCCCCGAAGGTCGCGAGCCCGGGATCGTGTCGCCTTCCCGATTCCACCCCAATCCCGCCTTCGCCGCGCCGGAATCCGCCCCGCCTATCACGCTCGCGTGATCAACCGGGGATAGCACCATGACGAGCCGACGCCTCAACCCTCTCGCCGCGGCGCTGATCCTGACGCCGGGATTGCTGACCTCAGGCATCGCCGGCGCGGCCGAGATCGAGCTGTCCTCGCGCATCGACCGGGTCACGGTCTATCCGGACGGGGCGGTGGTGACGCGGCTGGGCAAGGCGGAGCTGATCGGCGGAGCCTCGCAGATCGTGCTGCGCGGCCTGCCGGCGAGCGTCGATCCGGCCTCGATCCGCGTCGAGGGGAAAGGCGACGGCGTCTTCGCGATCGGCGCGGTCGATATCCGGATCGTGCCGGGCGAGGTCCGGACCGGGCTCGACCCGGCGATCGAGGGCAAGCTCAAGACGCTGCGCGAGGAAAAGGCGATGCTGGAGGGTCGCGCCAGCGCGATCGAGGCCAAGCGCGCCACGATCGAGCGCTTCGGCCAGGCCGGCCCCGACAAGCTCGGCCCCGACGGCAAGGCCCTGCCGCTCGCCGAATGGCCGGCGGTGTTCGACGCGATCGGCGCCGCGCTGGTCAAGGTCCATGAGGAACTGCGCGGCGTGCGCGGCCGCGCCACCGAGGTCGAGGCCGAGATCGCGGCGCTGGAGCGCGCCCGCCCGCAGCCAGGCCGCCCGGGCGCGCCGCGGCGCGACGTCGCCATCGCGGTCGAGGCTCAGGCGCCGCTCGCCGCCGAGATCAGCGTCAGCTACCGCGTCTCCGGCGCGAACTGGGCGCCGGGCTACGAGGCCAGGCTCTCGACCGGCGGCGCCACGACCAAGCCCGAGATCCTGTTCGTGCGCCGGGCCGAGCTGCGCCAGCGCAGCGGCGAGGACTGGGGCGACGTCGCGGTGACGCTCTCGACGACCCGCACCGCCGGAGGCACCCGCGCGCCCGACCTGCCGCCGATGCAGGTCGCCTTCTTCGAGCCGCCCGTCATCTACGAGACCCGCCAGCGCATGGCTCCGCAAGCCGCGCCCGCTCCCGCCGCCAAGGCCGAAGCCGATGCGGGCCTCGCTCGTAGCCAGGCCGAGCCGCGCCAGGCCGAGGTGCAGACCGCGCGGATCGAGGCCGGGGCCTATCAGGCGAGCTTCGAGGTCCCCGGCCGCGTCAGCGTCCCGCAGGACGGCTCCTCGCGGACCGTTGTTCTGAGCCAGGGCAAGGTCGCGCCCGCGCTGAGCGCCAGGATCGCGCCCGAGCTGGAGGAGCGCGCCTATCTCGAGGCCGCCTTCACCCATGAGCAGGAGGCCCCGCTGCTGCCGGGCGAGGTCTTCCTGCATCGCGACGGCGCCTATATCGGCAAGGGCCGGCTCGGGCTCGTCGCGCCCGGCGACAAGGTCGAGCTCGGTTTCGGCGCCGACGACAAGCTCAAGGTGACGCGCGCGCCCGTGCGCCGGCGCGAGAACGACCCGAGCTGGCTCGGGCAGACCCGCACGGATCTCCGCGAGTTCAAAACCGTGGTGAAGAGCCTGCATGCGCAGCCCGTGAAGGTGACGCTGAGCGAGCGCATCCCCTTCTCGGAATCGAGCGCGATCACGATCGAGACCCTGCCGCAGACCACCCCCCCGACCGAAAAGCAGGTCGGCGACAAGCGCGGCGTGATGGCCTGGAGCTTCGACCTGGCTCCCAGCGCGGAGAAGGAGATCAGGCTCGCCTACCGGATCAAATGGCCGGGCGACAGGGAGCTCAGTTTCGAGCCGAGACCGTTGCGGTGAGGAACTGCCGAGCCATCTCGACTTCGCGGCCCCGGCCGAGCTGCGCCATCCAGTCGCGATATCGGGGCTGGTGGACGAGCTGATGGGCGTAGTGCCGCCGCAGCGCGGCGGTGAGGCGGCCCCGCTGGCCGAGCTGTTCGTCGGCGAAGCCGATCATCACCGAGTTCGGCCAGGCCTTCGGCCGGACCTCGCGCAGGCGGGCGAAGAGAGCGTCGGCCGTCTCGTCGGCGTCGTTCTGCGCCATCAGCATCAGCATCGCCGCCGTCGAGCGCGAGATGCCCATATGGCAGTGGACGAGGAGATGGCCCTCGACGCGCTCTTCCAGACCCTCCTTCAGCGTCTCGCCGAAGCGCAGGATCTCGGCGACATGGTCGGACCGCGGGTGGACCTTGCCGTCGGCCGGGTCGATGATGTCGTGGAAGCGCAGGGTCGTGCGGCGGTGCTCGCCATAGGCGCCGAACTCGTCGAGCTCCGCCCGGTCGGGGTCGAGCAGCGACAGGACATGCGTGACGCGGCTTTCGCTATGGGAGGCCAGTTCCTCGATGCCGCAGATGGTGAGGGTCGAAATGGCGATGGATTTCATCGGGATACCGTCAGGGCGCGGTTCGGGGCGCGCATCGCTTACAGGCGCGCGCCACCCGCGGCAATGTCCATGGAGGCAAGGACTGCCCTGCCGGCGCGACGAAGCGGAAACTTGACCTCGCCGCCATGTTGGCCCAAGAGGGCCTGCAAGAACCTGCTCTCGAAACCCCGGTCTTGCACCGGGGTTTTTCATGTGCGTGGCGCTTGCGCGAGGCATCGAGGCAAGAACCTCTTCAGAGCGAAGACAGGCAGGAACCCTGAGCCATGGGCAATGTTGTTGTGGTCGGCGCCCAGTGGGGCGACGAGGGCAAGGGCAAGATCGTCGACTGGCTCTCCAGCCAGGCCGATGTCGTGGTCCGTTTCCAGGGCGGCCACAATGCCGGACACACGCTCGTCATCGACGGCGTCGTCTACAAGCTCTCGCTGCTGCCGTCCGGAATCGTGCGGACCGGAAAGCTATCGGTCATCGGCAACGGCGTCGTCGTCGATCCCTGGCATCTCGTCGAGGAGATCGCCCGCCTGCGCGCGCAGGGCGTCGCGATCTCGCCTGAGAACCTGCGCATCGCCGACAACGCCACGCTGATCCTGCCGCTGCATCGCGAACTGGATCATTTCCGCGAGACCTCCAATATCGGCCTCAAGATCGGCACGACCAAGCGCGGCATCGGCCCGGCCTATGAGGACAAGGCCGGCCGCCGCGCCATCCGCGTCATCGACCTCAAGGACCCCGCGATCCTGGAGGCCAAGATCGAGCGGCTGCTGGCGCATCACAACGCGCTGCGCCGGGGGCTGGGCATCGGCGAGGTCGACGGCGCCGAGCTGCTCGGCCAGCTCACCGCCGTCGCCGCAGAGGTGCTGCCCTATGCCGACACGGTCTGGGCGCTGCTCGACGGCGAGCGCCGCGCGGGAAAACGCATCCTGTTCGAGGGCGCGCAGGGCGCGCTGCTGGATGTCGACCACGGCACCTATCCCTTCGTGACCTCGTCCAACATCGTCGCCGGCCAGGCCGCGACCGGCTCGGGCCTCGGCCCGTCGGCGGTCGGTTACGTGCTCGGCATCGCGAAAGCCTATACGACGCGCGTCGGCGAAGGTCCCTTCCCGACCGAGCTGTTCGACGAGACCGGCGAGCTGATCGGCCGCAAGGGCAAGGAGTTCGGCGTCGTCACGGGGCGCAAGCGCCGCTGCGGCTGGTTCGACGCCTGCCTGGTGCGCCAGACCGTGAAGACCTCCGGCATCGACGGCATCGCCCTGACCAAGCTCGACATCCTCGACGGCTTCGAGGAGATCAGGGTCTGTACCGGCTACCGACTCGACGGGACGGTGCTCGAGCACCTGCCGGCCGGGCAGAGCGATCAGGGAAGGGTCGAGCCGATCTACGAGACGATCGAGGGCTGGGAGGGCTCGACGGCGAACGCCCGCTCCTGGGCCGAGCTGCCGGCGCAGGCGATCAAATACGTCCGGCGCATCGAGGAACTGATCGGCGCGCCGGTCGCCGTGCTCTCGACCAGCCCCGAGCGCGACGACACGATTCTGGTGCAGAACCCGTTCGAGGGTTGACGCACCCCCTCAAGATCGACAAGTGAGGCCAATGGCCGACTTCTATCCCATCCTGGCGCGCGCGGTCGCCGGGCTGACCGATCCCTCGCCGGAGGCGCGGCGCGCCATCCATGAGCGGGCGCGCACAGCGCTGCTGGCGCAGTTGCGCAGCCTCGACCCGCCGCTCGGCGAGGCCGAGATCATGCGCGAGCGGCTTGCGCTCGACGAGGCGATGGCGCGCATCGAGGCCGAGCATGGCGACACGGCCCCGGCCCCGACGCCGCTGTCCGGGGTGCAGCCAGCGCCGCCGGCGGCCCCCCCGGAGCCTGTCCGCGAGGCGGTGCCGTCTTTCGCGCCGTACGAGCCTCCCGCGTCCCCGCCCGACGCCGCGGACGGACCACCGTCCGACCTTCCGGAAACGCAGCCGATACGGCCGCGGATCGCGCCGCCGCGCGAGAAGCGGGTCGCGGCCAGCCATGTCCGCACCATGATCGTCGGCGGGGGCGTCGCGCTCGCCGTGCTGGCGATCGCCAGCGCCGCCTATTACGTCAACAAGGTCGCCCCGCCCGACGCCACGACGCGTCCGCGCGCCGAGCATGCCGCCCCCGCGAGCCAGCCGGACAGCGCCGGCAAGCTCGGCGACCGCGTCGGCGAGGCCGGCAATGCCAATGCGCCGAGGCCGGGCGGCGGCGCCCCGACCGCGACCCAGGGCGGCGAGGTCGCGGTGGCGCAGCGCGCCATCCTCTACACGGAGGATCCGGCCAACCCTCAGCAGCCGCGCGCGATCCAGGGCCGCGTCTTCTGGCGGCTCGACAGCGAGAGCGCCGGCCAGGGCCGCCCGGTCGAGACGATCGTCCGCGCCACGATCGAGGTGGCGGAGGCGGGCTTAAGTCTCGATTTCACCGTCCGCCGCAACACCGACCCGGCCTTTCCGGCCTCCCACATCATCGGCCTGCGCTTCACCCCGGCCGGCGACCCGACCCAGAACGCGGTGCGCGAGGTCGGCGTGCCGCAGTTCAAGCTGGAGGAAGGCGAGCGTGGCGCGCCGCTCTCGGCGATCAATTCGGCGCTCGGCGACAACCTCTTCGTCGCGGCGCTGTCGAACGTGCCGGTCGAGGTCGAGCGCAATCTCGACCTGATCCTGAACCGGCTCTGGATCGACGTGCCGATCCGTTTCGCCAGCGGGCGGCGCGGGATCATCACCTTCGAGAAGGGCATCTCGGGCAGCCAGACGCTGACCGATGCATTCGGACGCTGGCGCTAGACGGCTGGCTCGCGACTTGCTGCCGATCACGCAACCATCATGGCTTCAATGCGTTGAAGTATATTGACAACGTCGATCGTCCGGCTCGTGCTGACAGTTGCGCGTCGGGGCCCGAGGGAAGAGCATTTGCCGACACAAGCCGAACGCGATGCGCGCCTGATGTGGAGCGTGCTCGCCGCTTCCGACGACTGCATCAAGGTGCTGAACCTCGACGGGACGCTCGCCTTCATGAGCGAAGGCGGCATGCGCGTCATGGAGGTCGAGGATTTTCCCGCGATCGAGGGCTGTAGCTGGCCGGACTTCTGGAACGGACCGGTCCACGACCAGGCCAAGGCCGCGGTCGAGACCGCGCTCGCCGGCGGCACCGGCCATTTCCAGGGTTTCTGCCCGACCCTGAAGGGCACGCCGCGCTGGTGGGACGTCAGGGTCAGGCCGATTCTTGGCGTGCACGGCAAGCCCGAGCGGCTGCTGGCGATCTCGCGCGACATCACCGAACAGCGCGCCGCCCGCGAGGCGATGATCCGCAGCGAGGATCGCTACCGCACGCTGTTCGACATCATCGACGAAGGCTTCTGCATCATCGAGTTCTTCGATGGCCCGCATGGTCCCTTGAGCGACTACGTCCATGTCGAGGCCAACCCGGCCTACGCCACCCATGCCGGCATCCAGAACGTCGTCGGGCAGGAGGTCCGCGCGATGGTCGGCGCGGAAGCTCAGGGCTGGATCGATCTGTATGGCGGCGTGCTGAGCACCGGCCGGCCGATCCGTTTCGAGCGCGAGCTGGTCGCGACCGGACGCCATCTCGAACTCGCCGCCTTCCGCATCGAGCCGCCGGAGGCGCGGCAGGTCGCGGTTCTGTTCCAGGACATCACGGCCCGCAAGACGGCGGAAGCCGCGCTGCAGCGCCTCAACGAGACGCTGGAGCTGCGCATCGCCGAGGCGGTCGCCGAGCGCCAGATCCTGGCCGACATCGTCGAGGGCACCAGCGCCTTCGTCCAGGTCGTCGACAGGGATTTCCGCTGGCTCGCCATCAACAGCGCCTCGGCCAACGAGTTCGCCCGCATCTTCGGCGTCAGGCCAAAGGCGGGCGACCGGATGCTCGACCTGCTGGAAGACAAGCCGGAGCAGCGGGCGGCCATGCAGGCGGTCTGGACGCGAGCCCTGGCGGGCGAGGAGTTCGTCGAGATCGGCAGGTTCGGCCCGCCCGAGCTGAGCCAGCGACACTACGAGATGCATTTCAGCTCGTTGCGCGACGCGGCCGGCGAGATGATCGGCGCCTACCAGTTCGTCTATGACGTGACTGAGCGGATGGAGGCGCAGAAGCGTCTGCTCGACACCGAGGAGGCGCTGCGCCAGGCCCAGAAGATGGAGGCGGTCGGCCAGCTCACCGGCGGTCTCGCGCACGACTTCAACAACCTGCTGACGGGCATCACCGGCTCGCTGGAGATGCTGCAGTCCCGCGTCCGGCAGGGCCGCTTCGGCGAGGTCGACCGCTATGTCAGCGCGGCGCAGGGCGCGGCGCGGCGCGCGGCCTCGCTGACGCATCGCCTGCTCGCTTTCTCGCGCCGCCAGACGCTCGACCCCAAGCCGACCGACGTCAACCGCCTGATCGTTGGCATGGAGGATATGATCCGCCGCAGCGTCGGCCCCCAGGTCGGGATCGAGGTCGTCACAGCCGCCGGCCTGTGGCCGACGCTGATCGACCCGCCGCAGCTCGAGAACGCGCTGCTGAACCTGTGCATCAATGCCCGCGACGCCATGCCCGACGGCGGGCGCATCACCATCGAGACCGCCAACAAATGGCTCGACGAGCGCGAGGCCGACAAGCGCGACGTGCCGCCCGGCCAATATCTCTCGGTTTGCGTCACAGATACCGGCAGCGGCATGGCGCCCGATGTCGTCGCGCGCGCCTTCGACCCGTTCTTCACCACGAAGCCGATCGGGCAGGGGACAGGTCTCGGCCTGTCGATGGTCTACGGCTTCGTGCGGCAATCGGGCGGGCAGGTCCGGATCTATTCCGAGATTGGCCAGGGCACGACGATGTGCCTTTATCTGCCTCGCCACTACGGCGAGGAGGAAAAGATGGTGAGCGAAGCCGCGCCGGACCGGGAAGGCCAGGCCGCAGCCGGCGAGACCATCCTCGTCGTCGACGACGAACCGACCATCCGCATGCTCGCCGTCGAGGTCCTGGAGGATGAAGGCTATACGGCGCTCGACGCCTGGGACGGCCCCTCCGCGCTGAAGATCCTGCAGTCGGATGCGCGCATCGACCTGCTGGTCACCGATGTCGGGCTGCCCGGCGGCCTGAACGGACGCCAGCTCGCTGATGCGGCGCGCGCCGTGCGGCCCGATCTGAAAGTGCTGTTCATCACCGGCTATGCCGAGAACGCGGTGCTCGGCAACGGCCAGCTCGGGCCGGGCATGCAGGTGATCGCGAAACCCTTCGCGATGGAATCGCTCGCGGCGCGCGTCCGCACGATGATGGGACAGCCGACCTGAGACCAAGGCGCTGGAAAACGGCCCGTCACGATCATCTCGCCCAGGTAACGGTCGAAGCGCTTGATCGCTTCTCGAAGCAGTCCTCGTCGTTCTGATCGACGAAGCGAACCGGGCCCCGCGGGCCGTAGCCTTCGTCGGCGTAGCTCGGCTGGCTTCTGGCGGCGGCCGCGCCGAGCAGGGCGCCGTCGAGTCCGACCGGAGCGCCGATCGCGAGAGCCGACTAGTTGACCTTGCGGACCGGCTTGACCTCGAAACCGCGATCGGAGGGGGAGACCGGGGCGATTGAAGCGCCAGCGACGCCGACGACGGCGAAGGCGGCGGCCAGAGACTTGGCGAACATGATGATCTCCCGCGGGTTGGCGGCGATCCGTTCGCCGATGACTTGACCCTAGACCGTGACGATGCGGCGCTGTTCCGCAGGTGACGGGCCGTCTGGTCAGTTCCGCCGTTCCGCCGCGAACCTTGCCGCGGCCTTCAGCGCTCCCGCCCGCTCGCCGAACGCCCCCAGGGCCGCGATCGCCTTCTCGCTCAGGCGGTCGCGCTCGCGCTTGGCTCCGTCCAGCCCGAGCGCCGAGACCAGCGTGGCCTTGCCCTTGCCCTCGTCCTTGGCGGTCGCCTTGCCGAGCTGTTCCGGCGTCGCCTCGACGTCGAGGATGTCGTCCGCGACCTGGAAGGCCGCGCCCAGCGCCTTGCCATAGGCCAGCAGCGCCGCGCTCTCGCTTGCCGAGGCCTGACCCAGCAGCGCGCCGATCTCGACGCTGGCCGCCAGCAGCGCGCCGGTCTTCATCGCCTGGAGCCGGCGGATCTCCGGCTCGCCCAGTCCGCCGGCCGCGACGTCGCCGAAACGCCCCTCCGCGGCGAGATCGAGCATCTGGCCGCCCGCCATGCCGCCGAGCCCGGAGGCGCGGGCGAGCGCCAGCACGAGCCCGGCGCGCACCTCTCCGGAGGAATGGGTCTCGGGACTTGCCATCACCTCGAAGGCGAGCGTCAGCAGGCTGTCTCCGGCCAAAATCGCGGTCGCGTCGTCATAGGCCTTGTGCACGGTCGGGCGGCCGCGGCGGGTGTCGTCGTCGTCCATCGCGGGCAGATCGTCATGGACCAGCGAATAGCAGTGCACGAGCTCGACCGCGGCGCCCGCGCGCAGGGCGTTTGCCGGCGCGACATCGAACAGCCGCGCCGTCTCGACGGTGAGGAAGGGCCGCAAGCGCTTGCCGCCGCCGAGCGCGCCATGGCGCATGGCGTCGAGCAGGCGTGGCGGCCGGGCGATCTCGCCTTCGACCGGCGTGGACGACAGCAGCGTATCGAGCAGGCTCTCAACGGCGTCGGCGGTTTCCGCGAGCCTACGGGGCAGAGCGGCGCTGGCGTCCGGGGCGGAACTCATGAGGCGATCTCGCGTTCCATGGAGCCGGATGACAGGGGAACGGTTCGCAAAACGAGCCGCTTTCATGTCTGAATCCGTCTCTAAACAATAAGCGAGAGCATGGTGTCTTCCGAAAACCGGCGACCACCTTTCGGCATCATGCTCTGACGGGGCGGACTTGCCGGAGCCGGAAGGCGTCGTCAAGCGGCGGCGGGGGAAGCGATGGCCGACGGAACGAGGCGAGCCGGGTTGCCGGCGCGCATGCTGCGCTGGATCGGCCTTGCCGTGCTGGCGCTGACGGCGCTGCTGCTGCTCGGCCTGCTGCTGTTCCGCTTCCTCCCCGCGCCCTCGACGCTGATGCTCGGGCGCTGGGCCACCTTCCAGCCGGTCGAACGCCAATGGGTGCCGCTCGCGCAGATCTCGCCGAACCTGATCCGCGCCGTGATCGCGGCCGAGGACCAGCGCTTCTGCGAGCATGCCGGCATCGACTGGGTCGAGCTCAACAGCGTGCTGGAGGACGAGGACGGGCCGAGCCGCGGCGCCTCGACCCTGACCATGCAGACCGCCAAGAACCTCTTCCTCTGGCCGGGCCGCTCCTATGTCCGAAAAGGGCTGGAACTGCCGCTGGCCATGGCGATCGACCTCGCCTGGCCGAAGCAGCGCATCATCGAGGTCTATCTCAACGTCGCCGAATGGGGCGACGGGCTCTACGGCGCGGAGGCCGCCTCGCAGCGCTATTTCCGCAAGCCGGCGGCGCGGCTGACACCGGCGGAAGCGGCGCGGCTGGCCGGCGCCTTGCCCAACCCGATCCTGCGCAACCCCGACCGGCCGACGCGCGGCCTGCAATCGGCGACCGGCCGCATCCAGCGCCGCGTCGGGCAGCTCGGCCCCTTGGGAGATTGCGCCGTGCCGGGCTGAGTTTGTCGTCGGACGGTGTCTGGCGGAAACGCGGATTTCTGCGCATCCGACACTAGCCATGCCGCGCCCGAGCGTGTATGGGCAACGCCTCACGATATTGATGACGTCGTCGTGGCGGTCGCGCTGGCTAAGGCCTCACGCGCTTCCGGGCGAAGGCACGATGGAGAAGTAGCATGGCCGTTCCGAAGAGAAAGACGTCGCCGTCGAAGCGCGGCATGCGCCGCTCGGCCGACGCGCTGAAGCAGCCCGCCTATATCGAGGACAAGAATTCCGGCGAACTGCGCCGCCCGCACCATGTCGACCTGAAGTCGGGCATGTATCGCGGCCGCCAGGTGCTGAAGGCCAAAACCGAGGCCTGAGCGGCCTTTGCGTCTGCCGACGCCTTCGGGCGCCGCTGAAACGCCGGCCGCGAGGCCGGCTTTTTCTTTGACGGACCTGGTTGCGCCGGCCGTCGCTCAGGCGAATCGGGCAAGCCGGCGGAGCTGCCGGCGGGTCGCCGTCTCGTAGAACCGCGCCGCCGCCCGCGGCGTCTCCAGCGCGCGGCTCGCGAAGGGGCCGATCTCCGCCTGGCTCGCGGCAAGCTGCAGCAGCAGCATCGCGGCGCGGCTGGCGGTGTCGCTCGTCTGCTCGGGGCCGGCCATGTCTCACTCCGGAACGCGTCGTTTCAGCGTTCCCGTCGTTGCAAACGGGCGGCCGGAGTTAACCCGCCGTTAACGCCAAAACCCGCATCGTTCCGGGACAGTTTCCGCATCATCAGGCCAGGATGGGACAGTGCCGTCGCACATCGTCCGGCCGCCCAGCCTCCGAGGCCCGCCACGATGCCCGCGCCGTCGATCCTAAGCTCTCGCACCGACGGCCTCGGCGATCCGCGCAACCTGCTCTCCTCGATCGGCGAGGTGGTCTATAACTGGGAGATCAAGGGCGACGCCCTGAGCTGGGGACCGAACGCGGCCGAGGTTCTCGGGCCGATCCCGGACGCGGCGATGTCGCGCGGCCTGGCTTTCGCCGGCCTGGTCGAGCCCGGCAGCGGCCGCAGCCGCTATGACGCGATCTTCTCCTCGACCGGCCATGACGAGGGCGAGGGCGTGGTCTACCGCACCCGCTATGCCGCGGCCCTCGCCGGGCGGACGATGTGGGTCGAGGATGCCGGGCGCTGGTTCGCCGGTCTCGACGGCCGCCCGGCCTCGGCGCGCGGCGTGCTCAGGATCGAGCGGGCGGTGAAGCCCGACGAGCTCGCCGTCTGCTCGAGCGAGATGAGCGACCGCCATGCGCTGGTCGAGCGGGTCGAGCTGGCCCTGTCGGAACATCTCCCGGCCGAGCGCATGGTCGTGGTGCTGGTCGCCGCGATCGACGAGCTGACCCGGCTCAACGACGATTTCGGCCATGAGGCGACCGACGAGATCATCGGCGTGGTGCAGGAGCGGCTGCGCTCGGTGATGCGCCGGCGCGACCATCTCGTGCGCTATTCCGGCAACCGCTTCGCCATCCTGCTCACCGGCTGCCCGAGGAACCAGGTCGAGGCGGCGGCGCGGCGCTTCATCAAGGCGGTCGCGCATTCGGCGATCGAGACCGGGCGCGGCATCGCGCTGGCAAGGTTGCGGGTCGGCGCGGCGCTCGCGCCCGATCTCTCCAGCCACGCCGGCACGCTGGTCGCCGCGGCCGAGAACGCGCTGGCGAGCGCCCGCGCGGGCGCGGTCGATTCGGCCGTGGTCGCGCGCCGCCGCGACAACCGGGAAGCGCCGAGCGACGGGCCGGGGCTCGACCTGCGGGCGGTCGCCGCCCTGAACGAACGCCGCGTCCAGCTCGCTTTGCAGCCGATCGTGCGCGCCAGGGGCCGCGAGGTCGCCTTCCACGAGGCGCTGCTGCGCGTTGGTCAGGGCCCGGCCGGACTGTTCTTCGCCCCGGCCGAGCTGATCCCGCTGCTGGAGCGGCGCGGGCTGGTCAGGCTGTTCGACCATCGCGTGCTCGAACTCGCCGTCGAGCTTCTGGCCGCCGACCCGGCGCTGTCGCTTTCGGTCAACGTCTCGCCACGCTCGCTGTCCGACCCCGAATGGCTCGACGCCTTCCTCGCCTGCACGAATGGTGCGCGCGGTGTCGCCCAACGCCTCGTCGTCGAGGTGACCGAGACCGCGACGATCGAGGACCCGGCCCGCGTCGCCAGGCTGCTCGGCCAGATCAAGGATCAGGGCGCGCGCATCGCGATCGACGATTTCGGCGCGGGCCACACCTCGCTCAGGCACCTGCGCGCCTTCCCGATCGACATCCTCAAGCTCGACGGCGCCTTCACCCAGAACCTGCGCCGCTCGACCGACGACCGCTTCTACGTCCGCACGCTGATCGACCTCGCCCGGCATCTCGCCGTCGAGACCGTGGCCGAATGGGTCGACGACGACCTGCAGGCGAGCATGCTCGCAGACTGGGGCGTCACCTATCTGCAGGGCCATCTGGTCGGCAAGGCGCAGCTATGGCCGGTGGCCGCGCCGATCCGGCGCGAGCGCGCGGCGGTCTGAAACCCTCACCGCCGCTCACTTCCCCTTCGACAGCTTGTCCAGCCGCTCGCGCATCTCGTTGAGCTCGCGCTTCATCTCGCCGAGATCGTCGCCCTTGGCCGGCGGCGCGCCGGCCTCTTCCTTGGCCTTGGCCGCGGCCATCGCGGCGAAGGGGTTGAACATCCGGAAGGCGTCGGTGAACAGCGCCATGTTGGCGCGCGTCTGCTGCTGGATCGCATCCATCGCCGGACCGCCGAAGGCCCCGCCGGAAAAGGCCTTGGCCATCTGCTCGCGGAACTGGCCCTGGTCCCTGGTCAGATTGTCCATCGAGAATTCGAGATAGCGCGGCACCAGCGCCTGCATGCTGTCGCCGTAGAAGCGGATCAACTGGCGCAGGAAGGTGATCGGCAGCAGGTTCTGCCCCTCCTTGCCCTCCTCGTCGAAGATGATCTGGGCGAGCACGGAGCGGGTGATGTCCTCGCCCGACTTCGCATCGTAGACCACGAAGTCCTCGCCGCCGCGGACCAGTCCCGCGAGGTCTTCCAGCGTCACGTAGGAGCTCGTTCCGGTATGGTAGAGGCGGCGATTGGCGTATTTCTTGATGACGGTCGGTTCTTTGTCGGTGGCCATCAGAATCCTGCATGACGTTGGTCCGCGCGCCGCCTGCGAATATCGCGGCAGCGCCGGGCGAAACGGTCTTCCCGTGCCTGACGATAGCCTGTCGGCGGCGTGCCGCAAGTTTTTTGAGCGTGCAGCGCAAAAACCTGCCTGAACGGAGGCTGAACATGCCCGGCTTTCGGGCAATTTCCTCTCCTGCGGCGCGGGGTATCGCAGGCAGCCCGCATCTTTCGGATCACTTGACGCGGCCGCGACGGCCCTGAAAGGTGGCGCTCGAAACATGCCCGGTCCGGCGCGAGAGCGGGCCGTCGCGACAACAGAGGAACTCTCCCATGGCTGATACCGATATCGTCATCGTCGGCGCGGCGCGCACGGCGGTCGGCGCCTTCAACGGCGTCTTCGCCAACACGCCGGCCCATGATCTCGGAGCCGCCGCGATCAAGGAGGCGCTCAGCCGCGCCAGGGTCGATCCCGCCGATGTCGACGAGGTCATCATGGGCCAGATCCTGACCGCGGGTCAGGGCCAGAACCCGGCCCGGCAGGCGGCCATGAAGGCCGGCATCCCGCAGGAGGCCACCGCCTGGGGCCTGAACCAGCTCTGCGGCTCGGGGCTTCGCGCCGTCGCGATCGGCCTGCAGCAGATCGCCAGTGGCGACGCCGACATCATCGTCGCCGGCGGCCAGGAATCGATGTCGATGTCGCAGCACGGCGCGCATCTGCGCAACGGCACCAAGATGGGCGACCTGAAGTTCGTCGACACCATGCTGAAGGACGGCCTCTGGGACGCCTTCCACGGCTACCACATGGGCACCACGGCCGAGAACGTCGCGACCAAGTGGCAGATCAGCCGCGAAGAGCAGGACAGGTTCGCGACCGCCTCGCAGAACAAGGCGGAAGCCGCGCAGAAGGCCGGGAAGTTCAAGGACGAGATCGTCCCCTTCACCGTCTCGACCCGCAAGGGCGACATCGTGGTCGACGCCGACGAATATCCGCGCCACGGCGCGACGGTCGAGGCGATGGCCAAGCTGAAGCCCGCCTTCTCCAAGGACGGCACCGTCACCGCCGGCAACGCCTCCGGCATCAACGACGGCGCGGCGGCCCTCGTGCTGATGAGCGCCAGGGAGGCGCAGAAGCGCGGTTTGAAGCCGCTCGCCCGCGTCGCCTCCTGGGCGACGGCCGGCGTCGACCCGGCGATCATGGGCTCGGGCCCGATCCCGGCGACGCGCAAGGCGCTGGAGAAGGCCGGCTGGAGCGTTTCGGACCTCGAACTCGTCGAGGCGAACGAAGCCTTCGCGGCGCAGGCGATGGCGGTCAACAAGGATCTCGGCTGGAACGCCGACATCGTCAACGTCAACGGCGGGGCGATCGCGATCGGCCATCCGATCGGCGCCTCCGGCGCGCGCGTGCTGGTGACGCTGCTGCACGAGATGGAGAAGCGCGACGCCAAGAAGGGCCTCGCCACGCTCTGCATCGGCGGCGGCATGGGCGTCGCCATGGCCATCGAGCGCGGCTGACCCGATGGCGCGGCGGACGACGCTCTACCGCCATCTCGCCGGCCCCGACGACGCCTGGTTCTGTGATCGGGCCTCGGAAGCGCTGTCGAAGGGACGTGTGCTCCACGGGCGCCCGACGCTGACCTTCGACGCGAATGAGCAACGCGCCTCTCCGCCGGCCAGGCGATCATCAAGGATGTCGGCGGCGCCTATGCGCCCGATCTCAATCTTTCAGAACAATAGCGCGGCGCAACGCCGCCGACAGGGAGGACAGCTATGACGAAGGTGGCGTTGGTGACGGGGGGCACGCGCGGCATCGGCGCGGCGATCAGCAAGGCGTTGCAGGAGGCCGGCCACAGGGTCGCCGCCAGCTATGCCGGCAATGACGAGGCGGCGGCCAAGTTCCAGGCCGAGACCGGCATCCCGGTGTTCAAATGGGATGTCGGCGACTACGAGGCCTGCTCCGCCGGCGTCGCCAAGGTCGAGGCCGATCTCGGGCCGATCGACATCCTGGTCAACAACGCCGGCATCACGCGCGACGGCTTCTTCCACAAGATGACCCGGGACCAGTGGTCGGCCGTCATCCGCACCAATCTCGACTCGCTGTTCAACATGACGCGGCCCGTGATCGAGGGCATGCGCGCCCGCAGTTTCGGGCGCATCGTCGTGATCTCCTCGATCAACGGCCAGAAGGGCCAGATGGGGCAGGTCAACTACTCCGCCGCCAAGGCCGGCGACATCGGCTTCGTCAAGGCTCTGGCGCAGGAGAACGCCAACAAGAACATCACCGTGAACGCGATCACGCCGGGCTATATCGGCACCGACATGGTCGCGGCCATGCCGGAAGAGGCGCTGAAGCGCGTCGTCGCCGGCATCCCGGCCGGACGCCTCGGCAAGCCCGAGGAAATCGCCGCGATGGTGGTCTTCCTCGCCTCCGAGCACGGCTCCTTCGCCACGGGGGCGACGTTCGCGCTCAATGGCGGGCAGTACATGGCGTGATTGACATCACGATGCCAAAAGGTGATTTTCGATGGAATTCAAATCGGGGCTTCGATTCAGCCCAAGGTTTAGATATCGTCGACGCTTTCGATAGCCCGTTGCAAGGGAGTGTCGCGATATGCCTGCGAAAGACGCTGCGTTTTTCATGCAGGACATGCCGCTCGTCGACTATCTGCCCATCAATGTCGGGCTGACGGCAACGACCGAAGCTGCGATGGTTTCGATTCTCGGATCACCGCGGCTTCCCCTCACGACCGATTGCCAGAATGCGAAGGCGTCACCGCTCGTCGCCAAGCTGAAGACGACGCAGAAGATCAGCGACAATCTTCGCGTGACCGGGATTCAACCGAGTGTCGACAGCCTCAAGACAATACTCAACGATGTCTTTCAGGACATTCCGGAAATCAGGTCTTTCTTGAGGACACAGGGGATGTTGTGCGTTCGCTATCGGAAGCCTACCAGTGGCGCGACAAGCACGAAGATCAGCAACCATTCGTGGGGGACGGCGCTCGACTTCAACATCGTCGGCTATGACGCGCCCGGCAATACCGGCAACAAGATTCCGAGATTTGTCGCACTGATGCTGCCCTACTTCAACAAGGGGGGGTGGTTCTCCGGGATCGCCTTCCACGATTCAATGCATTTTGAAGTCTCCGATGAAAAAATCAAAGAATGGTCGAAAGACGGATTGCTGAAGATCGCTTGAACCGACCGGCAGCCCTTCGGACGTTTTAGATATCGTCGCGGCGCGGGCCGCGCGGGGGCCTGAATTCCGCGACGCATTGCCGGCCGCCTGCGACGTCCAGACCATCAAGGCGGTGTTCCGAAACCCGATCGATGTGGCGATCGGCTTCGAGCCATTGGCGATCAGACCGGCACGCCGTCCAGGAGCCTGATGCGCATGCACGGGCCGACGGGCAATCCGACCGGGAAAAAGCTGTTTGCCGGGCTGCATGCGCTGTAGAAGAATGAAGGCATCGCGCCGACCGTCTCGGCCGCGCGCCGACGCGCCGGCGAATGCCGGTCAATGCCGGTCAATGCGCGCGCCGATGCCGCGGCGGCAGGAAGGTCATCAGCCCCAGCGCCGGCAGCTACGCGCGGAGCCGGAACACCCGCACGATGCCGACCCTGTCGGCGAGCGCGCCAGGCCCCGCCGCCGCGACGCCGCCGAGCCGAAGGACAGGCCGTGGAACAGGCCGCCGACGAGGCCGACACGGTGCGACGAGAAGGCGCTCGCCACGATCAGGCTGATGACGATGCCGAGGATGCCGGTCCAGAGCAGGTCGGCATGGGGCATCATCTGCGCGCCGCCAGCATCCTGTCGACGAAGCCGTCGAGCGAGGCGCCGTCGATCCAGCGTAGCACCGCGACGAGGTCCTGCGCCGGGTCGAGCCAGATCGCATTGGCGCCGGCTCCCAACGCAAAGACGGCCGTATCAGGCACGCCCGGTCGCGCCGCCGGCCCCCGGTTCAGCCACCACAGCAGCCCGTAGTTGGCGAGCGTCGGCGAGGGCGTCAGCATGGTCTCGACCCATTGCCGCGACAGCAGCTGCCGGCCATCCCAGGCCCCGCCCCGCGCGATCAGCAGACCGAAGCGGGCATGGTCGCGCGCGCCGATGAACAGCCCTCCGCCCCAGTGCCCTCCGCCGGGAACCGACTGCACGCGCTGCCCGTCGATCTCGACCCAGGAGGTTTCGTAGCCCTCCCAGCGCCAGTCCCGCGAAGCTCCGATCGGGTCCAAGACGCGCTCGCGCAGGATATCCGGCAGCGGCCGGCGGAAGCGCCGCAGCAGGCAGTAGCCGAGCAGGTTCACGCGCACGTCGTTGTATTCGTAGAAGGAGCCGGGCGCGCGCATCTCGCGAAGCTGGCCCTTGCGGCTGTTGTCGGCGCCGGGCCCGATCTGGCGATTGTGATCGACCTGGTCGGACTTGCCGAAGATCTCGCCGCGCCATTCGCTCGCCTGCGTCAGCAGGTGCCGCCATGTGATCGTGCGGTTCTGCGCGCTCTCGAACCAGGGGCCATCGACCGAGCGACCCACGGGCTCGTCGATGTCGGCGATCAGCCCGTCATCGACGGCGAGGCCCGCGAGCACCGAGAGATAGCTCTTGGCGATCGAAAAGGTCATGTCGGCGCGGTCGGTTTCGCCCCATTCGGCGACGAGCCTGCCGCCCTTCAGGATCAGCCCGGCCGGGCCGCCGCGCCCGGCGACGCGGCCGACGATCACGCACCATGGCCCGGTCTCGTTCCACTCGACATTCCCGACATATCGCCCGTCCGGGTAGTACAGGCTGCGCGGCCACTGGCTCTCGTGCGCCTTGGCGAAGACGATCGCGGCGTCGAGCGCAGCGGCGTCGAAGCCGGCTTCGGACGGTAGGGCATCGGCCCAGTCCTGGCCGGCGGGCGGTGGCGAGTAGCTTGCGGTCATCATGGCGTCCCGATCAGTTGCGGCGGTTTCCCTTAAGTCTCGCTTACGGCTTTCCAAAGCCCTCATCCTTCGAGACGCCGCTGACGCGGCTCCTCGGGAAGAGGGCCGCGGGAGACGGCTGGGCAGGCGGTTGCGGCTCTGCTATCGCCCGCCCATGACATCCCCCACCGCCACCGTCATCGGATCGCTCGCCATCCTGCTCTGGTCGACGCTGGCGCTGTTCACCGCCATGTCGGGGCGGGTGCCGCCGTTCCAGCTCGTCTTCATGACCTTCGTCATCGGCGGGCTGATGATCCTGGCGATCTCAGCCGCGCGCGGCAGGCTCGGCTCGATCATGCCGACGCCGGCCTCCTTCGCGCTCGGGCTCTACGGGCCGTTCGGCGACACGTTTCTCTACTACGCCGCGGTGAAGGCCGCCCCGGCGGCGGAAGCCAACCTGATCCATTATCTCTGGCCGCTGCTGATCGTGCTGTTCGCCGCGCTGCTGCCGGGCGGGAGCCTGAAGCCGCGCCATCTCGTCGGCGCGCTGATCGGGCTGGCGGCCACCGCGCTGTTGGTCTCGGGCGGACTCGGCACAGGCGGCGGCCTGCGGCTCGGGCATCTGCTGGCGGCGCTGGGGGCCTTCGTCTGGGCGAGCTATTCGGTGTTTTCGCGGCGCTTCGCCGGCGTGCCCTCGGAGAGCCTCGGCGTCACCCTGCTCGGCTGCGCCGTACTGGCGCTCGCCTGCCACCTCGCCTTCGAGTCGACGCTCTGGTCGTTGACAGCGATCGAATGGGGCGGCGTGCTCGGCCTGGGGCTGGGCTCGATCGGGCTCGCCTTCGTGGCCTGGGACATCGGCATGAAGCAGGGCGATGTCGCGCTGCTCGGCGTCGCCTCCTACGCCGCGCCCGTGCTCTCGACCATCATCCTCGTGCTGGCCGGCTATGCCGCGCCGAGCTGGCTTCTGGCGGCGGCTTGCGTGCTGATCGTCGTCGGCGCGCTGGTGGCGAGCCGGGGGCGGCGCATTTGACGGAAAGGCCTGACCATGGCGAGGAAGACGCCCGAGCAGCTCGCGCAGGAATTCGAGGGGCGCAAGGCCAAGGGCCTGGCCAAGGGCGCGGCGGCCTATTGGCCGAACGTCATGGCCAACTCCGTGCTGCGGCTCGTCGCGTCAGGGGCGGAACCCTCGGTCGCCGCGCTGATCGAGACGCTGGAGAAGGATGCAGGCGCGCCCGACCTCGCGCTGAAGGCGGGCGCGACGGAGGCGCTGGCGCGCCTGAGGCAGGCGGTGGCGAAGGCATCCTAAGTATGCTCGGAACCACCCCGTCATCCCGGGCAAGCGGCGCAGCCGCGCCGATCCGGGATGAAGGGAGAGGTTCCGGTGCGGACTCTTACCTCGGCAAAATGGTTTCGCCCATCAGGTGCCTGTCGATCGCATGCGCCATCTGGCGGCCCTCGCGGATCGCCCAGACCACCAAGGACTGGCCGCGCCGCATGTCGCCGGCGGCGAAGACCTTCTCGACCGTGGTCTTGTAGGCGACCTGGTTGGCCTCGACATTGCCGCGCCCGTCGAGCTTGACGCCGAGCTTCTCGATCAGCCCCTCATGCACCGGCGAGACGAAGCCCATGGCGAGCAGCACGAGATCGGCCTTGAGGTCGAACTCGGTGCCCTCGATCGGCTTGAACGAGCCGTCGACTTTGGCGCAACGCAGCTTGCGGACATGGCCGTTCTCGCCGGTGAACTTGACCGTTCCGATGGCGAAGTCGCGTTCGGCGCCCTCCTCATGGCTCGACGAGGTGCGCAGCTTGAGCGGCCAGTTCGGCCAGGTCAGCTGCTTGTTCTCCCTGGCGGGAGGCTCGGGCATGATCTCGATCTGCGTCACTGAGAGCGCGCCCTGGCGAACCGAGGTGCCGATGCAGTCGGAGCCGGTGTCGCCGCCGCCGATGACGACGACATGCTTGCCCCCGGCCAAGACCGGCTGCGAGTTGGCGAGCGTCGCCGGCTCGCCGCCGTTGCGCCGGTTCTGCTGCGGCAGGAAGTCCATGGCGAACTGGATGCCGGCGAGGTCTCGGCCCTCGATCGGCAAATCGCGTGGCTTCTCGGCGCCGCCGGTCAGGCCGATCGCGTCGTGCCGGTCCAGGAGCTCGGCCGGATCGAGATCGACGCCGACATTGACGCCGTAATGGAAGACGACGCCTTCGGCCTCCATCTGGCGGACACGGCGCTCGACCTGCGCCTTTTCCATCTTGAAGTCGGGGATGCCGTAGCGCAGCAGGCCGCCGGCACGGTTCTGACGTTCGTAGACATGAACCTCGTGGCCGGCGCGCGCGAGCTGCTGCGCGGCGGCGAGCCCGGCTGGGCCAGAGCCGATGATGCCGATCGACTTGCCGGTCTTGACCTTGGGCGGCTCGGGATGGATCCAGCCCTCGGCCCAGCCCTTGTCGACGATGGCGCACTCGATCGACTTGATCGTGACCGGCGTGTCCTCGAGGTTCAGCGTACAGGACGCCTCGCAGGGCGCGGGGCAGACGCGGCCGGTGAACTCCGGGAAGTTGTTGGTCGAGTGCAGGTTGGTCAGCGCCTCGCGCCACCTGTCGTTGTAGACGAGGTCGTTCCAGTCCGGGATCTGGTTGTTCACCGGGCAGCCGTTGTGGCAGTAGGGGATGCCGCAATTCATGCAGCGCGCCGCCTGGTCGCGCGTCGCTTCTGCGCCCAGCGGGATCACGAACTCCTTGTAGTTCCTGATCCGGTCGGAGGCCGGAAGATACTTCCGGTCGCGCCGGTCGATCTCGAGGAAGCCTGTCACCTTGCCCATGAACTTACTCCGCCGCGACCGATAGGCCGGCCTGCGCCTGCTCGATTTCCTGAAGCGCGCGGCGGTATTCCACCGGCATGACCTTGACGAATTTGGGCAAATAGTCGGCCCAGTTGTCGAGGATCTCCCTGGCCCGCTCCGAGCCGGTGTACTCGTGATGGTCGGCGATGAGCTGGTGCAGCCGCTCGGCGTCGTAGCCCGACATGTTGGCCATCACGTCGATGCGGCCCTTGGTCTCCATGTCGCCACCATGGTGGTAGAGGCGCTGGGTCAGCTCCTCCTCCTCCGGCACCGGCTCGAGATCGACCATCGACAGGTTGCAGCGCTTGGCGAAGCTCCTGTCCTCGTCGAGCACATAGGCGATGCCGCCCGACATGCCGGCCGCGAAGTTGCGCCCCGTCTGGCCGAGCACGACGACGACGCCGCCGGTCATGTATTCGCAGCCATGGTCGCCGGTGCCCTCGACCACCGCGATCGCGCCGGAATTCCTGACCGCGAAGCGCTCGCCGGCGACGCCGCGGAAATAGCACTCGCCCGAGATCGCGCCGTAGAGCACGGTGTTGCCGACGATGATCGACTGATGCGCCGCCGCTTTCGCGTCGGGCGAGGGCTTGATGATCAGCTTGCCGCCCGACAGGCCCTTGCCGACATAGTCGTTGGCCTGGCCCGTCAGATCGAGCGTGACGCCGTTGACGACCCAGGCGCCGAAGCTCTGGCCGGCGGTGCCGGTCAGCTTCACCGTGATGGTGTCCTCGGGCAGGCCGGCATAGCCATGGCGCTTGGCGACCTGGCCCGACAGCATCGCGCCGGTCGAGCGGTCGACATTGTTGATCGGGCTCTCGATCACCACCGCCGCGCCGGTTTCGATCGCGTTCTGCGACTGTGCGATCAGCGTCCGGTCGAGCACGGCCTCGATCGGATGCCGCTGCAGCTCGACATGGCGGATCGCGACGTCGGGACCCATCTCCGGCTTGTGGAAGATGCGGGTGAAGTCGAGCCCCTTGGCCTTCCAGTGCGCGATCGCCTGCTTCTTGTCGAGCCAGTCGGAGCGGCCGACGAGATCGTCGAACCTGGCGACGCCGAGCGAGGCCATGATCTCGCGCACGTCCTCGGCGAGGAAGAAGAAGAAGTTGACGACGTGCTCGGGCGCGCCCTTGAAACGCTTGCGCAGCACCGGGTCCTGCGTCGCGACTCCGACCGGGCAGGTGTTGAGATGGCACTTGCGCATCATGATGCAGCCGGCCGCGATCAGCGGCGCGGTGGCGAAGCCGAACTCGTCGGCCCCGAGCAGCGCGCCGATGACGATGTCGCGGCCGGTGCGCAGGCCGCCGTCGACCTGCAACGCGATGCGGCCGCGCAGTTTGTTCATCACCAGGATCTGGTGGGTCTCGGCGAGGCCGATCTCCCAGGGCGAGCCGGCATGCTTGATCGAGGTCAGGGGCGAGGCGCCCGTGCCGCCCTCGTAGCCGGAGATGGTGATGTGGTCGGCGCGCGCCTTGGCGACGCCGGCCGCGACCGTGCCGACGCCGAGCTCCGAGACGAGCTTGACCGAGACGTCGGCCGCCGGATTGACGTTCTTCAGGTCGAAGATGAGCTGGGCGATGTCCTCGATCGAATAGATGTCGTGATGCGGCGGCGGCGAGATCAGGCCGACGCCGGGCGTCGAATGCCGCACCTTGGCGATGCGCGCATCGACCTTGTGACCGGGCAACTGCCCGCCCTCGCCGGGTTTCGCTCCTTGAGAGATCTTGATCTGCATCATCGCCGAGTTGACGAGATATTCGGTGGTGACGCCGAAGCGGCCCGAGGCGACCTGCTTGATCGCCGAGCGCATCGAGCGCCCGTCCGCCATCGGCACGAAGCGCTCGGGCTCCTCGCCGCCCTCGCCCGTGTTGGACTTGCCGCCGATCTGGTTCATCGCGATGGCGAGCGTCGAATGCGCCTCGTGGCTGATCGAGCCGAAGGACATCGCCCCGGTCGAGAAGCGCTTGACGATGTCGACGGCCGGCTCGACCCGATCGAGCGGGATCGGCTTGCGGCCGATGTCGCCGGCGTCCTTGATCGCGAACAGGCCGCGGATCGTCGAGAAGCGCGAGCTCTGGTCGTTGACGAGATCGGAATAGGCCTTGAACTTGTCCTGGGCGTTGCCGCGCACCGCGTGCTGGAGCAGCGCGATGTTCTCCGGCGTCCAGGCATGGTCCTCGCCGCGCAGGCGGAAGGCGTATTCGCCGCCGATGTCGAGAGAATCCCGGTAGATCGGCGAGTCGCCGAAGGCGTCGCGATGGCGGCGCACCGATTCCTCGGCGATCTCGGCGAGACCGACGCCTTCGATCGACGAGATCGTGCCGGTGAAATAGGTCTCGATCAGGTCGCTGCGCAGCCCGACCGCGTCGAAGATCTGCGCGCCGCAATAGGACTGGTAGGTCGAGATGCCCATCTTGGACATGACCTTGAGCATGCCCTTGCCGACCGACTTGATGAAGCGCTTCACCACCTCGTGGCGGTCGACCTCCTTGGGGAACTCGCCGGCCTCGTAGAGAGCCTCCAGCGTCTCGAAGGCGAGATAGGGGTTGATGGCCTCGGCGCCGAAACCGGCGAGGCAGGCGAAATGGTGGATCTCGCGCGGCTCGCCCGACTCGACCACGAGGCCGACCGAGGTGCGCAGGCCCTTGCGGATCAGGTGATGATGCACGGCCGCCGTCGCCAGCAGCGCCGGGATCGGGATGCGCTCGGCGGAGACCTGCCGGTCCGACAGGATGATGATGTTGTAGCCGCCATGGACGGCGGCCTCGGCGCGCTCGCAGAGACGGGCGATCGCGCCCTCCATGCCGGCCGCGCCCTCGCGCGCCGGATAGGTCACGTCGATCGTCTTGGTGTCGAAGCGGTCCTCGTAATGGCCGATGCAGCGGATCTTCTCGAGATCGTCATTGGTCAGGATCGGCTGGCGCACCTCGAGCCGCTTGCGCCGCGAGGTCCCCTCCAGATCGAGGATGTTCGGCCGCGGCCCGATGAAGGAGAGCAGGCTCATCACCAGCTCCTCGCGGATCGGGTCGATCGGCGGGTTGGTGACCTGCGCGAAGTTCTGCTTGAAATAGGTGTAGAGCAGTTTCGACTTCGAGGAGAGCGCCGAGATCGGCGTGTCGGTGCCCATCGAGCCGACGGCTTCCTGCCCGGTCACGGCCATCGGCGCCATCAGGATCTTGGTGTCTTCCTGCGTGTAGCCGAAGGCCTGCTGGCGATCGAGCAGCGGCACGTCGGTGCGCTGCGCCCGCGCCTCGACCGGCGGCAGCTCTTCCAGCACGATCTGGGTGCGCTTGAGCCAGTCCTTGTAGGGGTTGGCGAGGCAGAGCGAGGTCTTGATCTCGTCGTCGGAGATGATGCGGCCCTGGTCGAGGTCGATCAGCAGCATCTTGCCGGGCTGCAGCCGCCACTTCTGGACGATCTTCTCCTCCGGGATCGGCAGCACGCCGAACTCGGACGCCAGCACGACGATGCCGTCATCCGTGACGAGATAGCGCGCCGGCCTCAAGCCGTTGCGGTCGAGCGTCGCGCCGATCTGGCGGCCATCGGTGAAGGCGATCGCGGCCGGCCCGTCCCAGGGTTCCATCAGCGCGGCGTGATACTCGTAGAAGGCGCGCCGCTCCTCGTCCATCAGCGGATTGCCGGCCCAGGCCTCGGGCACCAGCATCATCATGGCGTGGGCCAGCGAATAGCCGCCCTGGACCAGGAATTCGAGCGCGTTGTCGAAGCAGGCGGTGTCGGACTGGCCCTCGTATGAGATCGGCCAGAGCTTCGAGATGTCCGCCCCGAAGAGCTCGGAGTCGACGCTGGCCTGCCGCGCCGCCATCCAGTTGACGTTGCCGCGCAGCGTGTTGATCTCGCCGTTATGGGCGACCATCCGGTAGGGGTGGGCGAGCCGCCAGGACGGGAAGGTGTTGGTGGCGAAGCGCTGATGCACGAGCGCGATCGCGCTCTCGAAGCGTTCGTCGGTCAGATCCCTGAAATAGGAGCCGAGCTGCGTGACCAGCACCATGCCCTTGTAGACGATGGTGCGGGCCGACATCGAGACCGGGTAGTAGGTCGCGGTCGAGCGGTCCTGCTGCTTGTAGACCTTGTTCGACACGGACTTGCGCAGCACGAAGATCTTGCGCTCGAAATCGTCGGCGTCGGTGACGCCGGGCCCGCGGCCGATGAAGAGCTGGCGATGCCGCGGCTCGCTTTCCCTCACCGCCGCGCCGAGATCCGACGAATCGACCGGCACGTCGCGCCAGCCGAGGAAGGTTTGGCCCTCCTCCTCGATCGTCTGGGCGACGATGTCCTCGCAGACGGCCCGGGCCGCCGCATCCTGCGGCATGAAGAACTGGCCGATGGCGTAATGGCCGGGTTCGGGCAGGTCGATGCCGATCCTGGCGCATTCCTCGACGAAGAAGCGGTGCGGGATCTGGGTGAGGATGCCGCAGCCGTCGCCGAGCTTGGGATCGGCCCCGACGGCGCCGCGATGGTCGAGATTGTGCAGGATCCGCAGCCCCTGCGCGACGATCGCATGGGTCTTGCGGTTCTTCATGTCGGCGATGAAGCCGACGCCGCAGGAATCCTTCTCATAGGACGGGTCGTAGAGGCCCTGCCGGCCCGGCATCGCCGGATCGCGCACCGCCGGGAAAGCCGCCGCCGCGCTCGACTTGCTGATCTCGCTCATCGTCAAACCCCGCTTGCAGGTCCGCGACAGCTTCCGCCGACACGGGCCCTCGAGTCCACTCGTCTGGCGGTGGGCGGGCCCGCCATCGATCCGACCGGGATCGACAGCAAGGACGGGGCCAACCCGGCCGTTCGTCTCGCTGGAGGTGCTTGCGCTGTGTTGGGGGGCGCCCGCGTCCTCCGCAGGCGCTTTAAGGCTTCTCGCCCTGCCGCGCCCGTCTAAGCCGCCGCTTCGCGGGCGGCGCGCGTGCGATCGGTTTTGGCGTTGCCGGCCATCCCCCTCGTCATCGGTCCGCTCCGTCGCAAGCGACCGGCCGGGACCCTGTGCAGGTCCGCGGCCGGCGCGGTTGAAAATAGGACAGCATCACTGTCCTATTGCGATAAATTTGCCAGAATTCCAATCTGGGCACAAGAGGCGATTTCGGATGATTTTGGAATGAAATTGCGATGTCGCGCGGTTTGCCGACATTTCACGCATGGCGACATCCTCGTTGCGCATACATCTTGCCGCCATCGCACGTGATGTGTCGGACGCCTTTGGCAGATCGCGGACAGGCCCGCCATGCGCGGAGAGCCGCTTGGCGGGGCCGCCGCCGCCCGCTATCGCTGGCTTCATGAACTTCATCAGCGACAACACCGCCGGCGCCAGCGCGCCGGTGATGGCGGCGATCGCCGCGGCCAATGACGGCAACGCTTCCGCCTATGGAGCCGACGCCTGGACGAAACGCGTCGAGGCGCTGTTCGCGGACATTTTCGAGCGCGAGGTCGCGGTCTTCCTCGTGGCCAGCGGCACGGCGGCGAACGCGTTGGCGCTGGCGAGCCTGACGCGGCCCTGGGGCGCGGTGATCACGCATGAGGAGAGCCATGTCGCCGACGACGAATGCGGCGCGCCGGAATTCTTCAGCGACGGGGCGAAGCTGATCGGACTGCCGGGCGAGGGCAACAAGATTTCGCCCGAAGCCGTCACGCAGGTTCTCGCCCGCTTCCGCGAGGGCGCTCTGCACCAGGTCCAGCCCCAGGCGATCTCGATCACGCAGGCGACCGAATGCGGCACGATCTACACCCCCGCCGAGGTCCGGGCGCTGAAGGAGGCGGCGACGCCGCGCGGCCTCAAGCTGCACATGGACGGCGCGCGCTTCGCCAACGCGCTGGTGACGCTGGGCTGCACGCCGGCCGAGGTCACCTGGAAGGCCGGCGTCGATGTGCTTTCGTTCGGCGGCACCAAGAACGGCGCCTGGGCGGCCGAGGCCGTGGTCTTCTTCGATCCGGCGCAGGCCGGCGAGATGAAATGGCGGCGCAAGCGCGCCGGCCATACCCTGTCCAAGGGCCGGCTGATCGGAGCGCAGTTCGAGGGATTGCTCGGCGGCGGCCATTGGCTCGATCTCGCCCGCCGCGCGAACGGGCTGGCGCGGCGTCTGGCGGACGCGGTCGAAGGCCATGGGAGCGCCCGTCTCGCCTGGCCCTGCCAGGCGAACGAAGTGTTTCTGGTCTTGTCGCCGGACCTGCAGCAGCGGCTGGCAGTGGCCGGCGTCGGCTACCTCGCCTGGTCGGACAGGGCGCTCCCGATGGGCTCGGCCCTCGCGGGGGGCGAGATCATCGGGCGGTTCGTGCTGTCGTTTGCGACTCAAGGCTCCGATGTCGAAAGGCTCGTCGCGCTCATCGCAGGCGCCGCTCGCTGAATTGCGCCCCGATTTGCGCCCCACGCACGCCGCAATCCCTAACGAAGACTGAAGCACGGATCAGTCTCCCAGAGGATGACGCCATGCAGCTTGTTTCGATTCTCGAGACCCTCGCGAAACGTCAGACGCGCACCGCGCTGATCGGCCTGGCTTGCGCCGGCGCCTTGACGGGCGCCGCCGGCCCGGCCGCGGCGCAGTATTACATCTACGACGATGACGGCTATGGCTACGGCCCGGCCTATGGCTACGGCTATCGCGACTACTACTATGACGCGCCGCGCCCGCCCCGCCGCGTCGCCCGCGTCTCGGCCCGCGACTACGGGCTCGCCGAGATCGAGCGGACGGTGCGCACGCAGGGCTCGACCATCGTCGACGGCCGCAGGCCCGACGGCGCCCGCGTCCGGCTGATCTTCGACAGCTATAGCGGCGCGCTGGTCGACCGGATCGTCCTGCGGGGAACCGGCCGCCAGCCGACGCCGCGCGTCGCGCGCGTCGATCCGGGCGAGCCCGAACAGGCGCCGGCCCAGCGCATCGTGCCGCGTCCGCCCGAACGCCCGGCCGCCCTGAAACCACCGGGCCAGGCCAGCGCGCCCGCGACCGTCGTTCCACCCGTCTCGACGACGCCCGCCCGCCCGCCCGAGCCGCAAAGGCCTGTCGAAAGGCCGCCGGCCTCGGCCAGCGCGCCCGCGACGACCGTTCCCGAGGCCCCCGCGCGGCCGGCCGCGCCGACGCCCGGTCCGACCGACGCCGGCAAGCCGGCCCTGGTCAATCCGCGGGATGTGCGCGGCGCCGAGGGGCAGGAGCGCAAGCCGCCGCTGGCGACGGCCGAACAGCCCGCCATCGTCGCCCCGCCGGCCGTGCAGCTGCCTCCGGTGCAGAGCCAGGACATGTCGACCGCCAACCCGAAGCCGGCGACGCCGGAGGTGCCGGTCGCGCCGATGGATTGAGCCTTTCAGGCGGCTGCAAACGCGAAAAGGGCGTCTCCGTTTCCGGAGACGCCCTCGGCATGTCGGGCGACCGCGCCGTGGCGCCTACGCGGCCCTGGCGGTCTCGACCTTGGCTTCGAGCACCTTGGCCTTGCTGCCGCCGATCGCGATCTGGCGCGGCTTCTTGGCCTCGGGGATCTCGCGCACGAGGTCGATATGGAGCAGCCCGTTCTCGAGGCTGGCGCCGGTGACCTGCACATAGTCGGCGAGCTGGAAGCGGCGCTCGAAGGCGCGCGCGGCGATGCCCTGATGCAGGACCTCACGCTTCTCGGCCTGGTCGCTGGCCTGCTTCTCGCCCTTCACGCTGAGCGTGTTCTCCTTGCTCTCGATGGCAAGGTCGGCCTCGCCGAAGCCCGCGACCGCGATGGTGATGCGATAGGCGTTCTCGGCCGTGCGCTCGATGTTGTAGGGCGGATAACTCGGGGCCGCCTCGGCGGCGGTGGCCTGGTCGAGCAGCGAGAACAGCCGGTCGAAGCCGACGGTCGAGCGATAGAGCGGGGAAAGATCGAAATGACGCATGGTGTCCTCCAGAGAAGCGACAATGTGGTCCAGCCCGCCTCGGAATGAGCGCGAGCCCGGTTCAGTCCTGCGCAGCCGGTCTCCGGCCTGCGCAGACATCAGTTGGGAGCCGGTTTTCGGCTTTTCAAGAGGTCTTTCCGAGAGGCATAACAACCTCGCGCCACCACGTGGCCGGCGCCCGATTCGAAAGTCCGCCATGGCCCAGATCCTGGCCGAAGCCGAACTCTTCGCCCATCCAGGCTATCCCCTGCCGGGCCATGGCAAGGCCTGGTTCGCGGCGACGCGCGACGGCGCGCGGCTGCGTTTCGCCAGCTGGCGTCCGACGGTGCGGCCCGTGCGCGGCACGGTCGCGCTGGTGCAGGGCAGGGCCGAGTTCATCGAACGCTACAGCGAAACCGTCGCCGACCTGCGCCGGCGCGGCTTTCACGTCATGGCCTTCGACTGGCGCGGCCAGGGCGGCTCGCAGCGATTCGTACGGCGCGACCGCAAAGGCCATGTCGGCTGGCTCAGGCACTACGAGGCCGACCTCGCGCTCGCGATGGCGCGGATGCGCGAGACCCTGCCCGGTCCCTATTTCGTGCTGGCCCATTCGATGGGCGCGGCGGTCTGCCTCGACGCGGCCCGTCGCGACGCCCTGCCGGTCTCGCGCCTGGTCGCCCTCGCGCCGATGATCGGCCTCACCATCGTCGAGAAGCCCGACGCCGCGCGCCGGTTGGCGAGCCTCCTGTTCTGGCTCGGGCTCGGCAAGAGCTTCGTGCCGGGCGGCGGCGAGACGGCGCTGGCGACGCGGCCCTTCGAGGGCAACCGCCTGACCGGCGACGCCGTGCGCTATGCCCGCAACAGCCTGCTCTCGTCGGAGGCGCGGCACCTGTCGATCGGCGATCCGACAATCGGCTGGGCCCGCACCGCCTTCCAGCTTATGGCGCGGCTGAACGCGCCTTCGGCCGCGACCGACGTTCGCGTGCCGACCCTGATCATCGCAGCCGGTCAGGATCCGGTCGTCTCGACGCCGGCGATCGAGCGCTTCGCCGCCCGGCTCAAGACCGGCCAGGCGCTGGTGCTGGCCAGCGCGCGCCACGAGATCCTGATGGAGAGCGACGCGATCCGGAACCAGTTCTGGGCGGCGTTCGACGCCTTCGTGCCCGGCGAGGACAACCGCCCCGCGGGCTCAGCCGGCGAGAAGCCCGAGCGCGGCCTGATGCAGCGCCTTGCTGCCGGCGGCGAGGATCGTGCCGCCTCCGGCGGCGCTGCCGCCGTCCCATGAGGTGACGATCCCGCCCGCGCCCTCGATGATCGGAATCAGCGCGACGATGTCGTAGGGGTTCAGCCCCGACTCGATCACCAGATCGACATGGCCGGCCGCCAGCATGCAATAGGCGTAGCAGTCGCAGCCATAGCGGGCCATCCGCACCTTGCTTTCGACGCCGGCATAGGCCTTGGCCTCCGCGCCCTTGAACAGGGCTGGCGACGTCGTCATCAGCGTCGCGGCCGCGAGGTCGACGTTATCGCGGGTGCGCAGGGTCTTGGAACCGCCCGGCCCCTCATACCGCGCCTGCCGCCCGTCGCCCGAAAAGCGCTCGCCGGTGAAGGGCTGGTGCATCATGCCGTAGACCGGCACGCCGTCGCGCATGAGCCCGATCAGCGTGCCCCAGACCGGCAGGCCCGAGATGAAGGCGCGGGTGCCGTCGATCGGATCGAGCACCCAGACATATTCGGCCTGCGTGTTCTCCGCGCCGAACTCCTCGCCGAGCACGCCATGTTCGGGAAACTGGCGCTGGATCAGGTGGCGCATGATCGCCTCGCCGGCCCTGTCCCCCTCGGTGACCGGATCGAACACGCCGCCATGCGACTTGTCGTCGGCGGTGTGATGCGCCCGGAAGAAGGGCAGGATCGCCTTGCCCGACTCGGTCGCCAGTTCCGCGACGAAGGCGGCGAAATCCACGACGCTCATATACCAGTCTCCCCGGTCGCTTTCGCTGCGCAGCATTCCAGATCGGAAGCGCCCTGTCGCGATCCGCGTTGTTGCGCGCCGGCCTGCCGGATAACAAGGCGTAACGCCGCTTTTCGCGCCGAGGCTTGCGCGGCGTGCATACCCCATAAGATTTGCGACGAATCCCCTTGCGTTTTTGCGCTGCACATTTACATTGTGCAGTGCGAAGGGGAGATGACCTCAAGCCTTCGTTGCCCTCCTTGGGCGTTTCCTCCCTAGACTTGGGCCGCCACGCAAGTGCGCGGCCCTTTTTTTGGTTGCGTCGGCAAGGAAATGTCGGCTTGCGCCGGACGGGCCGCTATTCCGCCGCCTCGCGCCATTCCTCGATCCAGCCGCTCCAGCGCGCGAAGCAGTCCGCCATCGCGCGTCCGACCGCCTGCTCCAGCTCGGCGAAGCCGGAATGCGGCGCGAGCGTCGCCTCGTTCATGTAGAGCGCGCGGTTGATCTCGATCTGAATGGCGTGCACGCCCGATGTCGGCGCGCCGTAATGCTCGGTGATGAAGCCGCCCGCGTAGGGGCGGTTGCGCGTCACGGTCAGGCCGAGCCGGCGGAACGCCTCCTCGGCGATATCGATGACGTAGCCCGCGGCGCTGGTGCCGAAGCGGTCCCCCAGGATGACGTCGGCCTTGGCGAGCCCGTCGCGATCGAGCCCGGTCGAGGGCATCGAATGCGCGTCGACGAGGATGCAGGTGCCGAAGGAGGCCTGCGTGCGCTGGATCAGGCCGCGCAGGCCGGCGTGATAGGGCCGGTACAGGGCGTCGATGCGCGCCAGCGCCTCCTCGACCGGGATGCGGCCGAAATAGATCTCGTGCGCGTCGCCGACGATGCGCGGGATCGTGCCGAGCCCGCCTGCAACCCGCATCGAACGCGTGTTGGCGAAGGCCGGCAGCCGCCCGTCGAACATGCGGGGATCGAGCTCGTAGGGCTCGCGATTGACATCGAGGAAGGCGCGCGGGAACTCGGCGACGAGCAAGGGCGCGCCGAGATCGACGCAGGCCGAAAACAGCCGGTCGACATAGGCGTCCTCGGAGCGGCGCAGCGCCTGCAGCGGCAGCCGGGCCGCCTCGACGAAGGCGCGCGGATAGCGCCGGCCGGCATGGGGCACGTCGACCGCCACCGGCACGATCTGCAGCATGGGCTGATGCAGCGTGAAGGGCCGCTCGACCTCGGCGACGACGCTCAGCGGATCGGGCGGGGAAAAGCCGGGTGGCACGCTCATGTCATGGCAGGAAAGCACACAAACCGGCGCTGTAGAAGCGTTACCGGCGCCAGCCGGAAACCATGATGCGATTCATCCATTGTTTACCATGATGGTGCCTTATAGAACGACTTTGTTCCATGCCGGCGGGCGGGCCGATAACCCTGCCGCCGCACTGCGCGCCACGGCGCGATTCGACGAATGGCCGTGGCTGCCCTCGGGGGCGGGCGCGGCCTTGTGACAGGCCTTTCGGGACGGACACAGCAGGCCCATGACGAAGATACTTCTCGCCGAAGACGACAACGACATGCGCCGCTTCCTGGTCAAGGCCCTGCAGAACGCGGGCTACGACGTGGCCTCCTTCGACAACGGGCTCTCGGCCTATAACCGGCTGCGCGAGGAGCCGTTCGAGCTGCTCCTGACCGACATCGTCATGCCCGAGATGGACGGCATCGAGCTGGCGCGCCGCGCCACCGAGCTCGACCCCGACATCAAGGTGATGTTCATCACGGGCTTCGCCGCCGTGGCGCTGAATCCCGATTCGCAGACGCCCAAGGACGCCAAGGTGCTCTCCAAGCCCTTCCACCTGCGCGAACTCGTGAACGAGGTCGAGAAGCTGCTGGCGGCCTGATCCCGCGAACCGCGCAAGCGCTCCGCCGAAACCACCTTGCATGCCAGGTCCCGAGCGGCTATAGCCGCTCACCTCGCAACCTGGTCGCTGGCCTTCGGGCTCACGGCCGGTTCCGTCTGCCGGATCGGCTCGCACGATAGGGCAAAGGGGCGCGTAGCTCAGCGGGAGAGCACTACGTTGACATCGTAGGGGTCACAGGTTCGATCCCTGTCGCGCCCACCATTTCTCCGGGAGACCGGACGCGAAAAGGCCACCCTCGCGGGTGGCCTTTTCTTTTGTCTGCCGTGGGTTCGGCCGGGTCAGCGCGTGGCGCGGCGCGTCTCGCGGACGACGGTCGGCGCGGTCACGGCGCCGGCCGCTCCGCCGACCACGGCCCCGACCGGACCGGCGACGACCGCGCCCGTTCCCGCGCCGACGGCCGCGCCGCCGATGCGCTGCTCGGTGGTGTTGCCGCAGGCGCCGAGCGCCAGGGCGGAAGCCGCGAGAAGGCCGAAGGTGACGAGTTTCATGATGCTATCCCCGATAAGTGTGTGGCGGGACAACGTGTCGAGACGCGTCAGGTTCCCTCTCACGCCGCGCGGGAGCGCTGGACGGCTGGACGAAGCGGGGCGGCGTGCCGCGAATACGGCCTGCGAACGGCGCGTCGCCCTTGCGATCCGCGCAAAAATCCGTATACAGCCGGCATCGCACCGACCGCACCATTCGCGTGGGTGATGAGGCCCGGAGTCCGGTCGGCATCGCGGCGGCACATTTTCGACCGATTCGCCGGAATGCGGATCGATGGAGTTGACGACCATGAAGATCCGCAATTCGCTGAAGTCGCTGCGCGCGCGCCATCGCGACAACCAGCTCGTGCGCCGCAAGGGCCGCGTCTACATCATCAACAAGGTCCAGAAGCGCTTCAAGGCGCGCCAGGGCTGAGGTTTTTCGCGCCGGCCTTGCGGTCGGCGCGGAACCCGGTCCGGAACTTGTCCGTCAGGCGGGGCGCTTTCGGGCGCGCCCGCCTTTTTGCGTCAAGCGCTCGCCTCCCCGTGAATTGACGCCGGCGGGCGGCGCGTGACACTCTTGCGGCATGATGACCGCACGCTTCCTTTCGAGAGTCGTCGCGCTCGCGCTGGCCGCCTCGGCGGTGCAGGGGCTGAGCCCTGCTTACGCGCAGGACGCCCCGCCGCCGCGCCAGGGTATCGTTCCGCCCGCCGACAGGGACGACAACCCGGCGACGCCCGCGCCCGCCGCGCCGCGTTCGCCCGCCGCCACGCTCGACCGGCTGTTCGAGCGCCTCGCCGCCGCCAAGACCGCGGAGGAGGCCAAGGGCATCGCCAACCTGATCCAGCGCCGCTGGGCCCGCTCGGGCTCAGATACGGCCGACCTGCTGATGACCCGCGCCCAGACGGCGCTGCGCCAGAAGCAGACCGAGATCGCGATCGAACTGCTCGACCGCGTCGTCAGCCTCGAACCCGACTGGGCCGAGGGCTGGAACCAGCGCGCCAGCGCGCTCTTCCTCGCCGGCGATCCGATCCGCTCGATGCTCGACATCGGCGAGGCGCTGAAGCGCGAGCCGCGTCACTACGGCGCGATGATGGGGCTGGGCACCATCCTGCGCCAGCAGGGCGACGACAAGCGCGCCATGGTGGCCTATCGCCGCGCGCTCGAGATCTATCCGCGGATGGAAGCGATCAAGAACGCGGTCGATGCGCTGAAGACCGAGGTCGACGGCCGCGACGCCTGAGCGCGGACGTAAGGCTCGACGAAACCGAAGCGGCATGGCTCGCGTAAGCGCTCCATGCTCATACGCGTCCTGCTTGCCCTCATCCTCCTCGCCGCGATCGGCCTGATCCTGCGCAGCGAGTGGATCGGGGCGCAGGTCGCGCGCGCCTATCCGCCGAAAGGCGCCTTCATCGAGTTGCCCGGCGGGCGGCTGCACTACCGCGAGCGCGCGCCCCAGGGCGACAATCGCGGCACTGTCGTGCTCGTCCACGGCGCCTCCTCGAACCACGCCGATCTGCTGGCGACGCTCGGCCCCGAACTCTCGCGCTACCGCGTCATCGCGCTCGACCGGCCGGGCCATGGCTGGAGCGACCGCATGGAGGGGGCGGCGATGGCCGATCCCGCCCGGCAGGCGGCCGTGCTGATGCAGGCGCTCGACCGGATCGCGCCGGAGAGCTTCGTGCTGGTGGCGCATTCGCTGGCGGGAGCGCTCTCGGCCCGGATCGCGCTCGACCGCCCGGAGCGGCTGCGCGGGCTCGTCCTGCTCGGCGGCGTCACCCATCCCTGGCCGGGCGGCATCGCCTGGTATCACAATATCGTCACGATGCCGCTGATTGGGCCGCTCTTCACGCGGCTGGTCGCGCTGCCGGTCGCGAGCTTCAGCCTGGAGGCGGGCGCCAAGAGCGTCTTCGCGCCGCGCGAGGCGACGCCGGACTATGTCGAGACCGGCGAGATCCGACTCCTGCTGCGGCCCGCGACCTTCCAGGCCAACTCGCAGGACATCGCGGCGACCTTCGACTTCGTCACGGCCCAGGCGCCGCGCTACGGCGAACTCAAGGTTCCGGTGATCGCGATCACCGGCGACAGCGACACCGTCGTCTCTCCGACGATCCATTCGGCGACGATCGCGCGTCAGGCCCCGCAGGGGCGTTTCGTCCTGCTTCCCGGCGTCGGCCACATGCCGCACCACGCCGCGCCCGAGATCGTGGTCCAGGCGATCGACGAGTTGGCGACGGCAAGATCGGGGCTGGCGCGGAACTAGCCGCCGCGCCCCTGCTCACGCCTTCTGGACATGCTCCTTGGCCACGAAGGCGATGCGGACCATGTTGGTCGCGCCCGGCGTCCCGAACGGCACGCCGGCGATCACGATGATTCTGTCGCCCAGCGCGGCGAAGCCCTCGCGCACCGCGAACTTGCAGGCGCGCGCCGCCATGTCGTCGATGTCGCTGGCGTCCTTGGTCACCACCGAGTGCACGCCCCAGACCAGCGTCAGCCGCCGCGCGGTGGCGCGGTTGGGCGTCAGCGCGATCACCGTCGAGTTCGGCCGCTCGCGGGCGAGCCTGAGCGCGGTCGAGCCCGACGAGGTCCAGGCCGCGATCGCCTTGAGGTTGAGCGTGTCGGCAATCTCGTGCGCCGCCTTGGCGATGGCGTCGGCGCCGGTCGCCTCCGGCTCGGCGCGCTGCGATTCGAGGATCGAGCGGTAGACGCTCTCGCTCTCCACCTCCTCGGCGATGCGGTTCATCATCGCCACCGCCTCGATCGGATACTGCCCGGCCGCGCTCTCGGCCGAGAGCATCACGGCGTCCGCCCCCTCGAACACGGCGGTCGCGACGTCGGAGACCTCGGCGCGGGTCGGCACCGGGCTGGTGATCATGCTCTCCAGCATCTGCGTCGCGACCACGACCGGCTTGCCCATGCGCCGGCACATCCGCGTGATGCGCTTCTGCGTGCCTGGCACCTTCTCGAGCGGCATCTCGACGCCGAGATCGCCGCGCGCGACCATGATCGCGTCCGACGCCTCGATGATCTCCTCCAGCCGGGAGAGCGCCTGCGGCTTCTCGATCTTGGCCAGCGCCAGGGCCCGGCCCTGCAGGATCTTGCGCAGATCGGCCATGTCCTCCGGCCGCTGCACGAAGGAAAGCGCGATCCAGTCGACCCCGGCCTCGGCCGCGGCCTCGGCGTCGGAGCGGTCCTTGTCGGTCATCGCCGAGACCGGGATCACGGTGTCGGGCAGGCTGACGCCCTTGCGCGAGGAGAGCCGGCCGGGAACCGTGACCCGCGTCAGGGCCTGCGTCGCGCTCGCCTTCTCGACCACGAGCCTGATCTTGCCGTCGTCGAGGATGAGGTTGTGGCCGGGCTCCAGCGCGGAGAGGATCTCGGGATGGGGCAGGTGCACGCGCTTCGGCGTGCCGGGCGCGGGGTCCGAATCGAGCACGAAGCGCGCGCCCGTCTCCAGCATCGCGCCGCCATCGCCGCCGAAGGCGCCGACGCGCAGCTTGGGGCCCTGCAGGTCGGCGAGGATGCCGACCGGGCGCTTGTAGCGCGTCTCCAGCGAGCGCAGCATGGCGATGCGCTCCGGCAGCGTTTCGCGCTGGGTGTGGCTCATATTGATGCGGAAGACGTCGACGCCGGCCTCGAACAGCTTCGCGCACATCTCGACGGTCGCCGAGGCCGGCCCCAGGGTGGCGATGATCTTGATCCGGCGCTCGCGCTTCATCTGTATCCTCAAGGCCTCTGCGGCGCGCCGCCGGTTGCGTCGGTCAACTGGATCGTCCAGCTCTTCTGTTCGCCGGTGTCGACCTCGAAGAAGCCGGAGCGGTCGAAACCGCGCGACAGGCAATCCTCGATGCCGCGGATCGTGAATTCCTTGTTGCGCGTGCACATGACGGATTTTCCCGTCCACTCGCCGCCCTTGTCGTAATCGACCGCGTGCACGTAGTAGAACCGCGCCGCCAGATCGCCGCGCAGCAAAGTCTCGCAGCCGCGCGGAGCGAGGTTCCACCAGCCCTCCGTCACCCAGCCCTGCGCATCGCGATAGCCGATCGAGACGCCGACGCGGCTTCCCGTGGTGTTGCACATGCGCAGATCGGCATGGGCCGGCGCGGACAGTCCGAAAAGGCCGGCCGCCAGGACGCTCAGATGCAGGAAGAGGGCGAGGGTGCGATTCATCTCAAGGGTCGATCAGGATCACGCGGCAATCGTTCACATTGGTCAAGGCCGGCCCCGTCCGCAGCAGGTCTCTCAAGGCTGAGAAGAAGCCGGTCGAATCGTTCTCGGCCAAGGATTGGGCGGGAACGAGGCCGAGCGCCGCGGCGCGCGCCAGCGTCGTCGGGTCGACCAGCGCGCCGGCCGGATCGCTCGCCTCGCCGCCGCCGCCATCGGTGCCGTCGGTGTCGCCGGACAGCGCGACGATGCCCGGCTCTCCCGCGAGCGCGACCGCGAGCGCCAGCGCATATTCCTGGTTCGGCCCGCCCCGGCCCTGTCCGCGCAGGGTCACGGTCAGTTCGCCGCCGGACAGGATGCAGGCGCGCCCGCCGGCACGCTTCAGCTCCAGCGCCAGCGCGGCATGGACGGCCGCGACCTCGCGCGCCTCGCCCTCGCAATCGGCCCCGAGATCATGGACCGCGTAGCCGGCGGCCTCGGCAACCGCGCGCGCCGCCGCCATGGCATCGGCCGGCCGCGCGATGATGCGGAACTCGCTGTTGGCGAAGGCGGGGTCGCCGGCCTGGGGCGTCTCGCCGGCCTCGTCGTCGAGCAGGTCACGTGCGGCCTTCGGCAGGTCGAGCCGGTAACGCGCCACGATCTCGCGCGCCTGGCCCATCGTCGTCGGATCGGGCACGGTCGGCCCGGACGCGATCGCTGTCGGCTCGTCGCCGGGTACGTCCGAAATGGCGAGCGTCAGCAGTCGCGCCGGCGCGGCGGCGAGCGCGAGCCGGCCGCCCTTGATCCGCGAGAGCCGCTTGCGGACGATGTTCATCTCGCCGATCGGCGCGCCCGAGCGCAGCAGCGCCTTGTTGACCATCTGCTTTTCCGCGAGCGCCAGTTCGCCCGCCGGCGCGACCCAGTTGGCCGAGCCGCCGCCCGAGAGCAGCACCAGCACGAGGTCCTCGGCGGTCGCGGCTCTCGCCAGCTCCAGCGCCCGCTCGGCGCTGTCGATGCTGCCCTGGTCGGGCACGGGATGGCCGGCCGCGACCATCGGGATGTGGCGCGTCCTCGTCTCGTAGCCATGGCGGGCGACCGCATGGCCGACGAGCCGCTCCGGCGGAAAGCCTGCGTCGAGGTAATGCGCCTCGGCCAGCGCCGTCATGCTGCCGGCCGCTTTTCCGGCGGCGAGCAGGATCAGCCGGCCTTTCGCCGGGGGCTCGGGCAGATGCGCCGGCAGGCAGCAGGCCGGATGGGCGCGGGCCACGGCCGCGTCGAAGATGCGGCGCGCGGTCGTCCGTGCCGCCGCGATCCTGGCCGCTGCGATGGCGTCATCCGATGAGTCCAAGTCCGCCCCGCGTTCCGCCAGTGACCGAGCCGATTCCATCGACTTTCATCGCCGATTCTTTTAAGTGGCGGCTCTGCCGCAGTCATCAGGCTTTTGTGGCAATAATCATACTTTATGACAGCCCGCCATGCCGCCCAGCCCCGCCGCCGCGCCCGAGACGCATTCCCTCGCCATCGGCGATGTCGAGATCGTCGCCGGCGATCCGGCCGCCGGCGTGCTGCTGCTCTGCGACCATGCGACCAACGCGATCCCGCCCGAGCTCGACGCGCTCGGTCTGCCGCCGGCGCAACTGGAGCGCCACATCGCCTACGATATCGGCGCGGCCGACGTGACGCGCGCCATGGCCGC
The DNA here is from genome assembly GCF_058807355.1 of Allobosea sp. GW821-FHT12C12. Classification (NCBI taxonomy): domain Bacteria; kingdom Pseudomonadati; phylum Pseudomonadota; class Alphaproteobacteria; order Hyphomicrobiales; family Alloboseaceae; genus Allobosea; species Allobosea sp. GW821-FHT12C12. The sequence goes on from NZ_JBXAQP010000014.1 coordinate 114,874, forward strand.
CGCTCTCGGCGCGCCGGCCGTGCTCTCGAACTTCTCGCGCCTGCTGATCGACCCCAATCGCGGCCTCGACGACCCGACTTTGGTGATGCGGCTTTCGGACGGGGCGATCGTGCCCGGCAATCGCCATCTCGACGCCACCGGCATCGCCGAGCGCGTCGCGCGCTACTACAAGCCATACGACATCGCGATCGACGTTGCGGCCGAGGCCGCGCTGGCGGCAGGCCGCCCGCCCGCGATCGTCTCGATCCATTCCTTCACGCCGTTCTGGAAGGGCGTCGCGCGGCCTTGGCATGTCGGCCTGCTCCGGGGCGATGAGGGCAAGCTCTCGAAGCTGCTGATCGCCGCGCTTCAGGCCGATCCGGACCTGATCGTCGGCGACAACGAGCCCTATTCCGGCGGCCTGCCGGGCGACACGATCGACCGCCACGCGACGCGGCGCGGCCTCCCGGACACGCTGATCGAGGTGCGCCAGGATCTGATCGCGACGCGCGCGGACGCCTTCGCCTGGGGCCGCCGGCTCGCGGCCGTGCTGCCGGGCTGCCTTGCCGCGCTGCGTGCCGGCCAGGGCGACGCGGCTGTTGAGAGCAGGCCCCTGGCGGGTTGACGAAGCCCCCCAAACCGCGCGAACCCTGCCGGCCATTTTCCCCACCCGACGATTGAGGACATCAGATGGACGATCCGGTTCAGGGCGACCAGCTCAAGAGCATCGTGCAGCGCATCGAGCGGCTCGAGGAAGAGAAGAAGACCATCGCCGACGACATCAAGGAGGTCTATGGCGAGGCGAAGGCCAATGGCTACGACGTCAAGGTGCTGCGCAAGGTCATCGCCATCCGCAAGCGCGACGCCAACGAGCGCGCCGAGGAAGAGGCGATCCTGGACCTTTATCTGCAAGCCGTCGGCGAGAACGCCTGAGCGCTTTTGACACCCTCCCCGTCATCCCGGGCATGCCCCGGGATGACGGGGAGGGGGCGGCGCGCCGCCGGATTTGCCGAGTCCGACGATGTTTTCAGCGGCGGATCGTTCGGGCGGATATGAGCCTGACCTCCTCAGCGATCGCAGCCTTGGCGGCAGGCTAGCGCTTTCGGCAGCGGGCAGGAAGGGATATCGCCGGCCCGGCTGATTGGAGCGCCGCGCCATCACGCCGCGTGATGCGTGAAATCACGCGAATTCGCGTGGCTTCGCCGTCTTCGCTTGGCACTGTCGCGCGATCGCCAATGGGAGACCGCCATGCTGCTCGTGGGAATGCTGGACAGCCCCTATGTCCGCCGCGCCGCCGTCACCGGCACGCTGCTGGGGCTCGACTTCGAGCATCGCTCGGTTTCGGTGTTCCGGCACATGGACGCCTTCCGCGCCATCAACCCGCTGATCAAGGCGCCGACGCTGGTCACCGACGATGGCGCGGTCATCACCGACTCCAACCTGATCATCCAGCATATGGAGGATGTCGCAGGCCGTTCGCTCAGGCCGGCGGAGCCGGCCGCCCGCGCCCTTGACCTGAGCCTGACCGGCATCGGCATCGTCGCCGCCGACAAGGCGGTCTCGATCGAGTACGAACGCAAGCGTCCCGAGGCTCGGCGCTACGGCCCCTGGCAGGAACGCATCGTCGCCCAGCTCGACACCGCGCTCGACCTGCTGGAGGACGCCGCGAAGACCGGCGCGCTCGGCTCCGGTCCGGTCCTCCGCCCGGGCGACATCGCCGCGGCCATAGCCTGGGGCTTCTGCCGTTTCGTCATCCCGGAATTCGCGCCGGAGGAGCGCTGGCCGGCGCTGGCCGCGCAGGCGAGAGCCTGCGAGGCGCTGGGCGTCTTCAGGCACTGGCCGATCGACCGGGAGGAGCCGTAGAGCAAGCCGATGAGTTCGCTCGGAAACACGTCGTCATCCCGGGCAAGCGAAGCGCCGACCGGGGATCCATCATAGAGCAATGTGGTCGCCCCATGATGGATCCCGGATCAAAACCAGAGCGCCTTGGCGCATGGCTAATTCTGCACGAAGTTCGTCGGCAGCGGGCGCACGGCCGGCCCGGAGAACGAGCCGGTCTTGGCGTCGCTCGGCTCGGCGTGGCTGAAACCGAGCGCGGCGGCCGGGCTCGGCGCGTGGATGGTCGCATTGCCGGCAGGGGGCGCGGCCTTCGCCCGCGCGACCGTGACGGTGCGGCCCTCGGCGGGCGGCGTGCGGGAGACCGCCGCGAACAGCGAATCGAGATTCGAGCGGTCGGAGTCGTATTGCGCCACGGCAGGCGTCGCGGCGACGCGCGAGGCCGGCGCGGTCGCGGGGGCCTCGGCGACGGCGGCAGGAGCAGGGCCGGTGCGCGGCCGGCTCGGCGGCAGCGGATGGGTGATGGTGACGAGCTTGCCCTCGACGGCCGGCGGCGCGGCCTCGGCCGAGGACAGCCGTAAGCCGGGCGGGATCGCGCCCGCGAGTTCCGTCGGGCGCTGCGGCGGCAGCGGCGCGGCCATCGGCTTGCCGGATACGATGCTCTCGACCAATGCGGTCATCTCGCCCGGTCGGCGCGGCGGCAGCGAGGCGAGCACGAGCTTCTGGTCGGCCGCCGGCGTCTGCGGCGCGAAGGCGAGCGCGCCGCCGCCTGCCGGCAACGCCGCGACCTGGACGGGAGCGCCCGGCGCCGCAGGGGGCTCCGGCAGGGTCAGACCGCGCGGACGGGCCTGCGGCAACGGCGCGTCGATCAGCTTGGGCCGGTTGTCGACCACGGCCGGCGCGGGCGCGGCAGGTGCAGCCGCGGCGGCTTCGGCCTCGGCGGAGGCCGGCGCCGGTTCGGGCCGGCGCGTGGCTCCCCGCACGGGCCGCGCCGGCGCTTCCGCCGCAGGCGGCGCATAGGCGACCGCGAAGCGGCCGCCGTCCGACGAGTTGCTGTCGACGAAGGCGCCGTTGTTGGCATAGGCCATGACGGTGGGCTGAGGCTTGGGCGGCCCGGCGCGTCCGCCCGTCGGCCTGGCGTCGGCCTCCTCCTCGTCGCCGCCGAAGAGCGAGGCCCACAGGCTCTTGCGGCCGGACGAGATGATCGCGCCCTCGTCGAGATCGGCCGCCGCATAGCCCGCGACCGAGCCGCCGCGCGAGAGCACGTCGGCCTTGGCCAGGTCGTAGCCGGCGAGAGGCTGGCCGTCGGCCGGCAGATGCACGGTCTTCTCGTCCGGGAAGAGTCTGACGAGCTGGTCGCGCGTCATCCGCGGCCAGGAGCGCACGGAGCCGGCGTCCATATGGACGAAGGGCGTGTGCGCGCCAGGATAGAAGCCGACGCCGCCGCGCTGCATGCGCATGCCTGCCTCGCGGATGCGGGCGGTCGGCGTGTCGGGCAGATAGAAGTCCATCGCCTTGCCGAGCGTGTGCTGGCTGTACTTGGCGACGCCGCGCGAGCGGCGCCGCAGCATCGAGTTGGTGCCCGGCGAGCGATAGGCCGAGACGACATAGAAGGGCTGGTCGGAGCCGACCTGGCGATGCACCTCCCAGGCAATGTCGAACAGGCGCGGATCCATCCGGATCGGCTCGTCGAGGCGCCAGTCGCGCAACGCCCAGTTCAGCTTCTCCAGCGCCTCGGCGACATAGCGCCCGTCACGCTTGAAGGTGACGGTCGTGTCCTCCTTGGTGTGCATGTGCCTGATCGTGATGGTGCGGGTGTCGCCATTGGCGACGGCGTCCTGGGTGCCGCGCACGCCCAGCACCAGCGCCGCCAGCGCGAGGCCGCAGGTCAGACCTTTGCTTCGGGTCAGGCGCAGCAGCGCCCTGCGCGTCCTTGCGGCTCGCGAGCCGAAGGCGTCAGGTTTCGCCCGTGTGTCTGAAGACCTGCCCAATATGACTGACCCGCCTCGCTGCGCCGGGAGGCGGCGCGATGAACGTGAACGAACAGTTGCGGAGAAGCGTTAACGGCAGGTTACCAAGCCGGCAAGCATGACGCCACGGAAAATTCCACGGAAGGCTCGCTAGCCGTGGATCATGGCGAAACCTTGCCGACTCGGCCTCAGCCGCGCTGCTCCAGCGCCTGCCGCACCAGCCGGTGGAAGCCGTAGATATCCTCAAAAGTGGTCAGTTGCCCGTCCGCGCCGACGACATGGGTGTTGTAGACGAGGTGGATCGGCAGCGGCGAGGGCAGATTGATCCGGCGCTCACCCGAGCCGATCAGCCGGCGCAGCCTCTCCTGTGTCCATTCCGGGCCGAGCACGAGATCGGCCAGAAGGAAGGGGTTGTCGACGCGCACGCAACCGGCGCTGAAGGCGCGCCGTTCGCTGGCGAAAAGGCGGCGGTTCGGGGTGTCGTGCAGATAGACCGCATGGTCGTTCGGGAACATGAACTTGATCCAGCCGAGAGCGTTTCGCTCGCCCGGCGGCTGGCGCACCGAGATGCCGCCGCCTTTGCCGCGCGTCACGACGTAGCCGCGCTTGGCGGCATAGTCGGGGTCGGCGGCGAGCCCCGGAAGAATCTCCTTCTTCATGATCGAAGGCGGGATGTACCAGGACGGGTTGACGACGACGTGGTCCATCCTGTGCGAGAAGATCGGCGTCGGCGCATCGGGCTTGCCGACGATGACGCGAGCCTCGTGCGCCAGCGCGCCCTCGCGCATCACGCGCATCCGGAACTCCGGCACGTTGACCATGATATACGTCGCGCCGAGATCGGGCGGGAGCCAGCGCCAGCGCTCCATCTGGGCGACGATGTCCAGCTCGCCGCGCGCGCTGGCGGGCGCGCCGAGCGCGGCCAGCGTCTGCGGGCTCAGCACGCCATTGGCCGGGAGGCCGGCCTTCTTCTGGAAATCGGCCAGCGCCAGCGCGGTCGGGCGGTCGAAAACCGGCTCCTCGCTGGGACCAAGCCCCAGCCGCGCCCGAACCAGCGGCATGCGCTCGTCGCGCATGCCGAGCTTCAGCGCCGGGCCGGGCGGAATCCGCACCAGCGACGTGTCGTCGAGATGACCGCGCAGCTCGGCGAGCTTGGCCTTGAGCCGGCGATAGCCTTCATGGGGCGGATTGTAGTCGCCGAGCACGCTGCCCGGATCGGAGGCGGCAGCGAGCTCCGACAGCACCTCGGTCGCCGAGGGCAGATACAGCGTCGGCGTGATCAGCTTGGAAAGCCGGCGCGGGTCGATCCGGCCGCCGCGCGCATCGCGGGCGTAGAGCACGGCCAGCGCCGAGAGCCTGACATCGGCCTCTGCGAGACTGCTCCTGTCGCTTACCTCGAACGCGGGAAGGGTATAGTCCGCCGGCCTGAGACCGTCCTCGCCGGCGCGCTCCAGGCGGGCGACGAGACGCTTGCCAGCCTCGCTCCAGCCGCGCCCGTCGATCCAGAGCGGACGGTTCTGGTTGGCGGCATAGGCCGCGACGATCTCGGCCCGCTCGCGCTCGGCCAGGCGCGGCAGCGCCAGCGCCTCGGTGGCGCGTGCGGCGATGTCGGCGGCGAACCCGGATGCGGGCGGCAGCGCCACGACGACGGCGGGAAGGTCGGGCGGCTGGATCAGCAAGGGCTCCGGCTGGGCGGAGCGCGGCGGTTCAGGCATCGGAGCCGGCTCGAGCGCGGGGTCGGCCGGCGGCATCTCGACGGTCGGGATGTCGAGCGCGAGCGGCTCGTCGACGACACCGGGCGATGTCGTGGCGCTCGCTGGCCGGGACAGGCCCGACAGGCCGTTCGACGGCGGCGCGGAGGGCGCGACCGTGCCGGTCACCATCCCGGCTTCCGAAGCGGCGGGCATGGCCTCGACCGTGACGACGGCCTCCGGCAGCGCCGGCGGCGCGATGACCGGCCCCGGCTTCTCGTCGTCGAGCAGCAGCAGCGCCGGCGGCTCCGGCAGCGCGATGCCCGTGGACGGGTCGGTCGCGGGAAGCGGCTGCGCGCCTGCGGCGGAGACGCCGAGCATGAGGCAGAGGGCCGAGGCCGAGTTCGCCCAATGGCGAAGACGCATGGTCGCTATCCCCGGAACTGTCGCCGAATCCGCGCCATACCTGCGTGAATCGGCCTGTTTCGACAAGATGCGGCTCTGCAACAGCCGCCCGTTTTCGACCGCGTCAACATCGGCTACGCGGCGTCGGAGGCGTCGGAGGCGGACTCGCCTTCGATCAGCCCGTAATCCTTGAGTTTCCGGTAGAGCGTCGAGCGGCCGATGCCGAGCTTGCGCGACACCTCCGACATGTGGCCGCGGTAATGGGCGAGCGCGAAGGTGATGATCTCGCGTTCGAGATCGTCGAGCTTGCGCATGTCGGAGCCGGCGACGAGCTCGATCGCGTTGGGGTCGCGCACCGGCACCTGGATGATGCGGGGCTCGCCTTGAGATTCGCGCACCGCCTGCGCGGGCGCCGGCGGGATGCGGACGTCGAAGCCGTCCATCTGCGCCGCGATCTGCGGAAATTCGGCGACCGTCAGCTCGTCGCCATCGGCGAGCACGACGGCGCGGAACATCGCGTTCTCGAGCTGGCGGACATTGCCCGGCCAGTCATAGCCGGACAGGAGGCTCGTCGCCTCGGCCGCGATGCCGCGAATGCGCTTGCCCTCCTCCGCCGCGAAGCGGGCGAGGAAGCCGCGCGCGAGATCGGGAATGTCCTCCCGGCGCTGGCGCAAGGGCGGCAGCGTGATCGGAAACACATTCAGCCGGTAGTAGAGGTCTTCGCGGAAAGCGCCCTGCTTGACCTGCTCCAGCAGGCTCTTGTTGGTCGCCGAGATGATGCGGATGTCGACGCGCGCCGATTTCTTGCCGCCGACCGGATCGACCTCGCCTTCCTGGATGGCGCGCAGCAGCTTGACCTGCGCGTCGAGCGGCAGTTCGCCGACCTCGTCGAGGAAGAGCGTGCCGCCATTGGCCTCGACGAACTTGCCGATATGGCGCTCGGTCGCGCCGGTGAAGGCGCCCTTCTCATGGCCGAACAGGATCGACTCGACGAGATTGTGCGGGATCGCGCCGCAGTTCACCGTGACGAAGGGCTTGCCCTTGCGGTCGCTGGAGCCCTGGATCGCGCGCGCCAGAACCTCCTTGCCGACGCCGGATTCGCCTTCGACCAGGATCGGGATGTTCGACTTCGCGGCGCGTTCCGCCAATCGCGCGACGCGGGCCATGTCGGCGCTCTTGGTCGACAGGTCCCTGAAGCCGAGCGTGCCGGAGGCGCGGCGCTTGATGTGGCGCAGCTCGTGTTCGAGCGCGCCCAGCTTCAGCGCGTTCTTGAGCGAGATCTGCAGCCGCTCGGCGCCGACCGGCTTGACCACGAAATCGACCGCGCCGGCGCGCATCGCCTGAACCACCGTCTCGATCGAACCGTTGGCGGTCTGGACGATCACCGGCGTCCCGATGCCGCGCTCGCGCAGCACGGCCAACACGCCCATGCCGTCGAGATCGGGCATGACGAGATCGAGCACGACGGCATCGAAACGCGCGCCATCCTCGCCGCGGAGCAGCGCCACGGCGGCCTGACCGCTCTCGACGGCGACGACGTCATAGCCGAAGCGCTTGAGCATGGCGTCCAGCAACCGCCGCTGGACGGGATCGTCGTCGATGACGAGGATGGTAGCGGTCATGAAACCTCGAAGGCCAGTCTGAGCGAGGAAGCGAGCGGGCCGAATCGCGCCGCTGTTCCGTTCTGGATCATCCTCGGCCAGAACCGTTAAGCCGCGCTTAAGCGCAGGGCTCGCCGATGGACGCGATCTTCCGTTGCCCGCACCGCCGCGACGCCGCATATGGGAGGACGACCCGCCTCGAGCGAAGGTGCCAGATCCATGACGACCCTTTCCTCCCGCCCGGGCATGCCCCCTGGCGCAGCCCATGCCGCTCCGGATGCCGCGGCGCGGACGGCCAGGGCGCTGGGCTCCCTGCCCGAATGGGATCTCAGCCATCTCTATCCGTCGATGGACGCGCCGGGCTTCGCCGCCGATCTCGAACGGGCGTCCACCGAGGCGCAGCGCTTCGCCGCGCTCTACCGCGGCAAGCTCTCGCCGATCGCGCAGCGCCCGGACGCCAGCGCCGTTCTCGCCGAGGCCGTCGCTGCCTACGAGCAGCTCGAAGAGCTGATCGGCAAGATCATGTCCTATGCCGGCCTGGTCTATTCCGGCGACACCACCGACCCGGAACGCGCCAAGTTCTATGGCGACACGCAGGACAAGATAACCACGCTCTCGACCGAGCTGCTGTTCTTCGGGCTCGAGCTCAACCGCATCGACGCCGCGACGATGGCGCAGATCTCGGCCAAGCCGCCGCTCGCGCACTGGAAGCCCTGGCTCGACGACCTCGCCAAGGACAAGCCGCACCAGCTCGATGACCGCATCGAGGAGCTGTTCCACGAGAAGTCGATGACCGGCCGCGCCGCCTGGAACCGCCTTTTCGACGAAACCATCGCCTCGCTGCGCTTCCCGGTCGATGGCGAAGAGATGACGCTGGAGCTGACGCTCAACCGGCTGCAGGACGCCGACGGCGAGGTCCGCAAGAGCGCGGCCGAGGCGCTTGGCACGGTCTTCCGCGGCCAGTTGCGCACCTTCGCGCTGATCACCAACACGCTCGCCAAGGACAAGGAGATCGCCGACCGCTGGCGCAGGTTCGAGGATGTCGCGGATTCGCGCCATCTCGCCAACCGCGTCGAGCGCGAGGTCGTCGATGCCCTGGTCTCGGCCGTACGCGCCGCCTATCCCCGGCTTTCGCATCGCTACTACAGGCTGAAGGCGAAGTGGTTCGGCCGCGAGCAGCTCGATTTCTGGGACCGCAACGCGCCGCTGCCCAAGGTCGAGCAGCGCACGATCCCCTGGACCGAGGCGCGCGACACGGTGCTCTCGGCCTATGACGCGTTTTCGCCTAAGATGGCGGGCATCGCCCGGCGCTTCTTCGACGAGCGCTGGATCGACGCGCCGGCAAGGCCCGGCAAGGCGCCGGGCGCCTTCGCGCATCCGACCGTGCCCTCCGCCCACCCCTATGTGCTGGTCAACTATCAGGGCAAGCCGCGCGACGTGATGACGCTCGCCCACGAGCTTGGCCATGGCGTCCACCAGGTCCTGGCCGCTCCGAACGGCGCGCTGATGGCGCCGACGCCGCTGACGCTGGCCGAGACCGCGAGCGTCTTCGGCGAGATGCTGACCTTCCGCAAGCTCCTCTCGGAGACCGTCAATCCGCAGCAGCGCAAGGCGATGCTGGCGGCCAAGGTCGAGGACATGATCAACACGGTGGTCCGTCAGATCGCGTTCTATTCCTTCGAGCGCAAGGTCCACGAGTCGCGCAAGGGCGGCGAGCTGACGGCTGAGAACCTCTGCGAACTGTGGATGAGCGTGCAGGCCGAGAGCCTGGGCCCTTCGATCAGGCTCGGCCCCGGCTACGAGCCGTTCTGGTGCTACATCCCGCACTTCATCCATTCGCCCTTCTACGTCTATGCCTACGCCTTCGGGGACTGCATGGTGAGCTCGCTCTACGGCGTCTACCAGAACTCGGCCGAGGGCTTCCAGGAGCGCTACTTCGCCCTGCTCTCGGCCGGCGGCACCAAGCATCATTCCGAGCTGCTCGCCCCCTTCGGCCTCGACGCGCGCGATCCGGCCTTCTGGCAGATCGGGCTGACGATGATCGAGGGGATGATCGCGGAGCTGGAAGGGATGGAGTAAGGCACGGGGACCCGCTCCCGGAGGAAGAGGGGCTCCGTCCGCTCAGAACTGCACCCTGAGCCCCACCTGCGCGATGTTCGCCGTGTAGTCCGCGCCCTGCGCCGTCGAATTCAGGCGCTCATGGGTGAAGCTCGCGCGCACCGAGAACGTCCGCGTCAGCTTGTATTCGACCCGTGCGCCGATGCTGGAGAAATCCTCGCGCAGGCCCTGCCCGTCATATTCGGTGCGGCCGAAATTGCCGAAGCCGGTGACGATGAGGTTGCGGCGCAGCGCGTGCGCGATCTCCAGCGTCGCCCGCCGCGCCGTGGTGCCCGACGAGCCGGGGATGGTGGTGTCGCCCAGTTCCGACGCGCCGCGCAGCGTCACCGTGGTCAGCGGCGTCGGCGTCCACAGGATCGCGGCATCGCCGACGATCCCGCGCAGGTTCTTCAGCCGCGCATCGTCATAGGCGCGGTCCTGATAGCCGACCGAGGCCTCGCCGGTGAGCTGGCGGCTGATCTCGATGGTCGAGCCGACGCGCCCGGTCAGCCCGACCGAGGAGCGCTGGTAGCCGGACGAGTCGACGCTCTGGTCGAACTGGCGCGTGTCGGCCTCGCCCTGGACGAAGGGCCTGATCCCGGGCGTCAGCTCGTAGCCGACCCGCACCCTGACGCCGTATTGCGTCTGGTTGCGGTCGCGCTGGCTCAGCCTCGCCCCGCTCGACAGTCGCGCATCCTCGAAGTCGCTGCGGTCGACCGAGCCGCGCAGGGTCATCTGCAGGCGGTTGATGTCATACGTCACCCCGGCCGAGGCGCCGTACTGATAGGTCAGCGGCCGGCCCCTCACGGAAGCGGTCAGATCGGGCGAGCCGGGCCGCTGCGTATCGAGCCTGGCCCGCGTTTCGAGCAGGATGCGGGTGTCCCGGCTGGCGTCGAGCCTGAGATCGAGATTGCCCTCCGCGTCGGGGCGCGAGGCGTCCCTGTCGCGGAAGAACTCGCTGTAGCCGCCGCGCAGCTTGCCCTTGAGCTCATGCACGTTCCAGTCGGACTGGATCTCGAGCTCGCCCTCGTGCCGGCTGAATCCGGAACTCTTGCGCGCCGGCCCGGATATGCGCTGCGGATTCGAATCCTGGCCGATCGAGTTAGTGACCGAGGGCTTGAGCGTGACGCCGCCGAGCCTCAAGCCCAGCGCGGCGTAGGGATCTTCCTCCGTAACCGGGCGACGGCGCGGCGGTGGCGGCTCGGGCGCAGGCGGCAGGCCGGCGACGACCGGCTGCGGCGCGCGGAACTGGCGCTGCGTCACGCCGCGCGTATTGCGCGCCTGCACCGGGCGGCTGGCGCGCGGCGGGGCGCGGCGCGAGATCACCGAAGCCTGGTTCTGGATCAGCGCGGCGGGCTCCTTCGTCGCGTCCGGCGGCGTGGTCGGGGGCGTTGGAGCCGGCTGCTGCGCCACATAGGCCGGCGTCGTGTTGCGCAGCCCGACCCCGCGCGCCTGCTGGCCCTGCGCCAAGGCCGGCGCAAGGCTCGCCAGGGCGACGCCCGAGAGCAGCAGGAGGATGGCGCGGCGGGACAAGCGGAGACGGCGCTCCCAGGCAAAGGCTGATGCGCACCGGGATGGCGCGCATGGTTAACGGAGTTAGAACGAAGACGGTTAACGGGCCGTCAATGAGCTGGCCGCACGGCACCGCGCGGCCACATTGTCTCACCTTCGGCGACAGGGCATGGTCATGCCGATCATGGGAGCGCTGATATGGCGAAGTGCCTTGTTCTGGCTGCCGGCGTGTTTCTGTTCTTCAACGGTACGATGGCGCGGACCTACGGCTATACGAGCCCGCGAAGTACTGCTGGCAGATGGATTACATCGGGCTCTACAGTTGTTTCGGCAGCCCGATCGGCCCTCAGATCATTGTCTGGGGCACGACCCTGCTCGGCGCCGCATTGATCGCCGGCTGTTTTTTCTACGGACGGCGCGAACGGGGTTGAACACCTCGAAGGCTGCGGCGACGGCCGAAGCTGGCGAAGGCGGCAGCCCCCGTGCTAGAGGCGCTGCCATGACGACCGATATCCGCGCCTCGGCGCTCCGCACCATCGCGACCGAGCGCGCCGGGCTCGACACGCTCCATTCGGCGCTCGCCGACGGCCTGGGCGAGCCTTTCGCCGCCGCCGTCGCGCTGATCCGGGCTGCGAGCGGCCGCGTCGTCGTCACCGGCATGGGCAAGTCCGGCCATGTCGCGCGCAAGATCGCGGCGACGCTCGCCTCGACCGGCACGCCGGCGCATTTCGTCCACCCGGCCGAGGCCAGCCATGGCGATCTCGGCATGATCCAGCCCGAGGACGTGGTGATCGCGCTGTCCTGGTCTGGCGAGACGGCCGAGCTTGCCGCCATCGTCGCCCATACGCGGCGCTTCCGGGTCGGGCTGATCGGCCTGACCGCGAACGCCGACAGCGCCCTCGGCCGCGAGGCCGACGTCGCGCTCGTCCTGCCCAAAGCGGAAGAGGCCTGTCCCAACGGCCTCGCGCCGACAACCTCGACGACGATGCAGATCGCGCTCGGCGACGCGCTCGCGGTCGCCCTGCTGGAGGCGCGGGGATTCTCGCCGCAGGATTTCTTCGTCTATCACCCCGGCGGCAAGCTCGGCGCGCAGCTCAAGACCGTCGAGAGCATCATGCACCGCGACGCCGACCTGCCCCTCGTCGGCGAGACGGCAGCCCTGCCAGACGTCGTCGCGATGATCTCGGCCAAGGGCTTCGGCTGCGCCATCGTGATCGACCCCGACGGCAAGCTCGCCGGCGTCATCACCGACGGCGACCTGCGCCGCAAGCTGACGGCCGGCAACGTCGCGGCGAGGCTGGCGCGCGACGTGATGTCGCCGAGCCCGCGCCGCATCGCGCCGGACGCGCTCGCGGTCGAGGCGCTGGAGCTGGTCAACCGCCTGCGCATCACCGCGCTGATCGTGGCCGATTCAGCCGATCGCCCGGTCGGACTGGTGCATGTCCACGATCTGCTGACGCTGGGCGTCGCCTAGAGCATGCTTCATTTACACGGAAGCGTATCCTGCGTTTTTGAGGTAGTTTGCGCATTCGGTTGGTGAGACGAGG
>NZ_JBXAQP010000015.1:0-23694 GCF_058807355.1 Allobosea sp. GW821-FHT12C12
GTCGATCCCTCCGCCGGAACCATCGTCTGCGAAGGAGGCGTCCGGGAGTTGGCCGGCGACCGGAGACGAGAGCGCAATCGGTTACCGTCTCACCCTGCCGAACTGCCCCCCACCCCAACCCTCCCCACCGCGAGCGGGGAGAGGGAGCGGAGAGCGGCGCGCGCCACTCTCCTTCCAACAACCGGCCCGTCCCGGCGACGCGGCCGGCCATCAGCTCTTCTTCAGCCCGGTCAGGCCGCGCGCCTCGACCTGGTCCATGGCGCGGACCTGGCCCCAGAAGCTCGCCGGCGTCTCCAGCAGATGCCGGAAGCCGCAATGGTCGAGCATCCACTCGGTCTGCGCCTGCGCGGCGTCGAGGACCGCATCCTCGTTCACGAACATCGCCTTGCGGCCGCGCAGCGCGATGCGCCCGTCGACGATGACGGTGTCGACGTCGTTGCCGTTGGCGAAATAGACCAGCCGGAACAGCGGCATGTTGGCCGGGTAGAGATGCGGCCGGCGCCAGTCGAGCAGCACCGCGTCGGCCTTCTTGCCGACCTCCAGCGAGCCGATCTCCTTCGACAGCCCAAGCGCGCGCGCCGCATCGACCGTGCACATCTCCAGCACGCGCCCCGGCGGCAGCCAGCTCGGATCGTGGTGGAAGGTGCGGTGGTAGTGCATGCATTGCTGCATGTGCCGGAACATGTCGCCGGAGCGGTCGGGCGCGGTCGCGTCCGAGCCGAGGCAGACATTGGCGCCGGCCTCCAGCAGCTCCGTCACCGGGCAGCGCGCCAGGATCGAGGCGACGGCGCTCGGGTTGTGGACGATGTTGGCGCCGGTATCGGCGACGATCGCGATCTCGTCCTGCGTCAGCGCGGTCGAGTGCGAGAGCAGCGCATGGGGGCCGAGCAGGCCGAGTTCATGGGCATAGGCGACGCTGCCCCTCGTGTGGCCGTCCTGGGTGAAGACGAGCCCGGCCTCCCTGGCGAAATCCGACATGCGGCGGCCCTGCGCGCGCGCGTCGACCAGATCCGAGGCGGAGAGCGAGGCCTCGTGCTCGGCCCGCAGCGTCGGCGTGATCAGCGCGATGTTGAGTCGCTGGCCGAGCGTGCCGTGGCGCGTCTCGACCAGCTTGCGGCAGGTCTCGAACATGTCCTCGAAGGTCGTGGCGTGCTCTTTCGCGGCGCCGTTCTCGAAGCGGGCATAGGTGCGCGGGAAGGGCGGGCGCGTCGCGCCGACCGCCAGCACGGAGCGCGTGCCGATCTCTGCGACGCCGTCGAGATGGGCCTCGCCATAGATCGGCTCGTCGCAACGCATAATGGTGTCGCCGCCGCCGAGCAGCGCGACCGCCGTGGTGACGCCGAAGCGCAGCCGCTCCAGCGCCGCGAGCTGCGCCTCGGCGCGCCAGAACTCCGGCGTCGAGGCGACGGTGTAGACGGTATGGCAGACCTCGTACCATTCGTCGCTGCGTCCGCCGCCCATGGTCTTGATCAGGCCGTGGCCGGCGTGGGTGTGAGCGTCGATCAGGCCTGGCATCACGATCATGCCGGCGGCGTCGATCACGGTCGCTGCCTCGCCATGGCTGGCCGTGAGTTCGGCCGTCGTGCCGACGGCGACGATGCGGTCACCCGCGATCGCGACCGCGCCGTCCTCGATGACGCGGCGCGTCTCGTCCATCGTCACGACGACGCCGTGCCGGATCAGGATGTCGGTCATGGGCAGGCTCCGGCTTGGGCTGATGCGGGCGAGCTCAAGGCGCCTCGCCGCGGATGCGCCCGAGCGTCGGCACGAGCGAGAGAAGCTGGCGGGTGTAGTCGGCCTGCGGCGCGGCGAAGAGCGCCTCGGACTCGGCCATCTCGATGATTCTGCCTGAGCGCATCACCGCGACGCGGTCGCACATCTGTCGGATCACGGCGAGGTCGTGGCTGATCAGCAGCAGCGTCAGCCCGGTCGCGTCGCGCAGATCCTTGAGCAGGTTCAGGATCTGCGCCTGCACCGAGACGTCGAGCGAGGAGGTCGGCTCGTCGCAGACGATCAGGCGCGGCCGTGCCCCGAGCGCCCGCGCGATCGAGAGCCGCTGACGCTGTCCTCCCGAGAAGGCGTGCGGGAAGCGCCGCGCCGCCTCGGGCGGCAGGCCGACGGCCTCGATCAGCAGGTCGACATCGGCCGCCGCCTCGGCGCGGGTGCGGGCGAGTTCGTAGAACAGGATCGGTTCGGCCAGGATGCGCCCGACCCGCATGCGCGCGTTGAGCGAGGAATAGGGGTCCTGGAAGATCATCTGGATGGCGCGGCGCGCCTTGCCGAGGCGCGGCGCGGCGGACTCGCCGGCGATGACCTTGCCGTCGAAGCGGATCGTGCCGCCGGTCGGCTTGCGCAGGCCGGCGACGACGTTGGCGATGGTGGTCTTGCCGCAGCCGCTCTCGCCGACGAGGCCGAAGACCTCGCCCTGGCGGATGTCGAAGCTGACGCCGTCGACGGCGCGGAAGGCGCGCGCGCCGCGCCCGGCGAGAAAGCCCGCGCCGTAGTCGACGCCGAGGTTCTCGACCGAGAGCAACGGGGCGGCGTCGTGCGCCGGCACGGCCACGGCCCCTTCCGTGCCGGCCCGGCGGCGCAGCTCGATTCGCGCGACCTCGGCGCTGCCCTGATTGACGCCGTCGAGCATCGGGAAGCGGTCGAGCCTGACGTCGATGCGCGGCACCGCGCCGATCAGCGCCCTGGCGTAATCCGCCTGCGGCCGGCGCAGCACCCGCGCGACCGGCCCGCTCTCGACGATATGGCCGCGATGCATGATCGTGACGCTGTCGGCGATCTGCGCGACCACGCCCATGTTGTGGGTGACGAGCAGGATGCCGATGCCGCGATTGTCGGCGAGGCCGCGCAGCAGGTCGAGGATCTGCGCCTGGATCGAGACGTCGAGAGCCGTCGTCGGCTCGTCGGCGACGAGCAGGCGCGGCTCGCAGGCGAGCGCGCAGGCGATGACGACGCGCTGGCGCTGCCCGCCCGAAAGCTGGTGCGGATAGGCCGAAAGCCTGCGTTCCGGCTCGGGGATGCCGACGGCCCTGAGCAGGTCGAGCGCCCGTGCCCGCGCCGCCTGGCGATCGAGCGGCAGATGCGCGCGCAGGGTCTCGACGAGCTGGCTCTCGATGGTGAAGAGCGGGTTCAGGCTCGTCATCGGGTCCTGGAAGACCGCGCCGATGTCGCGCCCGAGCCGGACCGCGCCCGGTCGCGTCGGGTCGAAGGGCTTGCCGTCGAGCGCGATGGCGCCCGAGGCGATCCGGCCGGGTTTTTCCAGCAGGCCGAGCACGGCGTTGCCGATCGTGGTCTTGCCCGCGCCGGATTCGCCGACCAGCGCATGGATTTCACCCGGCGCGATGGTGAGCGTCGCGCCTTCGACGGCGACGAGCGTGCCGCCTTCGCCGAGCGGGTATTCGATGCGCAGCCTGTCGATGGCGAGGATGGGGGCGGCGCTCATCCGCGCCCCCTCAACTTCGGATTGAACAGGTCGCGCAGCCAGTCGCCGACGATGTTGACGCCGAGCACGAGCAGCACCAGCAGCAGCGCCGGAAACAGCGCGATCCACCAGACGCCGGAGAAGACGAACTCGTTGCCGATGCGGATCAGCGTGCCGAGCGAGGGGTAGGTCGGCGGCATGCCGACGCCGAGGAAGGACAGGGTGGCTTCGGTCAGCACGGCGGCGGCGAGGTTGATCGTCGCGATCACCAGCACCGGCCCCATCACGTTAGGCAGGATGTGGCGCAGCATGATCTGGCGCGAGGGCAGGCCGATGACCTTGACGGCGCGGACATAGTCGCGCGCGCTCTCGACCATGGTCGCGGCCCTCACGGTGCGGGCGTACTGCACCCATTCGTGGATCGCGATCGCGCCGACGAGGATGATCGGCGCCCATTCGGCCGAGCTCGCCGCCGGGAACAGCATGCGCGCGATGCCGGCGACGAGCAGGGCCAGCAGGATCGTCGGGAAACTCAGGATGATGTCGCCGAAGCGCATGATCGCGGCGTCGACCCAGCCGCCGAAATAGCCCGCGAGCAGGCCGAGGCCCACGCCGACCACGGCCGCGACGACGACCGCGCCGCCGCCGATCAGGATCGAGACGCGCGCGCCGTAGAGCATGGCCGAGAAGAGGTCGCGGCCCTGGTTGTCGGTGCCGAGCAGGAAGCGAGGATCGCCCTCGGGCGAAAAGCGCGGCGGCAGTTCGGCGTCGATCAGGTTGAAGCTGGTCAGGTCGGTCGGATTGAACGGCGCGATCAGCGGCGCGAGCGCCGCCGCCGCGATGATGACGAGCGCGAGCAGGCCTGCGAGCCAGACCGAGAGCGGCACGCGCCGCAGCCTGCGGGAGAGCGAGGCCATCAGCTTGCCTTCACGCGCAGGCGCGGATCGACCACGGCATAGAGCAGATCGACCACGGTGTTGATCAGGACGAAGAGCAGCCCGACGAAGAGCAGATAGGCCGCCATCACCGGCACATCGGAGAAGCTGACGGCCTGGATGAAGAGCAGCCCCATGCCTGGCCACTGGAACACCGTCTCGGTGACGATGGCGAAGGCGATCAGCGAGCCGATCTGCAGCCCCGTGACGGTGATCACCGGCATCAGCGCGTTGCGCAAGGCGAGCTTGAAATGGATCCGGCGCAGCGACAGCCCCCGCGCCCGGGCGAAGCGGATATAGTCGCTGGAAAGCACGTCGATCAGCTCGGAGCGGACCAGCCGCATGATCAGGGTGAGCTGGTAGAGCGTCAGCGTGATCGAGGGCAGGATCAGCGCCTTCAGCCCGCTCAGCGTCAGGAACCCGGTCGACCACGGGCCGAGCCGCACGGTCTCGCCGCGCCCGAAGGAGGGCAGCAGGCCGAGCGTCACCGCGAAGGTCAGGATCAGGACGATGCCGGTGACGAAGGTCGGCGTCGAGATGCCGATCAGCGAGACCGCCTGGACGAGCCGCGCTGCGATGGCGTCGGGTTTCAGCGCGCAGAGCACGCCGAGCGGGATGCCGAGCGCCAGCGACAGAAGCGTCGCCATCAGCACGAGTTCGAGCGTGGCCGGCAGCCTTTCCGCGATCAGCCCCGCGACCGGGCGCTGGTTGCGATAGCTGACGCCGAGATCGCCCTTGAGCGTGCGCCCGAGGAACCGCCCGAACTGGACGATGACCGGCTGGTCGAGCCCGAGCGCCTGCCTGAGCCGCGCCTTCTCCGGGACGCTGGCGTCCTCCCGCACCATCCCGGCGACGGGATCGCCGACGAAGCGGAACATCACGAAGGACACCGCGCAGACGGCCAGCATCACCAGCGCCGCCTGGCCGAGCCGGGCGAGGAGGAACCTCAGCATCGTCCGATCCTGCTCGCGGGCGCGCTCACTTCACCTGCGCGAACCATAGCCGGACATACTCGTCCGGGAATTGCGGAACCTCGATGCCGGCCTTCGCCGCCCAGGCGACCGGCTGCTGGTGCAGCGGGATATAGGCGACCGTATCCCTGGCGATCTTCATCGCCTCGACCAGCATGGCGCGGCGCTTGGGCTCGTCGAGCTCGACCGCCGCGAGCCGCGTCAGCTCCTCGATGCGGGCGTTGACATAGCCCATGCGGTTGGAGCCGCCATAGGCCTCCTTCGGCTCGGTCAGCAGCGCCGAGAGAACGCTGAACCCGTCCATCGGCGGCAAGGTGGCCCAGCCCAGCATGAAGGCGTCGACCTCGCCCTTGTCGATACGGGGGAAATAGGTCGCGCGCGACTCTGTCTTCGGCTCGGTCTGAACCCCGATGCGCGTCCACATCGCGGCGATCGCGACGCAGGTCTGCTCGTCGTTGATGTAGCGGTCGTTGGGGCAGGTTAGCCCGGTCTTGAAGCCGTTCGGATAGCCGGCCTCGGCCAGCAGTTTCTTCGCCTTTTCAGGGTCGTAGCCGAGCAGCTTGTCGTTGGTCTCGGCATAGCCCGGCACCGGCGGCGCGACCAGCGTGCCGGTGTTGCGCGACTTGGCCCGCATCACCCGCTTCTGGATGGCGTCGATGTCGATGGCGTGCCAGAGCGCCTGGCGCACCTTGAGGTCGAGCATCGGATTCTTCTGGCCCGGCATCGCCAGCAGTTCGGGACGGTGGTTCAGGCCGAGGAAGATCAGCCGCAGCGACGGCTCCTCGATCACCTTGAAGCCCGAGGCGGCGCCGATCCGCGCCAGATCCTGCAGCGGCGCGGGCGCGATCAGCTCGAGTTCGCCCGAGAGCAGCGCCGCGACGCGGGTGGCGTCCGACTTGATCGGCCTGAACTCGATCCGGGTCAGGTTGTGCTCCGGCTTGTCCCACCAGTCGGGATTGACGACGAGGTTGGTGCCGGCGTCGGGCTTGTAGGATTCGAGCTTGAACGGGCCGGTGCCGATCGCCGCGGTCGAGGCGGCGGTCGTCGCGCCGGTCGAGATGTTGCCGGCCTTGAGCGCGCCGTTCGCCTCCATCCACTCCTTGTCCAGGATGTAGACGCCGGCGAGGTCGTTCAGCAGCAGCGGATACGGCCCGTTGGTGACGAGATCGACGGTGAAGTCGTCGACCTTCTCCGCCCTGATCACGGCCGAGAGATTGCCCCTGGCCCGCGTGGCCGGGTCGATCAGCCGCGTCACCGAGGCGACCACGTCGTCCGCGGTGAAGGCGTTGCCGTTGTGGAACTTGACGCCCTTGCGCAGCTCGAAGCGCCAGGTGTCGGGCTTGATCGTCTTCCAGCTCGTCGCCAGCGCGGGCTCCAGCTGCATCGTCTTGCCGCGCCTGACCAGCGGGTCGAAGACGTGGTGCAGCATCGCCGTGGTGAAGCTCTCCGTATGGGCATAGGGGTCGAGCGTGGCGATGTCGGTGTTGGCCGACCAGCGCAGGGTCTTGGCCTCGGCGGCGGTGGCGACAAGCGCGGCCGCCGACGCGGCGGCCAAGAGCGTGACGATCCGGTTCATGCGACACCCCTCTGCGACTGAGCCTGTTTTGTATGCGGTATGATAGGCAAATTGCATACACTCCGGTCAAGCGGGAAATCGTGGCGCCGTGTCGGATCCGTGCTCCTTGTTTCATCACCGCCGGCGCTGGCGGCGACCGCGCCCTCAGAGCCGGTAGATCCGCGCCGCATTGTCGTGGAAGAGCCGCGCCCGGTCTTCGTCCGGGCGATCCGCCGTCGCCGCGAGGAAGCCGGAGAAGATCGCGTCGAAACCGCCGACCAGGCTGTCGACCGGGAAATTGCTGGCGAAGAGCGAGCGCTCGACCCCGAAGATCGCGATCGCGTCGCGGATGATCGGCTCGTTGCCGGCCTCGGCCCATGGGATGCCGGGCCGGCCGATGCCGGAGATTTTCAGCGCGATGTTGGGCTGGGCCGCGGCCAGTTCCAGCGCGCCGCGCCAGGCCTTGAGCGCCTCCGGGCTGCGGTCGGAGGGCAGGGCGGCGTGGTTGATGACGATCTGCGTTTCGGGGACGTCGCGCGCCAGCGCGGCGGCGGCGTCGAGATGCCACCACGGTGTCTGCAGGTCGTAGGACAGGCCGTTGCGGGCGAGATGGGCATAGCCCGCGCGCCAGGCGGGATCGTCCATCGAGCCCGGCTGGCCGCGCCTGGCGTCGTTCGCGTCGCCGGCCGCCGCCGGCTTGTGGCGGATGCCGCGCACGATCGGGATCGCGGCATGGGCGGCGAGAAGTTCGGCCGCGCCGGGGTCGGCGAGGTCGCACCAGGCCACCACGGCCGAGGGCAGGCCGTGCTCGGCCGCGACGCCCGCGATCCAGCGGCTTTCCCCGAGCGCGTTCGCGCGCTCCCATTCCGCCTCGACATAGACCGAGCCGACCACAGCCCAGCCGGCGGTGTCGCGGCGGTAGTCGGCCGGCATGTAGGTCTTGCGGATGGCGGAGTAGTCGCCGTAGCGGAACCGGATCGGCGGCTCGTCGCTGAGCCAGGGATGGTGGTTGCGATCGAGGTCCCAGACATGGTGATGCGCGTCGATCAGCTTCGCCGGCCTGTTCGGCATCCCCCTAGCTCCCGCCGCCGCGTTGGCTCGCCTCGTATTCGTAGAGCTTCACCACGGCGGCTGAATCGCTCATCTCGTGGCCGAGCCCGACATAGGCCGCATAGCGCGCCACGCCCTGATCGATGACCGAAAGCTCCAGTCCGAGATCGCGCGAGAACGCTTTCACCGCCTTGAGGTCCTTGAGCAATTGTCGCGCATAGCTCGCCGGAGGCTCGAAGGCCCGCTGCTGCATCTGCGGGTAGAGCCGTTGCAGCAGACTGGAATCGGCATGGCCGCCGGCGAGGCATTGCGGCAGGCGCGCGGCGTCGATTCCGGCGGCTTCGGCCAGCATCAGCGCCTCGGCCATCAGCACATAGCCGGTGCCGACGATCGCCTGGTTGATGATCTTGGTGGTCTGGCCCGCGCCGACCGGGCCCATATGGGTGACGTTGCCCGCCATTGCGTCGAGCAGCGGCTTTGCCGCGGCGAAATCCGCCTTGGAGCCGCCGGCCATGACCGTCATGCCGCCATTGCGGGCAAGCCGCGGCCCGCCGGAAACCGGCGCATCGACCCAGCCGATGCCGCGCTCGGCCTTGAGCCGCGCGGCGGCCTGGCGGGTGCCCTCGGGATCGGCGGTGGAGAAGTCGATCAGAAGCCTGGCCGGTCCCGCCGCGGCCGCGACGCCGTCCTCGCCGAAGACGCAGGCCTCGACGGCGGCCATGTGCAGCACGCACAGCATCGCCACGTCGCTCGCGGCCGCCACCTCGGCCGGCGACGCGGCGGGCCTTGCGCCATGCGGCACGACGCTGTCGAGCCGCTCCGGCTCGAGGTTCCAGACCGTGACCTCGTAGCCCTGGTCGAGCAGGCGGCGCGTCATCGCCTCGCCCATGATGCCGATGCCGATGAAGCCGATGCGCGGCCTGGTCATGACTGCCTGCCCCTCCTCGCGAAGCCCATGCGTCGCCAGGCGCGCCGCATGGGCCGTCGGCGCTCAGTTGGCCTGGAACGCGCCGATCATGTAGCTCTCGTTGCCGATCTCGGTGACGCGGCCCTTCACCTCGTAGGTCGCGAGATCGACGATCCAGACCACGCTGGAGTTCGGCTTGCCCTTGGGCGCGCCGGTGATCGCGGCGTATTTTCCGTCCTTGGTGACGGCGACGCCGCGCGGCCGCGAGGGCTCGCCGCCCGGCGTCTTCAGCTCGATCCGCCTGATCGTCGCCGGCTGTCCGGCGATCGCCTTCTCGACATCGATGATGTCGATGTTGTTCGAGCGGAAATGCGTCGAGAGCACGCGCTTGCCGTCCGGCAGGAAGGCGGCGACGAACGGGCGCGTCGGCACGGCCTTGTCGTCGGTGCCGACGAGCACGCGCGCGACCTCGGCCTTGGCCGGCTCGCTCAGCGCCTTCTCGACATCGATGATCGAGACGGTGTTGCCGGCGACGTCGGTCTGGGCGCTTTCGCGCGAGGCATGGGCGACGAGCTTTCCGTCCGGGCTCGTCGAGATGCCGAAGCCGCCGGCCTGGACCGGGATGCGCGCCGTCTCGGCGCCGGCCTCGCCCTTGATCGCCTTGGCGAGGCTCATCACCGTGATGTCGTCGGTGCCGCCATTGGCCCCGAAGATCGTGCCGCCGCCGAGCGGGCTGATGGTGACGCCGTTGGTGTCGGGGAAGCAGCCGAACTTCGGGTCCGGCGCGCGGTGCGGCACCGGGTTCGGCGGGCAGGGGAAGCCGGGCTTGCCGAAAGCCTGCTCGATCTTCTGGATCACCTTGTTGGTGGTCAGGTCGACGATGCTGAGATGGCGCCCGCCATCCTCGTCGCCCTCCTGCTCGGCATGGGCCAGCACGGCATACTTGCCGTCGGCCGCGATGGCGAAGCCTGTCGCGCCGAAGCCGCCCGTCTCGATATAGCCCTCGACGGCGCCGAGCGTTTCGTTGGCCTTGGGGTCGAGCGCCTTGGTCAGGTCGAGCACCGTCACCATGCCGGCGTGGCCGTGCTGGAAGGCGGCGGCGGCTTCGGGTTTGGTCCGCCCCGAATGGTTGACGACATAGGCCTTGCGTTCGTCGGGCGCGATCGCGATCGAGATCGGCTGGCCGCTGGAGATCACGGTCTTGCCGTCGACCTGAATGTCCGGCGTCACGCGCAGCCGGTTGACCACGGCCTTCGGCGTGCCGTCATTGGCCGGGTCGATCGCCTTGGCGAGGTCGATCACCAGGACGACATTGTCCCAGCGTCCGCTGGCGAGAAAATAGTCCTTGGCCATGGCCTCCTGGGTCGGTCCGAGCGCGGCGAGCGCGAAGGCGCCGCCGAGAAGCATCGTGCGTAGCATGGTCTTTCCTCCGGTTGAATCGCCCGTTTGCCGGGTCGTTGAGAACTTGCGTCGGTCACGTCTCCAATGCGGCGGCGAGCACGCGGGCGACGTGGATGGCCTGCCGCCCGGCTCCGTCATGGATCTGGTGGCGGCAGCTCGTGCCGTCGGCGACGATGAGGTCTTCTGTTGCGGCCTTGCGGATGGCCGGCAGCAGCGAAAGCTCGCCCATGGCCAGCGAGACGTCGATGGTCGCGGCCGCATAGCCGAACGCGCCCGACATGCCGCAGCAGCTCGATTCGATCGGCCGGACCTCCAGCCCGGGGATGGCGCGCAAGGTCTCCTCGACCGCGCCCATCGCGTCGAAGGCCTTCTGGTGGCAATGGCCGTGCAGATGCGCGATGCGACCGGCCTGGGGTGCGAAGGGCAGGGTGGTCGTTCCGGCCTTGATGTCGGCGGCGAGCAGTTCCTCCAGCAGCAGCGCGGCCTTGGCCACGGGCTCGACTTCCGTCTTCGGCAGCAGCGCCGAGAACTCGTCCCGGAAGGTGAAGAGGCAGGACGGCTCCAGCCCGACGATGCGCGCGCCCTTGGCGACGTAGGGGGAGAGCGCGTCGAGCGTCCGCCGCGCCTCGGAACGCGCCTCGTCGACCAGCCCGGCCGAAAGGAACGTCCGCCCGCAACAGAGCGGCCGGCTGCCGGCTGTGGGCTCGACCTTGTGGATGCGGTAGCCGCCGGCGTCGAGGATCGTGGCGGCGGCCTCAAGGTTCTCGCGCTCGAAATAGCGGTTGAAGGTGTCGCCGAAGAGCACGACGTCGCGCCCGTCGCCCAGCACGTCGGCCGGCTTCGCGGCGTTGCCGGCCTGCGCCCATGGCTTGCGCCAGACCGGCAGCGAGCGCCGCGCGCTGAAGCCGGCGATCCGCTCGCTCAGCCGCGCCAGCAGCGGAATCCTGTCGCGCAGGTTCATCACGGCCGGGAGCCGCGTCGCCCATGGCGCGTAGCGCGGCAGCCAGGCGATCAGCCGCTCCTTCAGCGGCACGCCATGCTTGCCGTGATAGTGGTGCAGAAACTCGATCTTCATCCGCGCCATGTCGACGCCGGTCGGGCAGTCGCGCTTGCAGCCCTTGCAGGAGACGCAGAGATCGAGCGTCTCTTTCATCTCCGGCGAGGTGAAGGCGTCCGGTCCGAGCTGGCCTGACAGAGCGAGCCGCAGGCTGTTGGCGCGGCCGCGGGTGACGTGCTGCTCCTCCCGCGTGGCGCGCCAGGAGGGGCACATCGTACCGCCGCTCATCTTCCGGCAGGCGCCGTTGTTGTTGCACATCTCGACCGCGCCGCCGAGCCCGCCCCAGTCGGACCAGTCGAGCGCGGTCTGCGTCGGGATCGGCGTGGCGTAGCCCGGCGCGAAGCGCATCAGCGCGCGGTCGTCCATATGGTAGGGCCGGACGATCTTGCCGGGGTTGAGCCTGTTGTCTGGATCGAAGCCGTCCTTGACCTGCTCGAAGGCGCGGGTGAGGGGGCCGCCGAACATCGGCTCGACGAAATCCGAGCGCGAGATGCCGTCGCCATGCTCGCCCGAGAACGAACCCTTGAATTGGCGCACCAGTGCGCAGGCCTCCTCGGCGATGGCGCGCATCGCGCGGACGCCGGCCTCGTCCTTCATGTTCAGGATCGGGCGGACATGCAGGCAGCCGACCGAGGCATGGGCATACCAGGTGCCGCGCGTGCCGTGGCGCGCGAACAGCGCGGTCACCGCGTCGGTGTAGTCGGCGAGGTGTTCGAGCGGGACGGCGCAGTCCTCGATGAAGGAAACCGGCTTCCCGTCGCCCTTCATCGACATCATGATGTTGAGGCAGGCCTCGCGCACCTCCCAGACCGGCTTCTGCCGAGCGGGCTCGACCACCTCGACGACGGCATTGCCGAAGCCGTGATCGGCCATGCACTGGTCGAGGCGCTTGAGGTCGCGCTTCAGCGCGGACGGCTCGTCGCCGGCGAACTCGACCAGCAGCAGGCAGTTCGGCTGGCCGCGCGTGATGTCGGCGAGCGTGCGCACGAAGAGCGGGATGTCGGCGCCGAGGGTGAGCACGTTGTTGTCGACGAGCTCGACCGCGACCGGCCCAAGCGCCACGATGTGGCGCGTCGTCTCCATGGCCGCGCGGAAGTCGGGGAAATGGCAGACGCCCATGACGCGATGCGTGGGCAGGGGCGAAAGCCCGAGCGTCGCCTCGGTGGTGACGGCGAGCGTGCCCTCCGAGCCGACCAGCAGGTGCGACAGGTTCGGCTGCGCGGAGAGCAACTCGTCGAGATTGTAGCCGCCGACCCGGCGCTGCACCTTCGGGAAGATCGCCTCGATCCCGGCGCGGTGGCCGTCGGCGAGGGCGAGCATTCGCGTCATCAGATCGCGGGCCCGCGCCGAGGCGTTGTCGCCGACCGGCCCGTCGCCCAGCGCGAAGGGCTCGCCGTCATGGAACATCGCCTTCATGGCGAGGACGTTGTCGACGGTCTTGCCGTAGCGCAGCGAGCGCGCGCCCGAGGAGTTGTTGCCGGTCATGCCGCCGATGGTGCAGCGGCTCGCGGTCGAGGGCTCGACGGGGAAGAACAGGCCGTCCTTCCTGACATGCGCGTTCAGCGCCTCCAGCACGAGGCCGGGCGCGACCGAGATCGTCCGATTGGCCGGATCGTAGTCGCGGATGCCGTTGAAATGCCGGCTCATGTCGAGGATCAGCGCGTCGCCGATCGGCTGGCCGTTCTGCGATGTCCCGCCGCCGCGCGCGATCACCGGCACGCCATGCTCGGCCGCGATCGTCAGCGCCGCCGCGATATCGGCGTCCGATTTCGGGAAGGCGACGCCCTGCGGCACGATCTGGTAGATCGAGGCGTCGGTGGCGTAGCGGCCGCGTGTAAAAGCGTCGAAGCGGACCTCGCCCTCGAGCGCCTGCGCCAGCCGGCGTTCGAGCCCGAGATTGCGGGCATGGGTTCGAGGCAGGGCGGACTGGTTCATAGTCGTGCCAGCACTCGCGCCGTCATCCCGGGCGTAGCGAAGCGAAGACCCGGAACCTTCATCGGCTGCGTTCCGGAACGGATCCCGGATCCGCGCGGCTTCGCCGCTTGTCCGGGATGACGGCGCGCTTTTTCCGTTGAGGTCATGCGTCACCCGATCTCGGCCGGTTGGTCCTTCGGCCGCCCGCGCCGGCGCGCCTTGCCGATCAGATCCGTCAACGGCCCCCAGAGCAGCAGCAGCATGGCGAGCACGACGAGCGTGCCGACGAGGCCGTTGGCCCAGAACACGTTGAGCGAGCCGCTCGAGCCGAGCAGGGCCTGCCGGAACGAATCCTCCGCCCTGTCCCCGAGCACCAGCGCCAGCACGAGCGGCGCGAGCGGATAGTCGAGCTTCTTGAAGACGTAGCCGATGATGCCGAAGAGCAGCATCAGCCAGATGTCGAAGATCGAGTTGGAGATCGTATAGGCGCCGATGGCGCAGACGATCAGGATCACCGGCGCGACGTAGGAGAACGGAATCCGCATGATCGCCGCGAACAGCGGCACCGTCGCCAGTACGATGACGAGGCCGGCGAGATTGCCGAGATACATCGAGGCGATGAGCCCCCAGACGAACTGCTTCTGCTCGACGAAAAGCAGCGGACCGGGCTGCAGCCCCCAGACGAGCAGGCCGCCGAGCAGCACGGCGGCCGTCGCCGAGCCAGGAATGCCGAGCGCCAGCATCGGCAGCAGCGCCGCCGTGCCGGCCGCATGCGCCGCGGTCTCGGGCGCGAGCACGCCCTCGATCTCGCCCTTGCCGAAGCTGGCGGGGTTCCTGGAGAACCGCTTGGCGAGGCCGTAGCCCATGAAGGAGGCGGCGATCGCTCCGCCCGGCGTCACGCCCATCCACATGCCGACGACGGCCGAGCGCGCCAATGTCGCCCAGTAGCGCGGCAGGCCGGCCCAGGTCCGCAGCACGACCTTGAGATCGATTTTCGCCTGCTTGCCCTTGAAGACGAGCCCTTCCTCGACCGTGAGCAGAATCTCGCCGACGCCGAACAGGCCGATCACCACGATGAGGAAGTCGAAGCCGCGCATCAGCTCCATCGAGCCGAAGGTCATGCGCAGATCGCCCGAGATCGAATCGAGCCCGACCGCGGCGAGCAGGAAGCCGATGCAGAGCGAGGCCAGTATCTTGGCGCGGTTCTCCCGGCCCATGCCAATGAAGGAGCAGAAGGTCAGGAGGAACACGGCGAAGAACTCGGCCGGCCCGAACCGGAGCGCGAAGGAGGCGACGAGCGGGGCGACGAAGGTGATCAGGATGACGCCCGAGATCGCGCCGATGAAGGAGGCGGTGAAGGCCGCCGTCAGCGCCTCGGCCGCCTTGCCCTGCACCGCCATCGGATAGCCGTCGAAGGTCGTCGCGACCGACCAGGCCTCGCCCGGGATGTTGAACAGGATCGAGGTGATCGCGCCGCCGAACAGCGCGCCCCAGTAGATCGAGGAGAGCAGGATGATCGCCGAGGTCGGGTCCATGCCGAAGGTCAGCGGCAGCAGGATCGCGACGCCGTTGGGGCCGCCCAGCCCCGGCAGCACGCCGACGATGATCCCGAGCACCACGCCGATCGCCATGAAGCCGATGTTCTGCCAGGACAGCGCGAGCTGGAAGCCGGCGAACAGGGAGTTCAGGTCATCCATCGTCAGTATCCGAGCGCGGCTTCGAGCGGGCCCTTGGGCAGCGGCACCCGGAACTGCAGCTCGAACACCCAGAAGCAGGCGAGCGGGACGAGGATCGCGGTGAGCCCGATCACGTACCAGCGCGAGGTCGCGACGACGCCCATGAAGATCACGATGAAGACAGCGGACGCCACGTAAAGCCCGAGCGGCTGGATCAGCGCGACGAAGACGATCAGCGGGCCGAGCACCCGCATGACCTGGCCGAGCTGTTCGTAGCTGACGAAGACGCCGTCCTGCGGCGACCGGAACGACTGCACCAGGATGAACAGCGACGCCGCCAGGAAGATCCAGCCGACGCGGGCCGGGAAGAAGCCGTTCTGCGGGCCGTTGTCCCAGCCCGCGCCGCGCCCGTAGGAATCGTAGAGCACGACGCAGGCGAGGCCGATCAGGATCGCCGCGACGATGCGCTCGACCGGGCGGCGGGAAAGGCCGGGCGGGACGGTTTCGGTCTCAGTCGGCATTGTCATTCAACATTCCCCGCGAGGTCGTCCCGGACAAGCCGCGAAGCGGCGCTGATCCGGGACCCATGCCTGAACCGTTCCGGAATGGATCCCGGCTCTTCGCCGCGCCGCGGCCGGGACGGCCCGCGCCGCGGCGGCCGCGACTCACTTCGCCATGAAGCCGGCTTCGCTCATCAGCTTCTCGTGCTTGGCCTCGTCCTGCTTCAGGAACGAGACGAAGGCCTCGCCGTCGCGATAGTCGGGCACGAGCGCGCTGCGGGCGAGATAGTCCTTCCACTCGGCCGTTTCGGAGACCTTCTTGAACAGGTTCACGTAATAGGCCTGCTGGTCCTTGGTGACCTTGCCGGGCATGAACATGCCGCGCAGCATGGTATAGGTCACGTTCAGCCCCTGCGACGGGCAGGTCGGGATGTCGGCCCAGGATTTCCCGTCGGCGACCTTCTCGGTGTAGCTCATCTTCTGGTCGGAAAAGACGCAGAGCGGCTTTGTCGCGCCGCCGCGCCAGTTGGCGACGTCCTCGGCCGGATTGTTGGTCGAGCCCTCGATATGTCCACCCGAGAGCTGGGTCGATGCCTGCCCGCCGCTGGTGTGCGGGATGTAGGCGAACTTCACGCCGGACGCCTTCTCCATCGCGGAGACGATCAGGTTGTCCTCGCGCTTGGACGAGGTGCCGCCCATCTTCATGGGCTGCGGCGCGGCCTTGGCCGCCTTTATGAAGTCGTCGGCCGTCTGGTAGGGCGACTTGGCGTTGACCCAGAGCACGAAGGAATCCTGCGCCATCATCGCGATCGGCGTGTAGTCGGTCCAGCTCAGCGGCAGCTTGGTCGCCATCGGCGTCATGAAGATGCCGCTCGACGTGGTGATCAGCTTGTGCGGGTCGCCGGCCGATTTCTGGATCTCGAGCATGCCCTCGGCGCCGCCGGCGGCAGGCTTGTTGACGACGATGATCGGCTGCGAGGCGAGGTTGTTCTTCTGGATCACGCCCTGGATGGTGCGCGCCATCTGGTCCGACGCGCCGCCGGCGGCGAAGGGCACGACGATCTCGATCGCCTTGGTCGGCTCCCAGGCGAAGACCGGCGTCGCGCCGGCGAGCACTGTGGCGGATGCGGCAAGCCAATGAGTCTTCATGGTCGGACCTCCCTGATGTCGCGCTCTGACGGCGTCGTGAGGAGAGCCTAGAACCAAAAAATTTTGCATTCAATCTGAAAATGAGATTCAGGCGGATTGAGCGCTAAACGGAGGCGACGAGCCGTCAATCCTCGGCCTGGGCCGCCTTGCGCTTGTTGCGCAGGTGCAGGAACAGGATGTCGCTGAGTTCGGAGCCGGCGCGGCGGCGCAGCGCGTCGAGGATCGCCTCGTGCTCGCGCATCGCCTCGCCCCAGCGGTCGCGCTGCTTGGCCATGTTGGCGGAATAGCGCACGCGCCGGATCCGCCCGGCGAAGCTGGCATAGGTCGCGCTCAGCGCGGCATTGCCGGCCGCCGCGACGATCATGGCGTGGATCGCCTGGTTGCACTGGAAATAGCCATGCATCTCGCGGCGCAGGTAGTATCGGTACATCTCATGATGAACCTGCTCGATTTCTGCGACTTGATCGTCCGAAATGCGGTCGCAGGCGAGGCGGCCGGCCAGCGCCTCGAGCCCGCCCATCACGTCGAACAGCTCGCGCAGCTCGTCCGCGCCGAGCTCGCGCACCCGCGCGCCGCGATTGGGCAGGAGCTCGATCAGCCCTTCGGCGGCGAGAACCTTGAGCGCCTCGCGCAAGGGCGTGCGGGAAATGCCGAAGCGCTCGCAGAGCTGGCGCTCGGGGATGCGGGCGCCGTCGGCGAGATGGCCCTCGACGATGTGGTCGCGCAGCGCGACCAGCAGCTCGTCATGCAGCGAGACGCCCTGTCTGGCCGCATCGGGGGACGCGCGGTAGACTGGCGCGGGGCGGGCGCGCTCGTCGCCCGGACGCGGCTCTGTGATGGCGCTGCTCATGCCAGTTCGGTACTGCAATGAAAAGACGCTGTCGAGACTCTAGCGGCACAAATTGAATTTCGATCAATGGTTGCCTTCAAAAAAAATGAATGCAAAAAGACCGGATCAGCCAACTGACGCCGGCAGAACGCGTCGCGCGCTTGAACTGCGCATTC
The DNA here is from genome assembly GCF_058807355.1 of Allobosea sp. GW821-FHT12C12. NCBI lineage: Bacteria > Pseudomonadati > Pseudomonadota > Alphaproteobacteria > Hyphomicrobiales > Alloboseaceae > Allobosea > Allobosea sp. GW821-FHT12C12. The sequence goes on from NZ_JBXAQP010000015.1 coordinate 17,551, forward strand.
GGGAGGAAACGCCATGGCAACGCAGCAGGGTCGTCATTTCCTGCACATTCCGGGCCCGAGCCCGATCCCGGACCGGATCCTGCGCGCGATCGCCATGCCGATCATCGACCACCGCAGCGCCGAGTTCGCCGTCCTCGGCAAGGAGGTGCTGGAGGGCTGCAAGGCCGTCTTCCGGACGAAGCAGCCGGTGGTGATCTATCCGGCCTCGGGCACCGGCGCGTGGGAGGCGGCGATCGTCAACACGCTCTCGCCCGGCGACACGGTTCTGATGGCCGAGACCGGCCATTTCGCCACGCTCTGGAAGCAGATCGCGACGCGCTTCGGCATGGAGGTCGAGTTCATCCCCGGCGACTGGCGTCGCGGCGCCGATCCCGCCGCGATCGAGGCGCGGCTCTCCGAGGACAAGGCGCGCAAGATCAAGGCCGTGATGGTCGTCCACAACGAGACCTCGACCGGCTCGACCAGCCGGATCGCCGAGATCCGCAAGGCGATCGACAGGGCCGGCCATCCGGCGCTGTTCATGGTCGACACGATCTCCTCGCTCGCCTCGGTCGATTACCGCCATGACGAATGGCAGGTCGACGTCACGGTCTCGGGCTCGCAGAAGGGCCTGATGCTGCCGCCCGGGCTGAGCTTCAACGCGATCTCCGAAAAGGCGATGGCCGCCTCGAAGAGGAACACGTTGCCGCGCTCGTTCTGGGACTGGCAGGAGATGGTCAAGATCAACGCCGGCGGCTTCTTCCCCTACACGCCGGCGACGAACCTGCTCTACGGGCTGAAGGAAGCGCTCGCCATGCTGCGGGAGGAGGGGCTCGACGCCGTCTTCGCCCGGCACAGGCGACTGGCCGCCGCGTGCCGCGCCGCCGTCGGGGCCTGGGGGCTGGAGGTGCTGTGCCAGAACCCGGCCGAGCATTCGCCGGTGCTGACAGCGGTGGTGATGCCGCCGAGCCATAGCGCCGACCGCTATCGCAAGATCGCGCTGGAGAAGTACAACATCTCGCTCGGCTCGGGACTGGGCAAGGTCGCCGACAAGGTCTTCCGCATCGGCCATCTCGGCGAGTGCAACGAGTTGATGCTGCTCGGCGCATTGTCCGGCGTCGAGATGGGCTTGGCCGCCGCCGGCGTGCCGCATCGCAGCGGCGGCGTCGCGGCGGCGATGGCGCTGCTGGAGGAGGGCGACGCCTCGAACGCACCGAGGGCCGCGGTGGCGTAAGGTTTTTGCTTGCCGACACCAACGCCGTCATCCCGGATCCGCGCCGCTACGCGACGTGTCCGGGAGGACGCGAGGCGTTGAAACGCGACGCGGTCTCTCAGGCCGCCGCGGCGACCGCCTCCGGCGCGCGGTTCCCGAGCGCGGAGAAATTGGTCATGCTGATCAGATGCGCATAGATCGGCGCGAGATAGCCCTTGCGCTTCAGATCGAGCAGCGCCTCGTCCGGAAGCGCGTTGAGCTTTTCCTCGTTAACCGCTGAAAAACCGTGGAAATTCGAGCTTGCCCCGGTCGGCGTGCGGATGTCGATCGTCACCGTCTGGAACAGGTCGAGTTCCTTCAGCGCGCTGGTGAAGGCGGCCGTCGCATCGGCGGCTTCGGCGTACTCGGCGACGAACGTGATCGCCTGCTCCAGCGCCGCGCTCGGCTCGCCCTCCTCGGTGAAAAGACGGTCGCCGCCGCTGTCGTTGGCCTGCCGCAGGCCGGAGAAGCCGCCATCGAGGCAGATCACCTGCTGCTCCCGCGAGACGTCGCCGCCGATGAAGGGATAGCGCCTGACATAGGCCGGCGCGTGCTGGCCGGCCCAGCGGCCGGACGCATCGAGGAAATCGTTGCGCCCGCTGCGCATCCCGACCATGAACAGCGGCGAGACCTGGCCCGCCTCCTCGATGAACAGGATCGGCATGTCGCGGCAGCCGAGCACGAACTCGGCCATCAGCGCCGGGATGACGTGGCTGCCGGCCGCGAAGGCGAAGGGCCGCTCCGGCGTCTGGATGCGCAGGTCGCGGTTGGCGTCGCGGTCGAGGACGACGATCTCGGAATAGAACAGCGGTAGGGGCGCCATGGTCGTGCTGATGTCCTCTCGCGGCGATGACCCTCAGAGGGTCTTTCGCAGGGTCAACCGGAAATAGAGTTCTTGATCGCGCTGGTTTGCGGTGACGCGCTGGAGCGGGCGCGCGATGCCGCCCTCCAGCGTCGCCCAGTCGACCGGCCGCCAGGCGAGGCCGGCGCCGACGGCGGTGGCGCGCCGCACCGACGGAAAGGTCGCGTAGGTCGCGCCGTGGTCGAGGAAGATGAAGGCGTCGAGGCTCTTCAGCGGCTCGGGCAGGGCGTAGTGAAGCTCGGCCTGACCGTAATAGCCTGAATCGCCGAAGGCCGCGCCGATCGGATAGCCGCGGATCGTGGTCGGTCCGCCGATCTGGAAGACCTGGTCGCCGGGGAGCTGCGTGACGTTCGAATATTGCCAGGCCCCGACCATCGAGGCGTAGATGTCGTCGCTGATGCGCAGGATCGTCGTGGTCGTGCCGGTGAAGAGCGTGAAATCGCGCTTCTGCTGGGCGATGCGGTCCTCGAAATTGACGCGCGTCAGCGTCGGCGTCAGCATCTGCACGAAGCCCGGCAGGGTGACGTTCAGCGAAAGCCCGCCGGAGATCTTGGTGTTGCGGCTGTTCGCCGTCTCGATGTCGATGAGCTTGCTGTTGCTCAGGCCCTTGCCGAGGCTCGCCGTCGCCTGCAGCAGGATCGCGTCGGTCGCGAAGACCGGCTGCGTCAGATTGATCGCGCCGCTCTCGGAAAGGCCCTCCGGCCGCAGTTCCCTGGTCGGGCCCGTGACGATACGGAAGGCCGAGCGCGTGTAGCTGACGCCCAGCCGCGTCCCGAAGGGCGAGACCGGGATGCCGTAGCTCAGGCTGCCGAGAAGGCCGCCGCGCGAGCGCGAGCCGTAGAAGATCAGCCGGTCGTCGATGCCGAGCAGGCCGCTATGCTTCAGGAAGAGCACGCCCTGATAGCGCCCCGTCGATTTGACGCCCTGGTTGTCGAAGGAGATCTGCGCCAGGTTGCGCGGCGGCTCCGTCGCGGCGAGTTCGAGGTCGGTCAACCCGAAGGTCTGGCCGGCCCGCAACTGCGCCCGCAACTGCACCTCGTTGATCCGGTTGAAGATCGAGACCGAGCGGTTCAGCGCCGGCGCGTCGACGACCTCGCCCTGGCGGGCCGGAATCTGCGACTGCAGATACCATGGCCAGGACTGGACCGCGCCGGTCACGCTGATCGCGCCGACCTTGCCCTCGATCAGGCTGACCCTGAGCACGCCGCCGTCGAGCTTCTGCGGCGGCAGGATCGCGCTCGCGGTGACCTGGCCCTTCTCCGCATAGAGATCGTTGACCGCCTGGACGAGCGCGCCGATCGCGGCGAGATCGACGGTCTTGCCGAGATAGCGCCGGCGGATCGCGTCGAGTTCCGCGTCGCTGAGAAACGCCGACGAACCGAACTCGACCTGCTTGAGCAGGACGGTGGCGCCGCCGGCCGGAAAGGTGAGCGGCGGCGGCCGGTCCGGCGCGACGACGGCGGGGCCGCGCTGGCGCGGCGGCGTCGCCTGCCGTTCGAGGTCCAGGCGCTGGCGCTCGGCCTCGGTTTCGAGCGTGCGCGGCGTGATCTGCGCGAGAGCCGGCGCCGCGCCTGCGCAGAGCAGGGCGGTGGCGAGGCTCAGAACGATCGGGCCCGCCGAGAAGGGGGCCCGCAGGCTGATGCAGGCCGTCAAGGCTGCTCCCCGCCTCCGGCGAGATTGACGCGCGTGCCGATGCCTCCACCAAGGCTGGCGGTGGTCTCGGGATCGCGGCTGCGCCAGCGGCCGGTCGCGTCGAGCACGAAGCTGCGGGCCGTCTCGCCGAAGCTCGGGCCCGTCAGCATGGACGCACCCAGACGTGGCATGTCGCGCGCCATCGAGACCTCCGGTTCCCCGCCATTGCCACCCGGAATGCTGATCACGTCCGAATCAAACCTGATCACCATGGCATTGGTGGTGAGGCTAGCACTGTTGACCGAGACGAAGAAGGGTCTGTCGCGCTGATAGAGCTGGACATCGAAGCCGGTCAGCGGCGCGGGGCTGCGGTTGTTGGCGAGCAGGCGCAGCCCCGGCGCGTCGAGCCTGAGCGCGCCGGGCACGAAGCTCCCGAACAGGTCGAAGCGCCGCGACGTCGTGGTCAGCGTGCCGTCCACCGTCTCGAAACGCGTGGTGCGGAACGCCGTCGCATCGACCGAGAGCGCGACCTGTTCCGCCGTCCGTCCGCGCGAGCCGGCGATGGTCAGCTCGAGCGGCCGGCCCGAGGCTCCGGCAAGCTGGACGATGCTAGAGGCGATCGTGTTGCCGAGGATGACGATGCTGTCTCCGGCGCCGTAGCGGCCCAGCCGCACATCGTCCGGCGCCGAGAACGTGCCGTCGCGCGCCGCGCCGACCGCGATCCGGATCGAACCGGCCCCGCTCGCGCCGGCCAGGGCCGTCAATGTCTGCGTCGCGACGATGCTGTCGCCGTCGATCGCGCCCGCGCTGGACAGCCGCGCATCGCGGCCCGCGTCGAGCGCTCCGAAGACAATGTTCTGCGCCGTGGCCGCGATGTCGCCGCCGGCCGTCGCCGTCCCGATCGAGACGAGGTCGCGGGCGGAGACCAGCGTCAGCGTGCGGCCGGCCTTGCCGTCGACGAGGCGGACCGAGCCGTCGGCGGCGAGAGTGGCGTCGCGGCCGGCGGTGAGCCGGTTGACCGTGACGTCGCTTGCCGTGGAGGCGAAGCTGGCCGAGCCGCCGCTGCGCGCGGTCGTGACCTGCACGGCTGACGCGGCCTGTAAGGCGAGCGCTCCGGCCGCGTCGAGACTGGCCGCGTCGATCCGGCCCGTGACCGAGGCGATGGCGATGTCGCCGAGCAGCGTCGAGACGCTGCCCAGGCTGACCGCGCCGGCGCCGCGCAGCGTCGCCATATCCCCGGCGATCAGCTCGCCGACCGACAATGTCCCGCCGGACAGGCTCGCCGTGCCGCCGGAGCGCAGCGATGCGACGGTCAGGAGACCGGCCGCGTCGAGCGAGGTCGTTCCGCCGGCGCGCGCGGTCCGCAGCGTGACCCCGGACGCGGCCGAAGCGACGGAGAGATTGCGGCCCGCATCGGCGTTGTCGAGCGCGATCGCGCCATTGGCGGCGAGCGCGATGTCGCGGCTGGCCGTGAAGGCCCGGATGGCGAGCGTCGCGCCTTGCGAGGTCGCGCCGAGGTCGCGTCCGGCGGTCAGCGAATCCGCCGCGACCGCGCCCAGGGCCAACAGGGTGAGGTCGCGCTTGGCCCTGATCTCGCCGAGCGCGAGCCCGCCATTGGCCGAGCGCAGAACGAGGTCCCCGACCGTGGTCAGACCCGATTGCAGCGCGACGCCGCCGGCTCCCTCGACCGTCATCGTCGCTCCGGAGCGAAGCGCGGCGGCGCGCACGGCCCCAGTCGTCGAGACGATCGACATGCCCGTCCCGCTGGTCGCGCCGTTCAGCGCGATCAGGTCGTTTGCCGTGAGCCCGATGCGTTCGGCGGCGCTCAGCGAACGGCCCTGAATGCCGGCGTTCGACGAGGCGATCAGGTCGCCCGCGCGCGCCTCGGCGCTGTCGAGCGTGATCCCGGCCGCGGCCGCCAGCGTCGCGGTCTGGCCCGAAGAGAGCGTGTCGATGCGCAGCGTGCCGGCCGTCGAGGTCGCGGTCGTCGCGCCGCCGCTGGTCAGCGTCGCGATGGCGATCGCGCCGGGCGCGGTTGCCTCGACACCCTGCGCGCCGTCGAGACGCGTCGCCGTGACCGAGCCGCCGGTGGAGCGCACCCGCAGATCGCCGGCGCTCGTCGTCGCCGTGCCGAGCGTGACGGAGGTCGCGGCCGTGACATGCGTGGTCGCGCCGGCGTTCAACGTCCCGACATCGATCGCGCCGGCCGAGGACCGGACGTCGCCGGCGCCGCCGCTGCCGAGGCTGGCGATGGTGATCGCCTGGGCGGCGGAGATGTCGGCGGTGCCGGCGGCCGTCAGGGTCGTGCCGGTGATGCCGCCGCCCGTCGAACTGGCGACGAGATCGCCCGCCGTCGTGGCGCTGCCGAGCGTGACGCCGTTGCGGCCGGCGAGCGTCGCCGCGCCGCCGGAGGTCAGCG
>NZ_JBXAQP010000015.1:23789-120721 GCF_058807355.1 Allobosea sp. GW821-FHT12C12
GTGAGGTCGTGACCGAGACCGCGCCGGTTCCCGTCAGAGCGGCCGCGCCGGCTGCGCTGAGCGTCGCGGCCGTGATCCCGGCATGGCTGGAGCCGACCGTCAGATCGCCCGCCGTCGTGGCGCTGCCGAGCGTGACGCCGTTGCGGCCGGCGAGCGTCGCCGCGCCGCCGGAGGTCAGCGTCGTGATCGCCAGCGTGTCGCCGGACGAGGCCGCCTGCGTGGTCGCGCCGCTGGTCGCGGTCGTAACAGTGATCGCGCCGGGCGCGTTCAGCGCGAGCGCGCCGGCCGCGTCGAGCGTCGTCGCCGTGATGCCAGCGGCGGTCGAGGTGACGACGAGATCGCCTGCCGTCGTCCTCGCGCCGCCGATGGTGACGAGGCCGGCGGCGGCGAGATTGGTGGTTCCGCCGGCGTTCAGCGTCGTGACGGTGAGCGTGCTGCCGGTGGAGGTCGCGCTCGCCGCGCCGCCGCTGGTCAGCGCATCGACCGTCAGCGCGCCGTCCGCGGCGACGGTGGCGACGCCGGTATCCGCCGTGAGGCTGGTGACGCGGGTGGTCGAGGCCGTGCGCAGGTTGACGTTGCCCTGCAGGCTGCGGGCCGAGAGGCTCGGCGCGGCGAAGCTGACGGCGGCGAGCGGCGCGCCGATGCCGTTTCCGGCATTGAGCGCGATCACGCCGCCGGCCTGGGCCGCGTTCAGGTTGACCACGCCGGCATTGCCGGTGATGGCGCCGGTGGCCGTCACGACGATCGAAGCCGTGCCTTGCGGCGCGACGAGCGCGCTGCTGACGCGGCCGAGCGTAACGCCCGTGGCGGATGCGAGGGTGAGCCGGCCCGCCGCCGTCGCGGTCGCGCCCGTTTCCATCACGATCGAGCCGGCTGTGGCGCCGAGCGCGCCCGTCGTCGCGGTCAGGCTGCGCAGCACGCGCAGCTCGGCGTCTGCCGTGAGCGTCAGGCTGTTTGCGGCGGCGAGCGCGCCGATGCGCTGCGCGACCGCCGTCTGCGTCGCCAGCGTCGGGGTCGAGATCCAGCCCGAGCCGCCGATCTGGCCGGAGATCTCTCCGTCGCTCGCGGACTGCACCGCGAACGGCGTCGCCTGGCTGCCGACATTGCCGGAGGCGTTGAGCAGGACGTTCCGCGCCGAGATCGCGACGCCGGGCAGATAGCTCGTGATCGAGCCGGCATTGGCCCTGATCGAGGCCGTGCCCTGCGCGAAGATGCGGCCGATGTCGGCATTGCCGGTCGGCTTGACGAGATAGGCGTCGCCGGCGCCGGCCGAGGCCGAGATCAGCCGGCCGCCGATCTGGTAGGTGAGGGGCGTCGCGGCCGAGCCGATGCCGCCGCCGGCGGCCGAGAGCGTCAGGTCGCCGCCGGTCTCGATCTGGACCGCATTGAGCGGCGTCGAGCTGTTCGGCGCGGTCGTGACCGTGATCGCCTGCGGGGCCTGCAGGTTGATCGCGCCGGTCGCGGTGACGCGGCCGAGATGCAGCGAGCCGCCGCCGGCCTGCCCGACGGTGGTCGACTGCAGATAGATGTCGCCCTGGGCCGAGCCGGAGAAGGTTCCGGTCGCGCTGATGAAGAGCGGCGCGGTCTGGGCGATGTCGACGGAGGTCAGCGTGACGCCGTTCGGGACCGTGTTGATGCTCGAGACGGCGACGCGCTGGTTGCTCGCATTCGTGCCGAACAGCTTGACCGAGCCCGGCGTCGTCGCGACCGCTAGCGCCTGGAGCTCCGCGGTCGAGAGCGTGCCGTTGCGGATGGCGTCGAGATTGACCGTGACGTCAGGGGCGAGCGAGCCGATGCTGCCGCCGATGTTCAGCGTCACGTCCCGGCCGACAATGATCGGCGTGCCGTTGCCGACGACGCCCGAGGCCGGCTGCAGCGCCGCCTGGTCGATCGCGGCGACGAGCTGGCCGGACTGCCAGACCGAATTGGCGGTGATGCTGGAGGCGAGGCCCGGGCGAGCGTCCGCGGAACTCGCGCTGAAAGTCTGGCTGACCTGGCTCGCCCAGCCGCTGCCATAGGCCGCGCTGAAGGTGGCGGCGTAGCTGGCGTAGCGGCTGGCGGCGTAGGCGCTGACCTCGGCCGAGGTCGCGGTCCGGCCGAGCGAGGCGTTCGCCGCGGCCTGATAGCCGCCGATGGCGGCCTGGTTCAGCGTGAAGACGCCGTTCGCCACGGTTCCGCTGCCGATCAGAGCGTTGTAGAGCCCGTAGGTCTCGTTGACATTGCGCTCGAAGACCGTGACGCCGAGTTGCGTGACCGTCGTGCTGGTGGCCAGGCCCGGCCGCGCGTCGGGCGCGGAGACGCTGAAGCTGTAATTGCTTTCCAGCGTGGCTGGCTGGAAGCGCGCCTGGCTGCTCCAGTTGTCACCATAGGCGCTGGCGAAGGTGGCCGCGTAGCTGGCGTAGAGACCAGCCGCATAGGTGCGCACCTCGGTTTCGTTCGCGGTCCGGCCGAGCGCGGCGTTCGCGGCGGACTGATAGGCCGCGACCGCCGGCTGGTTCAGCGTGAAGACGCCGTTCGTCACGGTGCCGTTGGCGATAAGCCCGCTGTAAAGGCCGTAGGTCGTGGTGACGTTGCGCTCGAAGGTGGTCACGCCGAGCTGGCGAACGGTGTTGCTGGCGGCGAGACCGGGCGCCGCGTTCTGCGCGGTCACGCTGAAGCTGTAGCCGTTCTCCAGCGAAGCCGCCTGGAAGCGAGACGTGCTGGCCCAGCCGGCGCCATAGGCCTTGTCGAAGACGCCAGCGTAACCGGCATAGCGCTCGGCGGCGTAGGCGCGCACCTCGTCGGCATTCGCGGTTCGGCCGAGCGCGAGATTGGCGAGCGCCTGATAGAGCGGGATCGCGGCGTCGCTGAGCCGGAAGACGCCGTTGGTCACGGTGCCGTTGCGGACGAGCGAGGTGTAGAGGGTGTAGGTCTCGTTGACGCTGCGCTCGAAGGCGGCGACGCTCGCCTGCGCCGCGGCGTCCGCGCCGTCGGCCTGCGTCAGCTTCAGCTTGCCCGAGATCGCCGAGAGCTGCTCTGTCGAGAGCGATTGCGCCGCGGTCTGGGCCGAGGCCGATTTGAGCGTGCCGCTGACGACGTCGACGCGGATATTGCCGCCCGTGCTGGCGATCTGGCCGATGCGCAGGTTGCCGGAGAGCTGGCGGATGCCGATGTCGCCCTGCGCCGAGATGTTGACCACGCCGCCGGTCTGGCTGCCATTGGCCAGGGTCGTCGCCATCGCCTGGATGCGCAGCGGCGTGTTGATGCCGCCGACAGCGCCGTCGCGGCTGCGGATGGTGATGTTGTTGCCGAGCGCGTGGATGTAGTTCGGATCGGCCCAGCTCGCGACTTCGAGGCCGCCGGCGGCGCGGACATTGATGTCGCCGTAGCGGCCCGAGCCCGCGTCGAGATCGGCGTTGAAGCGCCAGACCTTGGCGTCGGAATCGATGTTCAGGTGGATGCCGCCGGCGCCGGAATAGGCCGCGATCGCCGCGCCCGAGGTCAGCGAGGCCTGGATCGGCGCATCCGCCGTGCCGACCGAATCGCGCCCGATGATGGTGAGATGGTTCGACAGGATCGAGACGTTGGGCGCCTGCGTGAAGCTGCCGGAATAGGCGCTGATCCTGGTCTCGCCGCTCGGATTGACGATGTTGCCCTGTTGGCGGATGCCGGCGTTGGAGGCGATCGTGACGAGGCCGGACGCATTGCCGGCGAAGCTGATCGCGAACGGATTGTCCGCCTTCACCGAAGCCGTGACCTGCACATAGGCCTTGGTGACGTAGTTGTAGTTCCAGAAGCTGTTCGCCGTGCTGCCGGGGGTTCCGCGGAAATCCTCCGAGCAGAAGCTCGGATTGCCGCCGTTGCAGTTCCCATAGGTCTGCATGGCGTTGATGACTTCGGTATGCCCGCCATAGATGCGCTGCTGGAAGGGGATATTCGTCGCCCCGGTGTCGCTGACGATCCTGCCCTGCGGGTTCATCGTGCCGCCGGTCTGGGCGCTGCGGGCCCATTCGCTGAGGCCAGGCGAGCCCGGCGTCGGGGAACTGACGAACTCCCACGGATTGTTCGCGGTGCCGGACGAATAGCGCCAGACGCCCTGCGCGCTGGCGTTGTTGACGATCAGCCCGTCCTTCTGGAGCGTGGCTTGCTGGGTCCACTCGTAGCGCGTGCCGTAGACGGGGTTGTAGCTCGTCCTGTCGCCCGCGACGAAGCTGTACACGGCTGTCGCGTTGGCCCCGCTCAGGATGGGCTGCGCGCCATTCTGCGTCTTGTAGATCGCGATGCCGGAGCCCGGCGTATAGGCGTAGACGGTCGTGTTCGGCCCCGAGGTCACCAGCCTGTCGACGACGGTGATCTTGCTGACGGCGGCGTTGGCTCCGGCGGCCGTGCCGGTGTTGATGCGATTGACGACGAGCTCGCGCCCGCTCTGGTTGTCGACCGTCACGCGGCCGAAACCGCCGTTGACCTTCACGCTGCCCAGCAGGTTCGTGCTGATGATCTGGCCGTCGAGGAGCACCGAGCCGCCGCCCGAGGAGGCGTTGGTGTCGTCGAGGATGAAGAGCTGGTTCACGAAGTCGTAGGAGACCTGCACCGCGTTGCGCGACTTCCAGACCGGCTGGTCCGGAAAGAGCTGCGACATCGCGACGGTGCTGTAGCCATCGCGCAGATAGGCGGCGCGGCTCCCGTCGAGGCTCTGCGCCACCTCCTGGCTGATGGTGATGGACCTGTCGGTGACGCGCCCGGCCTCGATCGAGGCATTCACGTTGATCGTCGTCGCCTTGATGGCGACCTGCGCTCCGTAGATCTGCACGCCTCCGCCCTGCGCCGTGCCGTAGCTCTCGCGGTAGAGCGGCACGGTCGGGATCTGGGCGAAGAAGATGTTGTTGTCGCTGAAGCGATAGCCGCCGACGCAGTTGTAGCCGACATCGCCGACGCGGCCGATGCAGTTGCCGAAATAGACGATGCTCGTGCGCCGGTCCGGTCCGTCGGACTGGCGGCCGTAGAGGTAGAGGCTGGGATCGGCGACCCCGCCCGTCGCGGCGTTGGCCGCCGCATAGACGGTGTTGTTGATGACATACTGGCCCTGCGGCGTGCCGGGAGCGCCGCCGGGATAGCTGATCGCGTAGTCCCACTCGGAGATCGGCGAGGCGCCGGCGTTGTACATGCCGTTGGGCCCGTTCGAGGCGATGGCGACCGCCCCGTTGGGCACCGTGACGTTGAACTGCAGCGCGTCGATGCGCTGGCCCGAGAAGCCGAACGAGCCCTGCGTGTTGTTGATCGAGACAAGCCCGCCGAGATTGGTGATGTCGCCGCCGATCAGCAGCGCGGGGCCGTAGCCGCCGATGTCGTCTCGGGTATAGGCGTTGCTGATGATGACGCTGGCGGTGCCGGTTGGGTTGACGAAGTTGCGGGTCAGGTTGGTCTGGCCCTGCGCCGCGCCGGTGAACAGGATCTGCCCGGTCGAGAGGTCGGGAATATAGGCGCCGCCATCGAGGATCAGATAGGCGGCGCTGTTGTTCCTGACGGAGATGGTCGGACCGCCATTGGCGGTCAGCGAGCCGCTGCCCTGGATGGTGTCGCCATTGACGAAGACGTTGCCGCCTGCCGCGTAGAGCTGGCTGATGCGATAGGCCCAGAGATTTCCTGGCGCGATGCCGCCGACCAGCGTATCGGCGACGGTCGTGTCGGGCAGAGTGCCGGTATAGGTCGTATAGTTGTCGCGGACATATTGCGTCGCGTTGAAGAATTGATCGAAGGCGACCGTGACGGGCGCGCCGCCCGCCTTGACGTAGACGGTCGGCCGCTCGTTCAGCCCGCAGATCGAGGCTCCGGACGCGCCGCAGCCGATGACGATGTCCTGCTCGCGGAAGACGCCGCCGACGGCGCGGCCGTTCATGGCCACCGTCGAGGTCGACGCGGAACCCGGCGATTCGTCGCGCTGCGTCACCGGGATGAAGTAGAGCTGGAAGCCGTGCCCGGCGCCGTCGGTGTTCGGCGTCACCGTGCCGTTATAGGCTCCGAGGGTGACGTTCTGGGCGCTCAGCAGCGCCGCGCCCGTGTTGACGTTGAGCCGGGCATGGTTCTGCAGGTCGGTCGCCGCATCGGCGTCGGGGATGGCGATCAGGCCGCGGACATAGCCGATCGCGGTCGCGTCGCCGTAGATCGCCGTGGTGGCGAGACCGGACGCGTCGCGCCCGGCCGTGACGTTGACGTTGTCGAGGCCGGTCAGGGTGCTGTTGGCGCCGATCGTCACGGTCTGGTCGGTGCGGATGTCGGTGTCGGCCTCGGCGACGCCGACCGCGGCGAGGCCATAGGTGGTGACGAGGGCGTTCGTCTTGACGCGAGCCGTCGTATAGGTGCCGACATTGATCGTTCCGGCCGAGGTCAGCGTGTCGCCGGTCCCGAGCGTGACCTCGTTGTCGACATCGGCGCGGTATTGCGAGGTGACGCCCGCGCCCTGCAGCAGGCCGCCCGTCGTCAGCGTGACCGTGTCGTCAGCCCCGAGTTCCGTGATCGCCTGGATCGCGATCGGGCCCGGCGAGGAGATGGCGTTGCCGCCGCTGGAGAAGACGACGTCGTTGCCGAGCACGACCCGCGAGTTGCCGTCGATGCCGATCGTCGATTTCGCGCCGACGCCGTTGACGCCGCCGCCCGCGCCGGCGCTGATCGTGTCGCCGAGCGAAAGCTGGCGGAAGATGTTGCGGCTTTCGAGCTCGATGCCCTGGATGCAGCTCGTGACGTAGCAGCCGCGCGTGCCGTTGCCGATGGCGGCGAATGTCGCCGTGGCGCCGATATCGACCAGCACGTTCGAGGTCGCGTTGTGGCTGGCGAGCGAGGCGCTTGCGCCGAGCGCCGCCGCCTGCACCGCATCGACCAGGTTGGCGTAGGAATCCGTGTGCTGAGCGTTGACCAGGATTGTGTTGGCGGCGATCTGCGCGCGGGCGCCGACGCGGGCCGTCACCGTCGCCGTGTTGGCGGTGTCGGCCTGCGCGCCCGCGCCGGCGATCAGGCCGCCGCTGCCGGACACCGCCTTGGCGATCTGGGTGTCGCTGCCGGTCGCGGTCAGGCTGAAGCTGCTCGCGCCGGCTCCCGCCATCCGTGCGTCGGAGCCGAGCGTCGCGCTCGTCGTCGCGGTCGAGCGCGCATCGGCCAGCACCGCCCCGACCGAATATTTGCCGGCGATCGAGAAGCCGGTCGACGAGGCGATCTGGCGGGTGGTGTTGGTGGCGCTGATCGCGACGACAGCGTTGGGCAGGCGGACATTGTCGCCGGCCGAGGCGGTCACGGTCGAGGTCGTGCTCGCGGCGGCGTCCGAGCCGACGGCGCTGGCGTAGTAGGCGCCCGAACCTGCGAAGGACCAGGCGGCCGCGCCCGTGCCGCCGCGGCTGAACTGATGCGTCTTGCCGGGCGAGCCGCCGATCGAGGTGACCGGCGTGCCGAAGATCGAGCTGGTGGCCAGGATCGAGAGCGTGCCGGCCGTCAGCGCCCGCTGGGCCGCCGCGCCGCCGTCCATCGCCGCGATCACGGTCTGGTTCACCGTGGCGCGCGACTTGGCCGCGCCGACCGCGAGCCCGCCGGTCACCGAGACGCCGTAAGCTGCGGCCTTGGCGTCGGGCGTCGCGGTCGCCGAAACGGTGATCGCGCCGGTCCCGACATTGACGCTCGCATTGTCGCCGAGGCGGGCCTCGACGCGCGAGGTGTCGGTGGCGCGCGCATCCGCGCCGACCCCGGCGGCCAGCAGGCCACCCGCGCCGGCGGTCGCGGAGGCATAGGAAATGCCGTTGCTGCTGGCGGTGACCGACAGCGATGTCCCGCCGGACAGGGTGGCGTTGCTGGCGAGATTTGCGGTGGCCGTGCCGCTCAGGCTGCTGCTGGCGAGCGAGACGCCGAGCGCGCCGCCGCCGGCCGCGGCCGCGCCGAGCGCATCGGCGCGCGAGCCCTGCGTCGTGCTGGCGCTGACCGTCGTCGCGCCGGTCACCGTCAGCGTGCCGCCGAGCCGGGCCGTGAGCGTGTTCGAGACCGAGCCTTGCGCCACGGCCGCGCCGGCCGCCGCCGTGCCCGCGCCCGCGCCGGCCTCGACCGCGATCCGGGAGGCCGCGCCGGCCGCGCCGTCGATCGCCGCGGCGTTGACGGTGATCGAGCCCGTCGTGACGGTCATCTGGTCGAGCCGGGCGCTGATCGCGTCGGCGACCGTGGTGTAGCCGAGCGCCGCGCCGACGCCGATGCCGCCGACGCCGACGCCGAGCGCGGTGTTGTCGGTCGAGGTCTTCGAGGTCGAGGTGACCGAGACCGATGTCGCCGTGATCGCGCCGCCGAGCGCGGTCGCGCCGGTCTGCGCGCCGGTCGAATCGAGCAGGGCGGTGGCGCTGATCGCGCTCGGCGTCGCCGTGCGGGCGCGGTTGCTGACGAACCAGGCGTATTGCGAGGCGGCGTAGGCGCTCACCTCGCCGAAGGTCGCGGTGCGGCCGAGCTCGGCGTCGGCGGCGGCCTGGTAGACGGCCTGGCCGGACCCGCGCAACGAGTAGAGCCCGTTCACCGGGACGCCGTTGGCCAGGAGCGTGGCGAAGGCGTCGTCGGCCGCGATCTTGACCTGCGCGTCCGTGAGGTTCGGCGTCGCGGCTTCGAGAACCTGCCGGTAGGAGTTCAGCCCGGCCTCGCCGATGACATATTGCAGGTTGGCGGCCTTCAGCGCGGTGTAGCGCGCGGCGGCGTAGTCGCGCACCTGCTGGTCCGTCGCGGGCGTCCCCTGGAACAGCGAGATTGCGGCGTTGGCGCGCAGCGCCTGCACCCCGCTGTCGGTCAGCGTCAGGACGCCGTTGACCACGACGCCGTTCTGGATCAGGGCGAGATATTCGGCGCTGGCCGTGGCGCGGAGCTGGTCGTCGGTCGCGCCCGAGGCATAGGCCCCGCGCAGGGCGCGGTAGGTCGCAAGTCCGCTCGTGCTGAGCAGGAAGCCGGGATCGACGGCGGTGAGCTGGTTGACGCGCGAGAGCGTGCCGTCGCCGCCGATGTTGAGGTCCGCGCCGGCCGGCGCCCCCGTGCCGACGGTGATGACGTTGACCGCCGCGCCAAGGCCGAGCGAGCCGCCCTGGCCGATGGTGAAGGCGTTGGCGTCGACGCTGCGGTCGCTGATCGCCTGGACCACGACCGCGCCTGTCGTATTGACCGTGCTGTTGGTCAGATCGGCGAGCACGCTCGAATCGAGGCTGGCGACATTGGTCGCCGAACCCAGGCCGATGCCGGAACCGCCGATGGCGGCGACGCCCGTCTCCGGCGTGATCGTCGTCGTCTCGCGGGCGATGACGTTCAGCGAGGCGTCGACGGTCTGGCCGGCCAGTTCCTGGATCGAGGTGCGCCGCTGGATCGCGTTCACGCCGTAGAGCCCGGCGCGGGTCGTGTTGGCGACGTCGATCAGGTTGACCATGCCGGCGACGCCGACGATACCCGCGGCGGAGCCGCCCGCCGCCAGCGCGGTGAAGCTGTTGGTGCTCGTCGCCAGCACGTCGACCCGGCCGAAGATGCTCATCGTGGTGACGTTCGCGCCGCCGCCGATCGTCGCCAGCGTCGTGTTCTGGCTGCGGGCCACGACGAAGGCGCTGCCGAGCGCGACGCCGCCGCCGGCGCCGACGCCCGCGACGCCGTAGAAGCCGTTCGTGCTGTCGGCCGTCACGCGCAGCGAGGCGGCGTTGAGGATGCCCTGATCGACCGTGGCGGTCGTGACCGCCTCGAAGCTGTTGACGAGGCCGGTCGCGGCCGCGCCCGCGATGCCCGCCGCGAAGCCGATCGTCTTGCCGGTCGAGGATTGCGAGGACACCGCCGAAACCTGGACCGCGCCGACGCCGCCGAGACCGGCCTGGCTGGTCGAGATCGTGCCGGTGATCGAGTTCGTCAGCGAGGCGCTGGTGCGGCGCTTCAGCGTGGTCTGCGCGTCGGCGCCCGCGCCGGCCGCGCCGCCGATCGCGCCGACGACGATGTAGCTGCCGGCATAGGAATGGCTCGCCGCGTCGACCACGACCGCGGTCGGGTTCTGGCCGCCGGCGAGCCGCGTGTCGATGGTGCTGCCGTCGATCGAGGCCCGTGTCTCGCCGCCGAGGCTGTTGCGGATGGTGACGTAGCCGACCGCGCCGCTGATCGGATAGACGGCGATGCCGGCCGTCACGGCGTTGGCCATCACGGCCTGCCGCGAGGTCGCGATCACGGCCAGGCCGCGCACGCTGCGCGTCGCCATCGCCAGCTCGGGCAGGGTGGTCGAGGGGCCGGTCGGGCTGGAGAGGCTCGGCGGGCTGACGACCGCGCCGCTGCTGATCGCGAGCGAGCCGGTCCCGTTGGCGCGCGCATCGACCGAGCTGGCTTCGCCGATCGAGGCGACCGTGCCGCCGCCGATGCTGTTGCTGACGATCGAGAGGCCGCCGGCGACGCTGGGCGAGCCGCCGGCCGCGCCGAGCGCGCCGGCCGAGACGGCGATGCCGTCATGGTTCGTCGCGATCACGCCGACATTGTTCTCGGCGATGATGTCGGCGCGCTTCACGGTCGCGGCGACGTCGGTGTCGACGCTGCTGGTGGCGACGGAGCCGGCGAGGCCGACCTGGCGCGAGATCGCGATGCCGATGGCGAGCGTATTGATGCGCCCGCTCGACTCCGCCTTAGCCACGACGTCGCGCGAGGACCGCAGCCGCGCATCCTCGATCGTGGCGCCGACGGTGTTGTCGATGCTGTTCTGGACGACCGAGAGGCCGAGTGCGGCCGAGCCGAAACCGAGCCCGAGCGAGCCCGCCGTGCCGCGGATCGTCGCGGTCGTGCTGCCGTTCAGCAGGATGTCGCGGGCGGTGACGATCGTGCCCGTGCCGGTGATCCCGGCGCGCACCACGTTGTCGACCGACTGCAGCGCGACCGAGGCGACGCCGGCGAACTGGCCTGTGGCCCCGCCGAGGCCGATCGCGACGCCGGTGATGCTCGCGCCGTCCTGCGCCCTGACCGAGACGTCGCCGGATGCGGTCAGGACGACGTTGTCGATCGCGGCGATGTGGGACTGCGCCACCTCGTTGCTGAGGAAGGAGATGCCGACATTGTTGCGGCCGACCTGCACGGCGCCGGTGATGGCGACGATCGCCGCCCCGTTCGGGTTGGCGTCGCCGCCGTTGGCGACGGCGCCGCTGAACTCGACCTGGGAGGCGTCGGCCTGCGAGAAAGTCTGGCGGCCGGCGATGATGGCGTCGAAGGTCGCGTCGCGGCTGCTGTCGGAGGTGAGGACGACATTGCCCGCGACCGTGATCGTCGGCGGCGCGGCGGCCGTCCCGGCGATCTCGGCCCTCGTCGAGGTCTTGACCTTGTTGAAGACGAATGCGCCGGAAAGGCCGTTGCCGCCGAGGCCGGCGCTGATCGCGCCGGAGACGATGCGGCTCGAATTCGAGGCGACGACGTTGAGACCGTCGAGATTGACGAGGCTCGAATTGCGGATCGTCGCGCTGACGGCGTCCTGCCCGCTCGGATCGCCGATGCTGGCATAGCTCAGCGACAGGCCGACGCCGGACTGCGCGCCGCCATAGGCCGCGCCGCCGCCGATGCCGATATCGGTGGTCTGGTAGGCGTTGACGCTGGCGATCTGCGAGGCGGACAGGCCCGAGATCGCGGTCAGCGCCGAATTGACGATCGAGGCGTTGACCCGGTTGGTGACGAGCCCGACCGCCGCCGAGATCGCCGCGGCGCCGTTGCCGCCCGCCGAGACGGCGAGGCCGACGCCGACGATCGTCGCCCGGCCGCCGGCGATGGCCTGGACCGAGGTGTCATGGACGCCGGTCAGGCTCGAGCCGCTGATGCGGGAATCGGTGCTGTTGTCGAGGATGCCGATCGCGACCGCGCCGGCGATCGCCCCGCTCGCGCCGGAGGTGCCGGCGAGGTTCGCGGCGGCCGCGCCGGCGCCGACCTCGATGATGGTCGAGTTCAGCGCCCTGACGGAGGTCGTCAGGCCCGCGCCGGCCTTCTCCTGCAGCCGCGCATTGTCGATCCAGGCCGAGGTGCCCATCGTCGTCAGCGCGACGGCCGCCGTGCCGGCGGCCGAGAGGCTGGGCCCGCTGCTCGATGTCTTGGCGAAGGCCGCGGCCATGTCCCTGACGACCTGGCTGGTGCCGGGCGGCAGGGTGATGGCGACGGTGCCGTCCGCGGCTGCGGCGGCCACCGAAGCGGCCGTGATGCGGCCGGTCGTCTCGGCCGCGACGGCGATCGAGCCGGTGGTGATCAGTCCTTGTGGAGCCGTGCCCGCGAGCCGGCCGTCCGACAGGTCGTTGGAATTGTCGCCGACATAGGCGCGCGTCACAGAGCCGGCGTCGAGCACCGCGACCGAGATGCCGATGCCGTTGCCGCCGCCGATCACCAGCGCGCCGCTGAGCGCGAAGACGGAGACGAACTGGTCGGCCTTCACCGAAACCGAGTTGGCCGTGACGATCGCCTTGTTGCTGATCGAGGCGAGCGTCTGGTTCTGGATGCCCGACAGCGAGACCATGCCGTTGAGCGCGATCGTGCCGGCCGAGCGGCCGGACGTGGTCGCGATCACGAACATCTTGTCGGAGGTGTCGGCGGTGACCGACAGGTCGGTTGCGTTGATGGTCGCTCCGGCCGCGACGGCGGCGACCGTCTTGCTGCTGCGCCCGATATCGAGCAGCGAACCCCCCGCGGCAGAGCCCGTGCCGCCGTTGACGCCGCCGGTGAAGCCGAAATTGCCGCCGACATCGATCGAGTGCTGGTCGGTGTCGGCGACGATGCTGACGCCCTGCGACCAGTTCTGGAGATAGTTGTTGGCGAGAGTCGTCGACCAGCTTCCCGTGCCCGTGGTCTGGTTCAGGGTCGCGCCGCTGGCGATGTAGGCGGAGGTGTTGTTGCTGACCCGGAAATAGTCGACCGCGCCGGCGAGTCCGAGATCCGTCGAGGACGAGGAGGCGTTGGCGTAGCTCGTCAGGATGTTGTTGACGATGCCGAGATTGCCGTTGAGGTGCGACAGGACCTCGCCGAGTCCGGACCAGTTGGTCCAGGTGTTGGAGATCGGGATCTCGTTCAGCGCGGCGACGCCGATCCGGTTGGCGTTGATCGTCACGCCGGAACCGACCGAGGCGCTGGCGTCGTGCTTGTAGTTGCCCACCGCGATGCCGAAGGAGAGCGAGATCTGCGCCTCCGGATTGGAGCCGGTCGGATCCTTCGAATTCGAGTTGGTCGACGAGTCGGCGATCATGCGCACGCCGAAATCGCGCTGGCGCGCGGCGACGACGACATTGCCAGAGGCGTTGATGGTCGGCGGCGTGCCGCCGGGATCGGCCGCGATCGCGGCCCTGGCGCTGAGGTCGCTGCTAACGATGGTGACGGCGCTGCCGACCTTGATCGGCACGCCCGAGGACGCGTTCGACAGGCTCCCGAGCAGCTTGCTCAGCAGGTTGGACACGGTCGAGCCGGCAGGCCCCGCGTTGAAGAGCACGTTGTCGCCGGTCGTCGCGGTCGCGCTCGTGGCGTTCTTGCCCGTGTCGGAGACGGCCTGGACGGTGACGTCCTGGACCTTGCTGGCGCTCGTTCCCAGCGATGCGCCGAGCAGCGCGTCGGCCTCCGCCCTGTAGTCGGCATAGGCGACCGAGATGCCGGCGACGCCGCCCGACGCCGCGACCGCCGTCGACGAGGTCGAGAAGGAGTTGGTGTTCTTGGCCGTGACGCTGACGGACCCGATCCCGGCGACGCTGCCGGCCTCGACCGTCGCGCCGGAGTGGACCTTCGCCGCGGTGGTGACGTCGACGAAGCCATAGGCGACGGTCGCGGCCACGAGGCCCGTGCCGACCGAGATGGAGACCGCCGAGACGGCGAGCTTGACGTCGTTCTCGGCCTGGACCGCGAGGTTGCGGCCGACCTTGATCGTCGCGCCAGAGGCGATATCGGCCGTGACCGTTCCGAAGATCTCGCCGATCGACACCGCCGCCGCGAACGGGTTGCCGCCGCTGAGCGTGATCGCCGGCAGCGAGGCCTCCTGCCGGGCCTTGGCGACGAGGGAGACGTCGCGCGCCGCCTCGATCGTCGCGCCGTCGACGACGCGGATGCGGCTCAGAACCCGGCTGCCGACATAGCCGCCGTTCAGGCCGAAGAGGGCGCCGCCGACGCTCTGCGCCGCCAGCGCAGACAGCGGCCCGGCCGACGAGTCGGCATAGGAGGCGACAGCCGTCGCATCGGCCTTCAGCGTGATGTCCCGTCCCGTGACCGTGCCGTGGACGTCGATCGTCGAGGTCGCGCTCGCCATCCCGGCGATGCGGATGTCCGATGTCGTCGCGTCGAGCGTGACGTTGCCGGCGGCAAACGCGCTGCCCGCGCTGACGCCGGCGAGCAGCGAGCCGAACACGGCGATGTTGGGCGCCGTCAGCGTGATCGCGCCCGAATCGCCGGTCGAGGGATTGGACGACGAGAGCACGCCGCCGTTGGCCGAGCGGTTGAACTGACGGGTGTCGATGATGCCGTCGGCCGCGATCGTGATGCTGCTGGTCGCTTCCAGCGACACATTCGTGCCGTTGGTGATCATGTTGGCGCTGCCGCCGGCGCCGATGATCAGGTCCGTCGGGTCGATATAGAGCAGGCCGGCCTTGCCGCCGCGGGCCGAGAGATCGACATCGACCGCGCCGAGCGTCACCGTCTGCCTGGCGCTGAGTTCGGTGAAGCCGCCATCGCCGGTCAGGCCGCCCTTGCCCCGGAAGATCGCGCCGGATTCGACATCGAGATTGGTGCCGGCGAGGACCTTGATCTCGCCGCCCCTGCCGGCCGCGCTCTGGACAGCGCCGACGTCGAGCCTCGCGCCGCGTGCGATCGCGATCGTCGTATCGGAGGTCAGCGAGACCTTGCCGCCGTCGCCGGTGTTGACGGCGGGCCCTCCGGCGCTCGTGTCGGCCGCGCCGCGCGATGAGGAGGCCGTCCCCTGCGCGCTGATCCGCGCCGTGCCGGCGATGACGGTGCCCTTGCCGGAATGGACGGTGATCGTCCCGGCCGGGCGCCGCCCGGTGGCGTTGGCGCTGAGCGTGCCGGAGATCCGCGCCGTGCCGGCCGCGACGATCTCGATGCCGCCGCCGCGCCGCGCCACCATCGCGCCGCCATGGCGGACGCCGGAGGTGTTGACGCTGGCCGCGAACGCGGTCTGGTGCCGCCGCCGGCGTTCGCCAACATCGACCGGCGCCGCGTTGGCGATGATCTGGCCGCTGACGCTGACCGAATTCCCGTGCAGCGTGACGCCGCGCCTGGCGTTGATGCGGCCCTCGATCGAGATCGCGCCATCGGGCGAGATCGGCACGTCGTTGGCGCGAAGCCGCGCGGCAAGCGTCTCGTTGACCACGCCGCCGGGGCTGATCACGCCTTCGAGGAACTCGCGCGTCGGCGTGTTGACCGTCAGCCGGCCGGTGTTGATCGCGCCGGACGGGCCGACGGTGAATCCCGAGGAATCAGAGAAGTAGACGTGGCCGCCGATCGAGCCGTTCTTGTAGGAGTTCAGGATGCCGTTGACGACGACCGGGCCGTTGCGGACGATGTTGACCAGCGCGCCGGTATTCTGCGGCAGCTGCATGTTGACGGTCGAGCCGGCGCCCTGCTCGAAGCGGTTGAACGAGTTGTAGCCGGCGCCGCCGGAGATCGTCCGCGTCGTGATCGTGGTGGTCGCGCCCTCGACCGTGATCGCCGTCTGCGTCCGGCCGTCCGGGGTGATCACGTTTTGCGCGAAGGCCGGCGCGTTCCACAGCGCCAGCGCCATCACGTGACCCACGAAGACCTGGCCGACGAGGCAGCGGTTGCGCAGGGCCCAGACCGTCGCGCCCGGCTCGCGGGCCGGGATCTCGCGCTGCCGCAGCAGGGCAAGCGCCGGCTTAGGCCCACGCCTGTCGCGCGCGGCTGCGGTCGTCGGGCGGGCGGGCTTGCGACGGGCGATGGGCAAAGGCTCGGTCCTCGGGCTCCGACGTCGGCAGCCGGATTGCCGGTCCACCGGCCGGAACCCGGATCGTCACCCTGTCCGCGTCACGAAACGGGACAGGGCGGGCGACCCGACTTCACCATTGGTAAACCTGAGCCTCTTTAGCAAAGCCGCGGAGCCTGTGTGCAACCCCGGGCGAACGCATTGCGAACGATCGTTCGCATTCGAGCCTTCTCGGGCCGAAAGCGCCCGTTCATACGTCATTTACTTTAACAGGCGGGCGCCGCCGACGCTGCGAACCGGCGACGGCGCTGTATCTGGACGCCTTGGAAAAGGCGGTCTTCCGGCCTGTCGGCGCGGGCTCAGCCCCAGACTTCGCGGGCCGTCTCGACGATCAGTTCGAGCTTCTTCCACTGTTCGTCCTCGGCCAGCGTGTTGCCTTCCTCGGTCGAGGCGAAACCGCATTGCGGCGACAGGCAGAGCTGGTCGAGCGAGACGAATTTCGAGGCTTCGTCGATCCGGCGCTTGAGGTCGTCCTTGCTCTCGATCGTGCCGGTCTTGGAGGTGACGAGGCCGAGCACGACATGCTTGCCCTTGGGCAGGAAGCGCAGGGGCTCGAAGCCGCCCGAGCGGTCGTTGTCCCATTCCATGAAATAGCCGTCGACCGGCATGGAGTTGAACAGCACCTCGGCGACCGGCTCGTAGCCGCCCGACGCGATGAAGGTCGAGCGGAAATTGCCGCGGCAGAGATGCATGGTGACGGCGAGGTCGGCCGGCTTGTCCTTCAGCGCCTCGCGGACCATGCCGGCGTAGATCTCGGGCTGATGCGCCGGATCGTCGCCGCGCGCCCGCAGCATCTCGCGCTGCTCGGGGTCGCAGAGATAGGCGAACGAGATGTCGTCGAGCTGCAGATAGCGGCAGCCGGCGTCGTAGAAGGCGTGGACCGCCTTGTTGTAGGCGGAGCCGACATCGGCATAAAAGGCGTCCATCTCCGGATAGACGCCCATGTTGATCATCTTCCGGCCGCCCCGGTAGTGCAGCATGCTCGGGCCGGGAATGGTCATCTTAGGCGTCGAGCCGGGCGAGACGTTGTCGCGCAGGAAGGTGAAGTGCCCGATCATCGGGTGGCCCGAGAAGCCGACCTTGCCGGTGATGCGCAGCGACTTCGAGATCGTCACGCCGCCCTGGAAGTTCATGCCCGAATCGGCCGTGATCGCGTCGATCCCGTCGAGTTCCTCCATGAAGTCGAAATGCCAGAAGGCGCGGCGGAACTCGCCGTCGGTGACGCCCTTGAGCCCGACCGCCTCCTGCCTGGCGATCAGCTTGCGGATCTCGGTGTCCTCGACCGCCTTCAGCGCGGCGGCGTCGATCTCGCCTCTGGCGCGCCTGGCGCGCGCGTCCGAGACCGCCTGCGAGCGCAGCAGGCTGCCGACCATGTCGGCGCGGAAGGGTGGGGTTGTCCTCGTCATGATCGGCATCCTCTGGTCGTTTTCGGCTCGGTCAGGTGTGGTGGGTGGAGGCGCGCGCGCCGCGCCGGGGGCGGACGGGGCGGTCGGCGACGGCGAGATGGGCCGCCATCGCGGCGTCGTCATCGAGCAGGTCGGTCGAACTCGACCGATGCACGATCGCGCCCCGGTCGAGGATGATCGCGTGGTCGGTGAAGGGCAGGATCTTGCGCGCCTTCTGCTCGACCAGGATGGTGGTCAGCCCGGCCTCGCGGTTGAGTTTCGCGATCGCGGCCAGCAATTCGTCGACGATGATCGGGGCGAGCCCTTCCAGCGGCTCGTCGAGCAGCAGGAGCTTCGGGTCGAGCATCAGGGCGCGCGCCACCGCCAGCATCTGCTGCTCGCCGCCCGAGAGCTGGTTGCCGAGATTGCGCCGCCGCTCGGCGAGGCGCGGGAACAGTTCGTAGGCGCGCGCCACGCTCCAGCCGGCGCCGCGCTGCACGGCGGTGAGGTTCTCCTCCACGCTGAGCGAACGGAAAATGTTGCGCTCCTGCGGCACCCAGCCGATTCCGGCCGCCGCCCGCTTCTCCGGCGCGAGCCGCGTGATGTCGGCTCCGTCGAAGCGGATGGCGCCGGCGACATGGCGCGTCAGCCCCATGATCGTGTCGATCAGCGTGGTCTTGCCGACGCCGTTGCGCCCGAGCAGCGCCAGCGCCTGGCCCTGGGCCAGCGACAGCGACAGCCCGTTGATGACGACGGCGTCGCGATAGCCGGCGACCAGAGCGTCGATTTCGAGGAGATCAGACATGGGTGTCCTCCCCGAGATAGACGGCTTTCACGCGCGGATCGGTCGAGATCTCGTCGACCGATCCCTCTGCGAAGAGCTGGCCCTGGACCAGCACCGAGATCCGGTCGGCGAAGGAGAAGACAAGCTCCATGTCGTGCTCGATCAGCAGCACGGTGACGTCGTCGGGCAGCGCCGCGACGCTGTCGAGCACGTCGTGGCGCTCGTCCTCGGGCACGCCGGCGGCCGGTTCGTCGAGCAGCAGCAGTTTCGGCCTGCAGGCCATGCCGAGCGCGAGTTCGAGCAGGCGCTGCTTGCCGTAGGGCAGGGTGTTGGTCGGCCGCGTCATCAGCGCGCCGAGCCGCATGCGCTTCAGCAGCGCCTCGGCCTCGTCGACAACGGCGCTGTCGGCTCCGACGCGGCTCCACCAGCGCGCGCCGGAGCCCTCGCGCTCGGCGATGGCGAGGCTGATCGCCTCGATCGGCGTCAACTGCATGAAGAGCTGGTTGATCTGGTAGGTCCGCGCCATGCCGCGCCGGACCCGGCCCTGCTGGCTGACGCCGGTGACGTCCTCGCCATGCAGCGCGATCGTGCCCGAGGTGACGGGCAGGACGCCGGTGAGCAGGTTGATGAAGGTGGTCTTGCCGGCGCCGTTGGGGCCGATCAGCGCGTGGCGCGCGCCCGGCGCCACGGTCAGCGAGACGTCCGTGTTCGCCTTGAAGCCGCCGAAGGACTTGCTCAGGCCGGTGGTCTGGAGCGCCGCCGTCATGATCTGCGCTCTTCCGGCTTGCGCGCTCCAAGCCGGCTCAACAGCGGCGCGAAGGGGCGGGCGAGCTGCTCCATCAGCCGGTCGCGGCCGATCAGCACGAGGATGACGAGGATCGCGCCCATCCAGAATATCCAGTAGGCCGGCGTGATCGCCGAGAGCGTGTCCTTCATCAGCTTGAAGGCGATCGCGCCGATCAGGCCGCCATAGAGATAGCCCGAGCCGCCGATGACCAGCACGAGCAGCGTGTCGGCCGAGCGGGCGAAGTCGAGCACCTCGAGCGAGACGAACTGGGTCGTCTGGGTCAGCAGCGCCCCGGCCATGCCGGCATAGACCGCCGCGACCGTGTAGATCGCGACGATGCGGCGGGCCGGCGCGATGCCGATCGTGGCGGCCCGCAGCGGGTTCTCCTTCAGCGCCTTGAGGGACAGGCCGAAGGGCGAGTGCACCAGCCGCCGCGCCAGCAGGAAGAGCAGGAAGGTCACGGTGAGGCTGTAGGAATACGCAGCGGTGCCGGCGAAATCGAACGCGAAGCGGCCGAGGATCGGGCCGAGCGAGATGCCGAGCAGGCCGTCCGCGCCGCCGGTCAGCCAGTCGAGCCGGTTGGCGAGCTCGTGGAAGATCAGCGCGACGCCGAGCGTCACCATCAGCCGGGTCAGGTCCGTGCCGCGCAGGATCATGAAGCTCGCCGCGAAGCCGACCGCGCCCGCGATCGCGCCCGAAAGCACGAGCCCGGTCACAGGCTCGGAGATGCCGTTCTTGGCGAGCAGGCCGGCGGCATAGGCGCCGACGCCGAAGAAGGCGGCATGCCCGAGCGAGACGATGCCGGCATAGCCGAGGATCAGGTCGAGCGAGAGCGCGAACAGGCCGAGGATCGCGATCTCGTTGAGCAGGAGATGGCGATTCGGCAACAGAAGAAGCAGCGCGAAGGCACTGCCCCAGAACAGGAATTCGGGCCAGCGCCAGGCCGCCTTGCGACGCAGGAACTCACTTGGCGAGAGGGCCGCGCCGGACTGGACGGCGTCTGGTTCGACGGGCGCGTTCATCTCAGCGCCCCCTCGCGAACAGGCCGTGCGGGCGCAGCATCAGCACCGTGATCATGGTCGCGTAGATGATGAAGGCGCCGAACTGCGGCACGAGGTATTTGCCCATCACGTCGGCGACGCCGAGCAGGAGCGCGGCGAGAAAGGGGCCGGTCAGGCTCGACGTGCCGCCTACCGTGACGACGATCAGGAAGTAGAGCATGAACTTGAGCGGAAAGGTCGGATCGAGCCCGACGATCTCGGTCGCGAGCGCGCCGCCGAGTCCGGCGAGCCCCGAGCCGACCGCGAAAGTGACAGCGAAGACGGTCGGGACCGGGATGCCGAGGCCGCGCGCCACCCGGCCGTCGTCGACGGCGGCGCGGAGCTGGCTGCCGAAGCGCGTCGAGGCCAGGACCCATTGCAGCGCCAGCGCCAAGAGGCCGCAGATCAGCATGATCATCAGGCGGTAGCGGCCGATGCCGACGCCGAAGACCTGGATCTGGCCCTTCAGGAAGTCCGGCAGCTTCAGGAACTGCTGCTGCGAGCCCATCAGATAGTCCGTCGCCGCGATCGACATGAAGACGAGGCCGATCGAGAACAGCACCTGGTCGAGATGCTCGCGGCCATACATCCGGCTGTAGAGCGTCCGCTCGAAGATCAGGCCGAGCGCCGCGCTGGCGAGGAACGCCAGCGGCAGCGCGGCGAGGAAGGGGATGCCGAGCCGGTTCACCAGGATGACCGTGGCGTAGCCGCCGGCCATGGCGAAGGCGCCATGGGCCAGGTTGACGAAGTTCATCAGGCCGAGCGTGATCGAGAGGCCGCAGGCCAGCACGAACAGCAGCATGCCATAGGCGATCCCGTCGAGCAGGATGGTGGCCATGACGAGAATTGTCCCGGGGCGAGGAGGGGTTGGTCGAAGCCGGCAAGGCGCGGCTTCGACCTCGGGTCGGATGACGCCGCCGCTTACTTGCGGCCGGCCTTCACCGGGTCCTTGACGTTTTCGACCGTCGCGAACTCGACATTGTAGAGTTCGCCGTCGATTTTCTCGACCTTGCGGATATAGATGTTCTGGACGATCTCGCGGGTCGCGGCGTCGATCGAGATCGGCCCGCGCGGGCTCTCCCACGCCATGCCCTTCATCGCCTCGATCAGGCCGGCGCCGTCGGTCGCGCCGCCGGTCTTCTTCAGCGCCTCGTAGATCAGGTGCATGCCGTCATAGCCCCCGACCGACATGAAGTTCGGCCGCATGTTGTTGTTGGCCTTCTTGAAGGCCTCGACATAGGCCTTGTTCATCGCGCTCGGATGGGCGGCGGAATAGAGATGCGCCGTGATCGTGCCGAGCGCGGCGTCGCCGTAGCCGTTCAGGATGTCGTCGTCGACGATGTCGCCGGGGCCGATCAGCTTGATGCCGGACTTGTCGAGGCCGCGCTCGACGAACTGCTTCATCAGCACCGCGCCGACGCCCGACGGCACGAAGACGAACATCGCCTCGGGCGCGGCGTCCTTCACGCGCTGCAGGAAGGGCGCGAAATCCGGGTTCTGCAGCGGCACGCGCAGCGACTGCACGACCTCGCCGCCATCGGCCTTGAAGGCCTCGGCGAAGAACTTTTCGCTGTCGTGGCCGGGCGCATAGTCGGAGACGAGGCTGACGACCTTCTTGATGCCGTTCTTGGCCGCCCAGTTCGCCATCGTCACGGCCGACTGAGCCTGGGTGAAGCTGGTCCGCGTGACGAAGGGCGAGGCGTCGACGATGCTCGACGTGCCCGCCGCCATCACCACCATCGGGATCCTGGCCTGGTTCGCGACCGGCGCGGTCGCCATGGCCAGCGGGGTCAGGCCGAAACCGGCGATGACGCTGACCTTGTCGTTGAGGATCAGCTCCTGCGCCAGCCGGCGCGTCACGTCGGGCGCGCCGGTGTCGTCCTTGACCACGAGCTCCAGCGTCTTGCCGGCGACGCTCGCGCCCTTCTGGGCGACGTAGAGCTTGGCCGCGGCCTCGATCTGCCGCCCGGTCGAGGCGAAGGGGCCGGTCATCGGCAGGATCAGGCCGACCTTGACCACCTGCTGCGCCTGCGCCGGCGCGCCGGCGAGGCCGAGCGCCAGCGCCGAGCCGCCGAGGGCGAGCGCCGCGCGACGCGAAAATCCGGATGTCGTCTTCGTCATGATGATCCTCCCAAATTGTGCGATTATCGCACTATTATTCTGAATTCGCACAGTTTTCGGCTGCGCGTCGAAACCTGTCAATCCGGCCGATAGGCGGTGTCGATGGTCAGCGTGCCGTGCGCCCGCGAGACGCAGGCGCAGAGCTTGCGGTTCTCCTGCTTCTGGTGCGCGCTGAAGAAGACGTCGCGATGATCGACCGCGCCGTCGCAGGCGAGGATGTCGACCGCGCAAAGCCCGCACTCGCCGCGCCGGCAATCGGAGATCACGTCGAGCCCGGCCTCCTCCAGCGCCTCCAGCAGGCTGCGCGAGGCCGGCACCGTGATCTCGCGGCCGAAGCGCGGGAGCCTGACCACGAAGGGCTCGGTCGCGAGGTTGCCGCTGGAGCCAAAGGTTTCCCAGCGCAGGTCGGAGGCGGGCCGGCCTTGCGCGTCCCAGGCCCGCTTGGCGGCGTCCAGCATCGGCATCGGCCCGCAGATCGCCGCGAGCCCGCCGGGCGCGAGGCCGGCGAAAGCCGCGGCCAGATCGAGCCGGCCGCCCTGCGCCGACGCATGGAGCCGGTAACGTTCGCCGAGGCAGGATCGCAGCCGCCGCGCATAGGCGGCCTCTTCGCGCTGCCGGACGGCGTGGACCAGGGAGACGTCCGCCCCCTTCGCGACGAGTTCCTCGGCCATGCCGACCAGCGGCGTGATGCCGATGCCCCCGGCGATCAGCAGATAGGCGCCGCGGCCGGGCTCGACCGAGAAGCTGTCGATCGGTTCGCAGATGCTGAGCCTTGCGCCCGGCCGCATCCGCCACATCGCCAGCGAGCCGCCGCGGCTGTCGGCGCGGCGCTTCACCGCGATGCGGTAGCAGGGCTCGCCCGTCCGGCCGACCAGCGAGTAGGAGCGGGTGTCGGGCCGCTCGCCGATGACGAGCGCGATGTCGAGATGCGCGCCCGGCCGGAACCGCGCGACCGGGCGGCCGAGCGGGGCGATCGCGATCTCGCGGACGCCGTCCGCAACCTCGGCGACCGCCGCGATCTCCGCCTCTCCCCAGATCGTCGCGAAGCGCATCGGTCCGCCCCTCAACCGTCGCTCAGGGTGCGGATCAGCGCCGCGCCCGGCACCAGCGCCAGCGCCTCGCGATGGCGCAGCGCCCGGCTGAGATTGCGGCCGGCGAGACGCGAGTGCTCGCGCATCACCTGCTCGGCCCTGGCCCCTTCGCCGGCCGTCAGCGCCTCGAGGATGCAGCGATGCTGGTCCTGAGCCACGATCAGGACCGTGCCGGCGCCGGGCATGTCTGCCTGCGCCATCACGAAGGCGCTGGGCGAGGCGAACGGAAGCGTCATCACCCGCTCGATCTGCCGCTCCAGCGTGCCGCTGCCCGCGAGGGCGACCACCTGCCGGTGGAAGGCGGCGTTGAGGTCGACATAGGCCGAGAAGGCGGCGAGCGAGGTCATGGCCTCCTCGACGACCGCGTCGATCCGGTCGAGCCCGCGCCTGATCTGGTCGAGCGCATGCGGGCTCGGGCCGCGTTCGGCGGCGAGGCGGGCCGCCAGTCCTTCCAGCGCGCCACGCATCTCGATCGAATCCAGCACCTCGCGCTCGCTGAAGGCGCGGGCCGTGAAGCCGCCGTTGGGAAGCGGCTCCAGCAGGCCTTCCTCCGCGAGCAGCAGCAGCGCGGCGCGGATCGGCGTGCGCGAGACGCCGAGCCGCTCGACCATGCCCTGCTCGGTCAGGCGCTCGCCGGCCGAGACCGCGCCGCCGAGCACGAGCTCGCGCAGGGCGAGCTGGGCCTTGACGGTCTGCGAGCCGGCCTTGTCCGCGTCCCGGTCGAGCGCGAGCGACATGGGCTATTCCGCCGCCTGGAGCTGGCTCGGCGCTGTCTCCGCCGCGATCGCCCGCTCGATCAGCCGGCGCGCCCACATCGAGCCTGAATCGATGTTGAGGTTGTAGAAGACCCGGCCCGGATTGGCTTCCATCGCGATCTGCTGCGCCTCCAGGATCTCCTCGTCCTCCTTGAAGATGCTCGAGACGCCCTCGCGCAACTGCGTCGTCAGGGCCTGGTCCCTGAGGCGGTAGTTGCGGGCGAAGGCCCAGAAATAATGGCAGGTTCCGTCGGTCTCGGGCGTGATCGTGTTCAGCACATAGCCGTTGACGCCCTGCGAGCGGTCGCCGGCGGGCGCGCCGGCGCCCGCCGGCGCGACGCCGACGTCGATCGCGATGGTGCAGGGCTGCTCGAAGCGGATGATCTGCCAGCGGTCGACCGGGCCGGGCTTGCCGAGCTGGCCGGCCCAGAACGGCGGCGGCTCGATGCCCTCCATCCAGCGCGTCACCGTGACGGTGCGCTCGCCATGGGTCGTCTCGAACGGGGCTTCGGCGACCGCGCTGTTGCCGATGCTGGAGCCGTGGACATAGGTCTCGTGGGTCAGGTCCATCAGGTTGTCGAGCACGAGACGATAGTCGCATTTCACATGGATCGTGCCGCCGTCGCCGGCCCAGTCCGGATCCTGGTTCCAGTGCAGATCGGGGATCAGGGCGGGGTCGGCGAGCGCCGGATCGCCGGGCCAGACCCAGACGAAGCGGTGCTTCTCGGCGACGGGGTAGGCGCGCACGCAGGCCGACGGATTGATCGTCTCCTGCGACGGCATGAAGGTGCAGCGCCCCTGCGCGTTGAAGGCGAGCCCGTGATAGCCGCAGATCACCGTGTCGCCGTCGAGCCGGCCGCGCGAGAGCGGCGCCAGCCTATGCCAGCAGGCGTCCTCCAGCGCCGCGACCGCGCCGTCGCCCTTGCGATAGAAGACGATGTGCCGGCCGGCGATGGTGCGCGGGAACAGGGCGCGCTTGATCTCGACGTCCCAGGCGGAGGCATACCAGGCATTGAGCGG
Source organism: Allobosea sp. GW821-FHT12C12 (assembly GCF_058807355.1). Taxonomy (NCBI): domain Bacteria; kingdom Pseudomonadati; phylum Pseudomonadota; class Alphaproteobacteria; order Hyphomicrobiales; family Alloboseaceae; genus Allobosea; species Allobosea sp. GW821-FHT12C12. Next base: position 48,725 of record NZ_JBXAQP010000015.1, read on the forward strand.
AAAGCGTGGCGCTTGCGTCATGGCGTGAACCCCATTTCTGTATACCAGAAATGACCATGGACCGATTTTAGTCAATAAAATTCGATATTGCGCCGCACAAACAGGCGCATCTGTATACAGGATAGTCTTGCGGCGGCCAGCCATTCCCTTAAGCCCAGCCAGCCGCTATCAGGCGTGCGGAGGGCAGCGCGGTCGCGCCGCCGAACCGACAGGGCACATCATGGATCTCGGCCTTCACAACAAGCGCGCTCTGGTCCTTGGCGCGAGTCGCGGCCTCGGCGCGGCCATCGCCCGCACTTTGGCGACCGAAGGCGCGTCCGTGATCGCGGCCGCCCGCAATGTCGCAGCCACCGACGCCTGGGTCGCCGAGCTGCCCGAGGAGGCGAGGGGCCGGGTCTTCGCGGCCAGCCTCGACCTGTCGGATCTGGCCTCGGTCGATTCCCTCGTCGGCGTGCTGAAGGATGCCGGCGGCGTCGACATCCTGATCGGCAATTCCGGCGGCCCGCCGCCGGCCGAGGCGCGCGAGGCCGGCCGCGACGACTGGCTCAAGCATTTCGAGGCGATGGCGGCGAACCTGTTCCATCTCGCGCAGGGCCTGCTGCCCGGCATGGCCGAGCGCGGCTTCGGCCGGATCATCACCATCGCCTCGTCCGGCGTCGAGCAGCCGATCCCGCGGCTGGCGCTCTCCAACGGCATACGCTCGGCCGTGATCGGCTGGTCCAAGACGCTCTCGGCCGAGGTGGCGAGCCAGGGCGTCACCGTCAACGTCGTGCTGCCCGGCCGCATCCACACCGAGCGCGTCGACCAGCTCGACAAGGCCGCCGCCGACCGCACCGGCGTCACGCCGGAAGAGGCGGCCAGGGCCTCGCGCGCCACGATCCCGGCCGGGCGCTACGGCACGGCCCAGGAATTCGCCGACGTCGTGACCTTCCTCGCCAGCGAGCGCGCGAGCTACGTCACCGGCGCGAAGATCCGCATCGACGGCGGCGCGACGCGGGGGATTTGATTAGCTCGTCATTGCGAGCGAAGCGAAGCAATGGAAGAGCGTAAAGCGAGGGTTCTGGATCGCTTCGCCGCGCTCGCAATGACAGGTAAAGAAACATTTTTCTCCCTTTGAAGTGAAATAAGAAAAACCACGCTACGGCCTGTGAATTGATCATTCATGCCTTCGGGGCTACGTGAAGCGTTCGATTTACCGAACGCCCGGAGCAGCCATGGCCGCAAGCATTCCGGCCACCATCCCGCCGTCCGCCCCACACCGGCCGAGCGCGGCCGGACTGGCGCAGGCGTTCGCCGGAACGGATGCCGCCGGCCGTCTCGAAGCTCTGCGCGAGGCCGCGCCCGGCCGCATCGTCTTCACCACCAGCTTCGGGCTGGAGGATCAGGTTCTGACCCATCTGATCGTCGAGTCCGGACTGCCGGTCGAGTTCGTCACGCTCGACACCGGCCGGCTGTTTCCGGAGGTCTATGCGCTTTGGGCTGAGACCGAGGCGCGCTACGGCATCGTGATCGCGCCGTTCTATCCGCGCCACGACGCGCTCGAGCTCTTCGTCCGCCAGAACGGGATCAACGGCTTCTACGGCTCGCGCGACGCCCGCAAGGGCTGCTGCGTCATCCGCAAGGTCGAGCCGCTCGGCCGCGCTTTGGCCGGCGCCGACATCTGGATCACCGGCCTGCGCGCCGACCAGTCGGCCGCGCGCGGCGGCGCGGCCTTCGCCGAGGACGACGCGGCGCGCGGCCTGAGCAAGGTCAACCCGCTGCTCGACTGGTCGCGCGAGGAGGCGCTCGCCTTCGCGAAAGGCAACGACGTGCCGCTGAACCCGCTGCACGAGCGCGGTTTCGTCTCGATCGGCTGCCAGCCCTGCACCCGCGCCGTCCAGCCGGGCGAGTCCGAGCGGGCCGGGCGCTGGTGGTGGGAGGACGACGCGGCCAGGGAATGCGGGCTGCATGTCGGGGCCGACGGCAAGCTCCAGCGCAGGACGCTGGCTGAGGCGCACGCATGATCCAGCTCAGCCATCTCCAGAAGCTCGAGGCCGAGGCGATCTTCATCATCCGCGAGGTGGTGGCGACCTGCGACAGGCCGGTGCTGCTCTATTCGATCGGCAAGGATTCCGCCGTCCTGCTGCATCTGGCGATGAAGGCCTTCCATCCCGCAAAACCGCCATTCCCGCTGCTCCATGTCGACACGACCTGGAAGTTCCGCGAGATGATCGCCTTCCGCGACGAAACGGCGGCGCGGCTCGGGATCGACCTGATCGTCCATATCAACCAGGACGGCGTGAAGGCCGGCATTTCGCCCTTCGCCTCGGGCTCGCGCGTCCATACCGACGTGATGAAGACGCAGGGGCTGAAGCAGGCGCTCGACCTGCACGGTTTCGACGCGGCCTTCGGCGGGGCGCGCCGCGACGAGGAGAAGAGCCGGGCCAAGGAGCGCGTCTTCTCGCTGCGTTCGACGGAGCATCGCTGGGACCCCAAGAACCAGCGCCCCGAGCCCTGGCAATTGTTCAACACCCGCAAGCACAAGGGCGAGAGCTTTCGCGTGTTTCCGCTCTCGAACTGGACCGAGCGCGACGTCTGGGACTACATCGCGCTGGAGAACATTCCCGTCGTGCCGCTCTACTTCGCCGCCCCGCGCCCGGTCGTCAGGCGGGGCGAGGCCTGGATCATGCGCGACGACGAGCGCATGGCGCTTCTGCCCGGCGAGGTCGCCGAGACCCGCATGGTCCGCTTCCGCACGCTCGGCTGCTATCCGCTGACCGGCGCGGTCGAGAGCGACGCGACGAACCTCACCGACATCATCGCCGAGATGAGGGCCTCGCGCTCGTCGGAGCGGCAGGGCCGCGTCATCGACCATGACGGCGCCGGCTCGATGGAGCAGAAGAAGCAGGAAGGCTATTTCTGATGCGGGCCTATCTCCCATGAGCGCGCTCGCCGAAGACCGGCGCGTCAAGCCGGCTGCCGCCGCCCCCGCCAATGACAGCACGCAGTCCGGCTCGCTCGGCCGGCCCTCGCTGCTGCGCTTCATCACCTGCGGCTCGGTCGACGACGGCAAGTCGACCCTGATCGGTCGCATGCTCTACGAGGCCGGCGCCGTGCTCGACGACCAGCTCACCGCGCTCGACGCGGAGTCGCGCAAGTTCGGCACGCAAGGAGCGCGGCCCGATTTCGCGCTGCTGGTCGACGGGCTTTCGGCCGAGCGCGAGCAGGGAATCACCATCGACGTCGCCTACCGCTATTTCGCCACCGAAAGGCGCAGCTTCATCGTCGCCGACACGCCCGGTCACGAGCAGTATACCCGCAACATGGCGACCGGGGCCTCGACCGCAGACCTCGCCATCATCCTGATCGATGCGCGCAAGGGCCTGCTGCCGCAGACGCGGCGGCACTCCTTCATCGTCTCGCTGGTCGGCGTGCGCCATGTCGTGGTCGCGATCAACAAGATGGATCTCGTCGGCTACGACGAGGCGGTGTTCGAGGCCATCGCCTCCGACTATCGCGCCGCCGTCGCCGGTCTCGGCTTCGCCTCGATCGCCTTCGTGCCGGTCTCGGCCCGCGACGGCGAGAACGTGCTGCGCCGCTCGGCGCTGACGCCCTGGCATGGCGGGCCGGCGCTGCTGCCGCTGCTGGAGACGGTCGCGGTCGACGAGGCGCAGGCCGACGCGGCCGGCTTCGTGCTGCCGGTGCAATGGGTCAACCGGCCCGATCTCGACTTTCGCGGCTATGCCGGCACGCCGGCGGCCGGACGCGCCCGCGTCGGCGATGCCGTCACCGTGCTGCCGTCGGGCCGCGCCAGCACGATCGCGCGGGTGATCGGTGCGTCGGGCGAAGCGCGGCAGGCGGTGGCCGGGCAGGCGGTGACGCTGACGCTCGCGGACGAGGTCGACATCTCGCGCGGAGACGTCATCGTCTCGGCCGACAGCGATATCGTCGCGACGCGCGAACTGCGCGCGCGCCTGCTCTGGACCGGCGAGCGCGCGCTGATCGAAGGCGGCCAGTTCCTGGTCAAACTGGCGACGCAAAGCGGAAACGCGACGCTCGACAGCCTGCATCACAGCATCGACATCGAGGGTTTTCGCCCCGTGCCGGCCCAGAGCCTGCGCATGAACGGCATCGGGCTCGTGACGCTGCGGCTCGACCGGCCGCTGGTCGCCTTGCCCTATGCGCGGAGCCGCGAACTCGGCGGCTTCATCCTGATCGACCGGATCAGCAACGAGACGGTGGCCTTCGGTTTCGTCGAGCCTGATGAGCGCGCCCCGGAGGGCCTGCCGGCCGGTGAAGACGTTCCGGCGCGGATCGGCCGCCTTGCGCTGCGCCTCGTCGGCCGGCGCGGGACGCCCGATCGCAGGCGCTGGCTCGAGGGCGTGAGCTGGCGGCTGGCGAGCACGGCCGGCCTGTTCTGCGCCGCGCTCGTGCTGACCGGACGGGTTGGCCTCGCCGCCGCATTGGCGCTCGGCGACATCGCGCTGCGGCCGATCTTCCGCCAGCTTCATGCCAGGCTCTGGCGCGCGCCGGCGCGCGACCGGCTTCAGGACGGCGCGGGAATCTGAGGCGCCGGGGCGGCTTCTGCCGGCCGGCGCTCGTGGCGTTCGCAGCCGGCGGCTCAGGCCGCCTGCGCGTAGCTGCCGCTTGTCGCCTGGAGCCGGCCGGCGAGCTGAGAGCCGCTGCCATAGGCCTGCGAGGCTTCCATCGCGATGCGCGAGGGCGGCGGGCCCCGGTCCTGCGCCGCCTTCCGGAAGGCCTGCTGCTCGTTCTTGCCGATCGCGCCGCTGGAATCGGCATCGATCGACTTGAACAGCGCCTCGCTTCTGGCGCTGTCGGCGCCCCTGGGAGCGCCGCTCTTGAACTCGTCGAGGCTCAAGGCCCCGTCGCTGTTGCCGTCGAGTTTCTCGGAACTCGGCGGCTTGCCCGGCGGCGGCCGAAAGCCGCCGACGCTCCCGATGCTGGACATGGATCTACCCTCCTGAACTGGCGCAATGGCCGCCGCCGGACTGGCGGCGGGAGGAGTGTCGCGGGAGCGCGCGGGTAGAAGCCTTAAACGCCAAAGCCGATTTGGTTGCGTTTTGTATCGTCGGCAAAATGGAGACAGCAGGAAACACGATTTCCGACTGGCTTTGCGTCAGACCAGCAGGTTCAGCCCGCGATGACCGCCGTCGCCTCGATCTCGACCAGCGCCTCGCGCTCGACCAGCGCCACCACCTGAACCACCGCCATGGCCGGGAAATGCCGGCCCATCACGGCGCGGTAGACCGGGCCCATCTCCTTCAGGCTGGCGCGATAGGCGTCGATGTCGGTGACGTACCAGGTCAGCCGGACGATGTCCTCGATCCGCCCGCCGCCGGCCTCGACCACCGCCCTTATGTTGGACAGCGTCTGGCGAAGCTGCGGCAGGAAGCCCTCGGCGAACACGCCGGCCGCGTCCCAGCCGACGAGCCCGCCCGTGACCAGCACGCGGCCTTCGGCGACCATGCCGTTGGCGTAGCCGCGCGGGACCGGCCAGCCTTCCGGATTGATCGCGCGGGCAAGCGCCTTGTTGGATTTGGCGTCGTTCGACATGGCGTCGCCTCGGTTTGGCCGTTCCGGCCCGTATCGACTGGGATCTCAGGCCTCGCCTTGCGCCATCTGGCGCAGCGCGAAGCGCTGCAGCTTGCCGGTCGGCGTCTTCGGCAGGGCGGAGACGAACGCGATGGCGCGGGGATATTTGTAGGGCGCGATAGCCGCCTTGACGTGATCCTGCAACGCCTTCACCAGCGCCGCGTCGCCGTGATGGCCATCGCGCAGCACGACGTAGGCCTTCACGATGTTGCCGCGCTCGGGGCAGGGCGCCGCGACGACGCCGCATTCCGCCACCGCCGGATGGGTCAGAAGGCAGATCTCGACCTCGGGACCGGCGATGTTGTAGCCCGAGGAGATGATCATGTCGTCGGAGCGGGCCTGGTACCAGAAATAACCGTCCGCATCGCGCAGATAGGTGTCGCCGGTGACGTTCCAGCCCTCGGTGACGTATTTGCCCTGCCGCGGATCGGCGAGATAGCGGCAGCCGGTCGGGCCGCGCACGGCGAGCCGGCCGGGCGTGCCGTCGGGCACGTCGCGTCCGTCCTCGTCGACGATCTTCGCCTCGTAGCCCGGCACCGGCAGGCCGGTCGCGCCTGGGCGGATCGCCTCGCGCGGGGCGGCGATGAAGATGTGCAGCATCTCGGTCGCGCCGATGCCGTCCATCAGCGGCAGCCCGGTCTTCGCCCGCCAGGCGTCGAAGGTCGGCTTCGGCAGCGCCTCACCGGCCGAGACGCAGATGCGCAGCGAGGAGATGTCGCGTCCGTCGAGCCGGTCGAGCATGGCCCGATAGGCGGTCGGCGCGGTGAAGCAGACCGTGGCGCGCGATTGCTCGATCGCCGCGATCAGGTCCGGCGGGGCGGTCCTGTCGGGCAGGACCATCGCCGCCCCGATCCGCATCGGAAACAGCACGAGGCCGCCGAGGCCGAAGGTGAAGGCGAGCGGCGGCGAGCCGATGAAGCGGTCGTCGGGCGAGGCCTTCAGCACGCGCGCGCCATAGCAGTCGCAGATCGCCAGCAGGTCGCGCTGGAAATGCATCGTGCCCTTCGGCTCGCCGGTGGTGCCGGAGGTGAAGCCGATCAGGCAGACGTCGTCGGACGCGGTGTCGGCGGCGTCGAAGTGCTCGTAGCCGGGCCGACGCATCAGCGCGTCGAGACCGTCTTCGGCATCGCCGCCCCAAATGACGATGCGGGCAAGCTCCGGAGCCTGTGCCCGCGCCGCTTCGAGATCGGCTGCCAGCGCCTCGTCGCAGAGCGCCAGCGCGATCCTCGCTTTCCGGATCGGATAGGCCAGTTCGCCGGCGCGCAGCATCGGCATGGTCGCGACCGCGACGCCCCCGGTCTTGAGCACGGCGAGATAGGCCGCGACCATCATCGGCGTGTTGGCGGCGCGCAGCAGCACGCGGTTGCCCGAGACCATGCCGAGATCGCGGGTCAGCACATTGGCGATGCGGTTAACCCGCTCCGCCAGATCGGCATAGCTCCAGCGCAACTCGCCGGAGATGATCGCGGTCCGCCCGCCGCGACCCTCCGCGACATGGCTGTCGAGCAGTTCGGTGACGACGTTGAGGCGCTCGGGATAGGCGAGCCCCGCCGCCGCGAGATCGAGCGCCGGCCAGCTCTCGACCGGGGGCAGGCTTTCGCGGGAAAATCCGTCCGCATGGCCGGAGCGCAGAAAAGCGGTCATCGTCACCTCCCGGCCCGCTCGCTCCCGGCCTTCAGCAGGTCGCGCGCGATCACGACCTTCTGGACCTCGCTCGCGCCCTCGTAGATGCGCAGCGCCCTGATTTCCCGGTACAGTTCCTCCACCTTGACGCCCTTGGTCACGCCGAGGCCGCCGAAGATCTGGACGGCGCGGTCGATGACCTTCTGGGCGTTCTCCGTCGCGGCGAGTTTGGCCAGCGCCGCCTCGCGGGTGACGCGCGCCGCGCCCTTGTCCTTGGTCCAGGCGGCCCGGTAGACCAAGAGCGCCGCCGCATCGACCTCGCAGGCGCTGTCGGCGATGGCGGCTTGGGAAAGCTGCAGATCGCCGAGCGTGCCGCCGAACAGCTTGCGTCCGTTCGCATGCGAGACCGTCTCGAACAGCGCCCGCCGCGCGAAGCCGAGCGCCGCCGCGCCGACCGTCGAGCGAAAGATGTCGAGCGTCGCCATCGCGACCCTGAAGCCGTCGCCGGGAGCGCCGATGCGGTTTTCCGCCGGAATGCGGCAGGCCTCGAAGCGCAGGGTCGCGAGCGGGTGCGGCGCGATCACGTCGATGCGCTCGGTGACGCTCAGGCCCGGATTGTCGGCCTCGACCAGATAGGCCGACAGCCCGCGCGCGCCGGACGCCTCGCCCGAGCGGGCGAAGACGACGTAGTGATCGGCGATGCCGCCATTCGAGATCCAGCTCTTCTCGCCGTCGATGCGGACATGGTCGTTGCCGTCGGGCACGGCCGTCGTCGCCATCGCCGCGACGTCGGAGCCCGCTTCCTTCTCCGACAGCGCGAAGGCGGCGATCCGCGTGCCGGCGCGGACGCCCGGCAGGATGCGCGCCTTCATCTCCTCCGAGCCGGCGATCGTGATCGAGCCGGTGCCGAGCCCCTGCATGGCGAAGGCGAAATCGGCGAGCCCGTCGCGGCTGCTGAGGATATCGCGGGCGAGGCAGAGCGTGCGCACGTCGAGCGTCTTGCCCGAGCCGCCATAGGCCTCCGGCACGACTGCTTTGAGGAAGCCGGCCTGGCCCAGCGCCGCGACGCGGGCGCGGCAGGCGGCGTCGACTTCCGTATGGGGCAGGTCGGGCAGATAGGAATCGGCCCAGGTGGTCAGCTCGGCGGCGAAGGCGCGGTGGCGCTCCTCGAAGAAGGGCCAGGCGAGCGTATCGCCGAGAATGCCGATGCCGAGGGCAGCAGAGCCAGCCATCTCAGTTGCCCTCGAAGACCGGCTTACGCTTGTCGGCGAAGGCATGGTAGGCGCGGGCGAAATCCTCGGTCCGCATGCACAGCGCCTGCGCCACGGCCTCGGCCTCGATCGCGCTCTCGACCGACATCGCCCACTCCATCTCGAGCATGCGCTTGGTCATGGCGTTGGCGAAGGTCGGTCCGTCTGCGAGTTCCGCCGCGAGCGCCTGCGCCTCCGTCAGAACGGCCTCGGGCGCGCAGAGCCGGTTCAAAAAGCCCCAGCGCTCGGCCTCCTCGCCCTTGAGGATGCGGCCGGTGTAGAGCAACTCGGCCGCGCGGCCCTGGCCGACGATGCGCGGCAGCATCGCGCAGGCCCCCATGTCGCAGCCGGCGAGCCCGACGCGGTTGAACAGGAAGGCGATCTTCGTCCCCGCCGTGCCGAACCTGAGATCCGAGGCCATCGCCATGATCGCGCCGGCGCCGGCGCAGATGCCGTCGATCGCCGCGATCACCGGCTGCGGGCAGGCGCGGATCGCCTTGACCAGTTCGCCGGTCATGCGGGTGAATTTCAGGAGATCCCCGGTGTCCATCGCGACCAGCGGCCCGATGATCTCGAAGACGTCGCCGCCCGACGAGAAATTGCCGCCGGCGCCGGTGATGACGATCGCCTTGACGGCTTCCTCCTTCTGCGCGGCGAGGAAGAAATCCGTGAGTTCCCGGTAGCTTTCGAAGGTCAGCGGATTCTTCTTCTCGGGCCGGTTCAGCGTCACGGTCGCGACCTTGCCGCTGACCGAAAGCTGGAAATGCGCCGGCGTGAAGCCGGCCAGGGGAAGCGCGGTGGCGTTGGCGATCGACTGGACGGAAAGGCTCACGGCGTCTCTCCACGGCTGGCGTCGTCGGCCCGCTGCGCGATCGCCTTGTGCAGCGAGATCTTGGTCTGGCCGAGCAGGCGGAAGAGCTGGACGGTGTCGACTCCGCTCAGGCCGGCGAACAGTTCGGCGATCCAGCCCTCATGGCGCTCGGCCATCGCCCTGAAGGCGCGCCGCCCTTGCGCCGTCAGCGTCAGAACCTGCACGCGCCGGTCCTGCGTCGCGGCGCGCTTGTCGACCAGCCCGTCGGCGAGCAGCCCGGCGACCACGGCCGTGACGTTGCCGTTGGAAACCATCAGGCGCTGCGAGACCTCGCCGACCGTCATGCCGGTGGTCGATTTCTCGAGCTGCGCCATCAGGTCGAAGCGCGGCAGCGTCGTCCTGAACTCCTCGCGCAAACGGTTGCGGATATCGGTTTCGATCAGCGTCGAGCAGGTCAGCAGCCGGAGCCAGAGCCTGAGCTCGTCCTTGTGGTCGCCGGGGCGTTCGCTGGCCTTGGTCTCGCGGTCGAGCACCAGCGCAGGCGAGGAGTCTTCCATGGGACTATCGCGCCTTCCGTCGGCCTTGCGCGTCATCGCTAGCGCAGCGGAGCAATCCGGAGGTCTCGCGCAACCCTCTGGATTGCTTCGCCATGCTCGCAAGGACGGCCGGGGTTGCATCGACCATGGCTTCAGAACTCCCCGCCATTGATCAGGAGCGATTGCCCCGTGACCGAGCCGCTGTTGGGGCCGCAGAGATGCAGCACGGCCTGCGCGATCTCGTCCGGCGAAATCAGCCTCCCCTGCGGGTTGGCCTTGACCAGTTCGGTGAGCGCCTGCTCGCGCGAGATGCCGGTCTTGGCCGTGATGGCGTCGACGCTGTCGGAGACCATGCCGGTCTCGGTATAGCCGGGGCAGACGGCGTTGACGGTGACGCCCGAGCGCGCCGTCTCCAGCGCCAGCGAGCGCACGAGCCCGACGACCGCGTGCTTGGCCGCGACATAGGCCGAGACGTAGGGGTAGCCGCGATGGCCCGCCGTCGAGGCGATGGCGATCAGCCGGCCATGGCCGCGCGCGACCATCCCGGGCAAAGCCGGGCGGAAGGCGTTGATCGTGCCGATCAGGTTGATCTCATGCATGCGCCGGAAGCGCTCGGCGTCGCTGCGCTGGAACGGCCCGGTCTCGACCGCGCCGGCATTGGCGACGACGATGTCGAAGGGTTTTTCAGCGGCGAGCCTGTCGAGGCAGGCCGCCATGGCGGCCTCGTCGCGCACGTCGCAAGGCGCAAAGCCGTCGGCGGCGCCGGCGGCGACGGCATCCGCCAGCACGGCGTCGTCGCGCCCGACGATGCTGACGCGCGCGCCGGCGGCCCGCAGCGCGACCGCGACAGCGCGCCCGATGCCGCGTCCGCCGCCCGTCACCACCGCATGCCGCCCGGCCAGGACCATCCCGCATCGCCTCCCGATGAAGCCAATATATTTTAGGTCTAAAGCATTTGGCAAGTGTGCTTGCGCGGCGGGGAGACCATGGAAAAACATCACCAAAATCGCGGATGAGAGGGCAAAATCCGCATTCGGCGCTTCGCCATGTGAGCCAACGGGAGCCGGGCGCATGCCACTTGAGATAAAATTATTTCAGACCTAAAATAATTTCTCGACGGTTCGGACAGGAGCTTCCAGATGCGCATCGCGGTGGTCGGCGGCGGGCCCGCCGGGCTCTATTTCGCGCTCCTGATGAAGCGTGACTGGCCGATGCTCGACGTCACGGTGTTCGAGCGCAACCAGGCCGACGACACCTTCGGCTTCGGCGTCGTCTTCTCCGACCAGACGCTCGACACCTTCAAGGCGGCCGACGCGGCGAGCTATGCCGCGATCCGCGACAATTTCGCATATTGGGACGATGTCGAGGTCCATTTCAAGGACAGCGTCCATCGCGTCTCCGGCAACGGCTTCTGCGGCTGCTCGCGCCGCTCGCTGCTGCTGCTCGTGCAGGCCCGCGCCCGCGAACTCGGCGTCGCCTTGCGCTTCAGCGAGGAGGCGCCGGACGTCGAGACTCTGAAGGCCGATTACGACCTCGTCGTCGCCGCCGACGGCATCAACAGCCGCATCCGCGAGGGCTGGCGCGAGCGCTTCGAGCCGCGGACCGATCTCAGGCCGAACCATTTCACCTGGATGGGCTCGACCCGGCCGTTCGCGGCCTTCACCTTCTTCTTCAAGGAGACCGAGTTCGGTCTCTTCATCGCCCATTGCTACCAGTACGAGGCCGGGCGCTCGACCTGGGTGCTGGAGACCGATCCCGAGACCTTCGCGCGCGCCGGCCTGGGCGCGACGACGGAGGCCGAGTCCGCCGCGTTCCTGGAGGGCATCTTCGCCGACGAGCTGCAGGGCCACCGGCTCTTCACCAACCGCTCGCTCTGGCGCAATTTTCCGATGATCCGCTGCGGGAACTGGGTCGTCGACAACGTCGTGCTGATCGGCGACGCCAAGGCGACGGCGCATTTCTCGATCGGCTCCGGCACCAAGCTCGCCATGGAGGACGCGATCGCGCTGCACGCGGCGATGGGCAAGGCGAAGCTCGACGTCGCGGAGGGGCTGGCGCTGTTCGAGCGCACCCGGCGCGAGGAGGTCGAGAAGACGCAGCACGCGGCCGACGTCTCGCTGGTCTGGTTCGAGCAGCTGCGCCGCTTCTGGGACTTCGATCCGCTGCGCTTCGCCTTCGGACTGATGACCCGCTCCAAGGCCATCACCTACGACAATCTCGCTCTGCGCGCCCCTGCCTTCGTCGCCGCGATCGACCGGCTCGTCGCCGACGAACTCGGCTCCGAGGCGCGGCGGCGCAAGGACGGCTCGCCCGTGCCGCCGGCCTTCCAGCCGTTACGCCTGCGCGCGATGCGGGTCGAGAACCGCATGGTGCTGTCGCCGATGTGCCAGTATTCGGCGCAACAAGGCCTGCCGGGCGACTGGCACCTGATGCATTACGGTTCGCGCGCCATCGGCGGCCCGGGCCTGATCGTCACCGAGATGACCTGTGTTTCGGCCGACGCCCGCATCACGCCGGGCTGCGCCGGGCTCTATGACGACGCGCAGGAGGCGGCCTGGAGCCGCATCGTCGATTTCGTCCACGCCCATTCGGCGGCGAAATTCTGCCTCCAGCTCGGCCATGCCGGTCGCAAGGGCGCGACCAGGCTCATGTGGGACGGCATGGATCGGCCGCTGGAGCAAGACGCCTGGCCGATTCTCTCGGCCTCGCCGCTGCCCTACTATCCGGAGAGCCAGATTCCGCGCGAGATGGACCGCGCCGACATGGAGCGGGTCAAGGCGCAGTTCGTCGAGGCGGCGCGGCGCGGCGAGCGCGCCGGCTTCGACATGCTCGAACTGCACTGCGCCCATGGCTATCTCCTGGCGAGCTTCCTCTCGCCGCTGACGAACCGGCGCAGCGACGACCATGGCGGCAGCGTCGAGAACCGCCTGCGCTATCCGCTCGAAATCTTCCGTGCGCTCCGCGAAACCTGGCCGCGCGAAAAGCCGATGTCGGTGCGCATCTCGGCGACCGACTGGAAGGCCGGCGGCGTGACGCCCGACGACATGGTCGCGATCTCCCGCGCCTTCGCGGAGGAGGGCTGCGACCTGATCGACGTCTCGACCGGCCAGACCGTCAACGACAGCCGCCCGGTCTATGGCCGCATGTTCCAGACGCCGTTTTCCGACCAGATCCGCAACGAGGCGAGGGTCGCGACGATGTGCGTCGGCAACATCACCTCGGCCGACCAGGTCAACACCATCGTCGCCTCGGGCCGGGCCGATCTCGTCGCGCTCGGGCGCCCGCATCTCGCCGACCCGTCCTTCGTGCTGCGCGCCGCCGCCTGGTATGGCGTCGATGTCGCCCAGCCGGTGCAGTATGCGCCGGGCCAGGACCAGCTCATGCGCAATATGCCGCGCGAACGGCAGGATGTGGAAGAACTCAGGCTCAAGGCCAAGCCGAGCCGCCACGCCGCGGCGTCATGAACGGCGCGCAGCGGCGCGGCTTGCGCGGGGCCGGGCGACGCGTCACAAGCGCCCGATGGATACCGCTTCCGCCTTGCCGCCGCTCGCCGGCCGCAGGCCCGTCATTCCCGACGGCATTCGCATCTATGCCGTCGGCGACGTCCATGGCCGGCTCGATCTCCTGCGCGAACTCGAGGCGATGATCGCCGCGGATGCGGCCTCCGCCGGCGATCGCCGCGTCATCCAGGTCATGCTCGGCGACTACGTCGATCGCGGCCCCGACTCGCGCGGCGTCATCGCTCACCTGATCGCACGCGCCGGCGAATGCGAACTCGTGACACTGCGCGGCAATCACGAGGCCTACATGCTCGACGCGCCCGATATGCCGGCGACCTTCGCGGACTGGTGCCGGTTCGGCGGCCGCGCGACGCTGTTGTCCTATGGGCTCGATCTGTCCGACGTCGACGATCCGACCCTGGAGACGGACAGGCTGTCCTTGAGCCGCCTTGCGCTCGACGTGCTCCCGCCCGAGCACGCCGCCTTCCTGGCCGGGACGAGGCTGCACTGGTCCTGCGGCGACTATCTCTTCGTCCATGCCGGCATCAGGCCGGGCGTCCCGCTGGCGGAGCAGGCGGAGCGGGACCTGATCTGGATCCGCCGCGACTTCCTCGACAGCGATGCCGATCACGGCTGCGTCGTCGTGCATGGCCACACCCCGGCCGATGCGCCCGAAATCCGCGCCAACCGCATCGGCATCGACACGCGCGCCTTCGCCTCAGGCGTGCTGACCTGCCTGGTTCTCGAAGGGACGAGCCATCGCTTCCTCGCGACGGGGCGCGGCTGAAGGCGGAACAACCGGGCCCGCGGCCTGTTCTCATTGCTGTCAGTTCTCATGCGCGCCGTCCGCCGGGACGCACCGCCGAAAGGTTTCAACGATGACGAGCCTCGCGACCGCCTCCAGCCTGCTGCGCGCGCCCCTCGCGGCGACCCTTCTGTCGCTGGCCGCGACCGGCGCGCTGGCGCAGGCGACGCCGACCCCGCCGCAATCGCCGCCTGCCGCCGCGCCGCAGTCGAACACCGGGCTTGGCCCGACGACGACCGATCCCGCCCAGATCGACAAAGGGCAGAACATGATCCTGCCCTCGGCCGGGCAATCCGGGCCGTCGGCCGCGCCGACCATGGTCTATGACTGCAAGGCCAAGCCGCAAGACTGCACCACGCCGGCGACGCCGGCCGACAAGGCGACCGCGCCGGACGTCTCGGCTCCGCCGGCGACATCCACGCCCAAGCCCTGATCCGGCGAATGGCCAGATGCGTCTCGTCGACCGGATCATTGCAGAATTGCAAGGGTCCGGTTGGCGAGGCAGGGCTGTCATGGCGGCGCGGGCTCTCTATCTGAGGCTTTGAAAGCGGACCATAGGCCACCGCTTGCGATCGAAAGCCCAGAAAATGACCCTGACCGGCATCCACCACGTCACCGCCATCACCGCCAATGCAGCCGGGAACCACCGCTTCTACACGCAGGTTCTCGGCATGCGCATGGTCAAGAAGACGGTCAACCAGGACGACGTGTCGGCCTATCACCTGTTCTATGCCGACGGCGCCGGCTCGCCCGGCACGGACCTGACCTTCTTCGACTGGCCGGCCCAGCCGGCGCGGCGCGGCACGAACGCCATCACCCGCACATCGCTGCGCGTCGCGAACGAGGCCTCGCTTGGGTGGTGGCGCGCGCGCCTGCTCGCCGCGGGCGCAAGACCCTCCGCGATCCGCGAGGTCAACGGCCGGATGGCGCTCGACGTCGAGGATCCGGAAGGCCAGCGCCTGACGCTGCTGGCCGACGGCGGCGCGATCCCTTTCACCGTATGGGAGAAGAGCGGGGTTCCCGCCGAGCACCAGATCCACGGGCTCGGGCCGGTGACCATCTCGGCGCCGGCGCTGGAGCGGACGGAGGTCGTGCTGACGCAACTGCTTGGACTGGAGCGCGTCGGTCGCTATCGCGACGAAGCTCATGCCACCGGCGAGATTCATGTGTTCAGGATCGGCGAGGGCGGCCCGGCGGCCGAACTCCATGTCGCGGTCGAGCCCGGATTGCCGCAGGCGCGCGAAGGGGCGGGCGGGGTGCATCACCTGGCGCTGCGCACGCCGACCTTCGCCGACTACGACGCCTGGGCGGAGCGGCTGAAAGCGGCCGGCTATCCCAACAGCGGCAAGGTCGACCGCTTCTATTTCCGCTCGCTCTATCTGCGCGAGCCGAATGGCATCCTGATCGAGATCGCGACCGACGGGCCGGGCTTCTCCGCCGACGAGCCGGCCGAGACGATGGGCGAGAAGCTGGCCCTGCCGCCGTTCCTGGAGGGCAGGCGGGCCGCGATCGAGGCCGGACTCAAGCCGCTTTAGCCGGCATCGAACGGCCGTCGCCGGAGTCAGCTCCCGGCGGCGGCCTTCCTTGCCGCGACCTTGGGCTTGCCCGCCGCCTTGGCCGCGGCCTTCGGCTTCGAGGCGGCCTTCGCCTTGGCCGGAGCCTTGGCCTTCGCCTTGGCCGGAGCCTTGATCCCGCTCGATTCCGCCTTGGCGTTGACGAGTGCGACCGCCTGTTCGAGCGTGATCGCCTCCTGCGTCAGCGTCTTGGGCAGGGTCGCGTTGACCTTGCCCCAGTTGACGTAAGGCCCGTATTTGCCGGCGCGGACCACGAGCTTGCCGCCGGACGGGTGCTCGCCGAGATCGCGGCCGGGCGCCGTCGATCCGCGGCCGAAGCGGCTGCCGCCGCCGCCGTTCTCCTTGGCGACGATCAGGTCGATGGCGCGGTTGCCGCCGATCTGCAGGATGTCGTCGTCCTTGTCGATGTTGGCGTAGGTCCTGCCATGCTGGACGTAAGGACCGTAGCGGCCGATGCCGGCGAGGATCGGCTCGCCGCTCTCGGGATGCCTGGCGACCTCCTTGGGCAGCGAGAGCAGCAGTAGCGCCTTGTCGAGGTCGACGCTGCCGGCGCTCATGCCCTTGGGCAGGCTGGAGCGCTTGGGCTTCTCGCCCTCGCCGAGCTGGACGTAAGGACCGAAGCGGCCGTCGCGGATCGTCACGTCCTGGCCGCTCGCAGGGTCCTTGCCGAGGACGCGCACGCCCGGAGCGCCCTGACCGCCCTCGGCCGTCGCCTCGCCATCGGCAGCCGAGACGGTGAGGGGCCGCGTATAGCGGCATTCGGGATAGTTCGAGCAGCCGACGAAGGCGCCGAACTTGCCGAGCTTGAGCGAGAGCGTGCCGGCGCCGCAGACCTGGCAGGCGCGCGGGTCGCCGCCGTCCTCGCGCGCCGGGAACACATGCGCGCCGAGCACGCCGTTCAGCGCCTCCAGCACCTCGGTGACGCGCAATTCCTTGGTGTCGCCGATCGACCTGGCGAACTCATCCCAGAACTCGCGCAGCAGCGCCTTCCAGTCGATCTCGGCATTGGAGACGCGGTCGAGCTTCTCCTCGAGATTTGCGGTGAAGTCGAACTCGACATAGCGTTTGAAGAAGCTCTCCAGGAACGCCGTCACCAGCATGCCCTTGTCCTCGGGGACGAGGCGCTTCTTCTCGATGCGGACGTATTCGCGGTCGCGCAGGGTCGAGAGCGTCGCGGCATAGGTCGAGGGCCGGCCGATGCCGAGCTCCTCCATGCGCTTGACGAGGCTCGCTTCCGAATAGCGCGGCGGCGGCTCGGTGAAGTGCTGGTCGGCCGCGACCGCGCGCTTCTCCAGCGCGTCGCCGGCCTTCATCGCAGGCAGCTTCTTGCTGTCCTCGTCCTCTTCGTCGTCGCGGCTTTCCTGGTAGAGCGTCAGGAATCCGTCGAAGAGGGTGACCTGCCCGGTTGCGCGCAGTTCGAGGTTTCGACCCGCCACGGTCGCGGCGATGTCGACCGTGGTGCGTTCCAGCGAGGCCGATTCCATCTGGCTCGCGATGGTGCGCTTCCAGATCAGCTCGTAGAGCCTGGCCTGGTCGGGTTCGAGATGGCGCGCGACCATGGCGGGCAGCCGGCCGAGATCGGTCGGGCGGATCGCCTCGTGCGCCTCCTGGGCGTTCTTGGCCTTGACCGTATATTTGCGCGGGACGCCGGGCACATAGGCTTCGCCGAACTCCCGGCCGATGACGCGGCGGGCGGCGGCGATGGCGGAGCCGTCCATGTCGACGCCGTCGGTCCGCATATAGGTGATCAGGCCGACCGTCTCGCCGCCGATGTCGACGCCCTCGTAGAGCCGCTGCGCCAGCTGCATGGCGCGGGCAGGCGCGAGGCCGAGCTTGCGCGAGGCCTCCTGCTGCAGCGTCGAGGTCTGGAAGGGCGGGTAGGGGTGGCGCTTGACCGGCCTGGCCTCGACCTCCGCTACCGAGAATGCGGCGGTGTCAAGCGCGGCCTTGAAGGCATGCGCCTGCTCGCCGGCGCCGATATCGAGCCGGGCGATCTTCCTGCCGTCGGCGCCGGTCAGCCGCGCCTCGAAGACGCCGCCGGCCTTCGTCGCCAGCGTCGCGACCAGCGACCAGTATTCGCGGGCGCGAAAGGCCTCGATCTCGCGCTCGCGGTCGCAGACGATGCGCAGCGCCACCGACTGGACGCGCCCGGCCGAGCGCGCCCCGGGCAGCTTGCGCCAGAGCACCGGCGAGAGCGTGAAGCCGACGAGATAATCGAGCGCCCGGCGCGCCAGATAGGCGTCGACCAGCGCCTGGTCGACCTGGCGCGGATTGGCCAGCGCCGTCTGCACCGCGTCCCTGGTGACGGCGTTGAAGGTGACGCGCTCGACCGGAATGCCCTTCAGCGCGCGCCTGGCGTTCAGCGCCTCCAGCACATGCCAGGAGATCGCCTCGCCCTCGCGGTCCGGGTCGGTCGCCAGGATCAGCTTGTCGGCGCCCTTCACGGCGCGCGCGATCTCGGCGACCTGCTTGGCGCCGCGCCCCTCGATCTCCCACTTCATCGCGAAGTCGTGCTCGGGCTCGACCGAGCCGTCCTTGGCCGGCAGGTCGCGGATATGCCCGAACGAGGCGATGACCTCGTAATCGGAGCCGAGATATTTGTTGATCGTCTTGGCCTTGGCCGGCGACTCGACGACGAGGAGCTTCATGGGGCTGATCAATCTCAAAATGGCGAAATCTGCGCAGGCACGAGTTGTGCCGGCCGAAACGGCCCGACGCGGAGGCAGGTGATAACGGGAAGGGCGCGGCGGCGAAAGTGGGGAGAGCGCGCCGGGATGTCAAACGGCGCCGGCTGTTGCGCCGATGTCGACGGGCGGCAAGGCTCGTGCTAGCACTGCTAGCGCTTCTTGCGAGGGAGAAGCGGGATGGTCACCGGCCTTCACGTCCGCAAACTGGACGAAGAGATAGTCAGACGCCTGAAGCGTCGCGCCGCGGCCAACAACCGTTCCATGGAAGCGGAGCATCGGGCGATCCTCGCCGAGGTGCTGACGCCCGAGCCGACGACATCCTTTGAAGAAATGGCCGCCGAGCTTCGAGCCAAAACCGCTGATCGAAAGCATACTCCTTCGGAGGTTTTGTTGCGCATGTCGCGCGAGGAAGCGCGTTGAGGCGTTTTGTCGTCGATGCCAGCGTGGCGATGAAATGGCTGATCAATGAACCGGAAACGCCGCAGGCTATGGACCTCGCGACGAGCAACCGTCTGATCGCGCCAGAACTTCTCGTTGCTGAATGCGCGAAGGTGTTGCGCACCAAGATCCGCGCTGGCGAATTCGATCTGGATCTGGTCGATGAAGCCGCCGAAGTTCCATCGCGCGCCAACGTATCGTTCAAGCCGATGGAGCCCTTGTGCACTGATGCAGTCAGTATTGCGACCAAGCTCCGGCATCCGGCTTACGACTGCTTCTATCTGGCGCTCGCCCTGACCGAGGCATGTCCGCTCGTCACAGTCGACGAGCGCTTTCTTCAGGCTGTGGCGCGCCATGGCGATTCCGAACACCGCTCCGCTGTATTCCGCTCGCTGCTGCCGTCATTGCGAAACCGAAAGGCGACTGACTTGGCCTTGCGCGCGCCGCAACTCACGCCTACACACCCGTCTTCAAATGACAGCGCCGGCCCCGCATTATCCGCACCGCCACCTCCTCGGCATCGAGGGGTTGTCCCATCTGGATATCGAGGCGCTGCTCGACCGGGCGGACGCCTATGTCGCGCTTTCGCGACAGGTCGAGAAGAAGACCGCGACGCTGCGCGGGCGCACCCAGATCAACCTGTTCTTCGAGCCCTCGACGCGCACCCAGGCTTCCTTCGAGCTCGCCGGCAAGCGGCTCGGCGCCGACGTCATGAACATGTCGGTCGCCTCCTCGTCCGTAAAGAAGGGCGAGACGCTGATCGACACGGCGGCCACGCTCTATGCGATGCGTCCCGACATCCTCGTGGTGCGCCATCACGCCGCCGGCGCGGTCAATCTGCTGGCGCGAAAAGTCGGCTGCTCGGTGGTCAATGCCGGCGACGGCGCGCATGAACACCCGACCCAGGCGCTGCTCGACGCGCTGACGATCCGCCGCAACAAGGGTGCGATCATGGGGCTGACGGTCGCGATCTGCGGCGACATCCTGCATTCGCGCGTCGCGCGTTCCAACATCATCCTGCTCAACGCGCTCGGCGCGAAGGTCCGGCTGATCGCCCCGTCCACGCTGCTGCCGGCCGGCATCGGGCGCATGGGCGTCGACGTCTTCACCGACATGAAGAAGGGTCTGGAAGGCGCCGACATCGTGATGATGCTGCGTCTCCAGCTCGAGCGGATGCATGGCGCCTTCGTGCCGTCATCGAAGGAGTATTTCCGCTATTACGGCCTCGATCGCGCCAAGCTCGACCTCGCGGCGCGGGACGCGCTGGTGATGCATCCCGGGCCGATGAACCGCGGCGTCGAGATATCCTCGGACGTCGCCGACAGCGCCCAGTCGCTGATCCGCGAGCAGGTGGAGATGGGCGTCGCCGTCCGCATGGCCGTGCTCGATGCGCTCGCGCAGCACTTGCCCAATGGGTGAGCGCGGTGGACACCGTCATCGCCGTGCTTCTCGGGCTGATGCGACGGGCGCGCTTCGTCTTCGTGGCGGTGTATCTGGTGGTCGCGGCGGGCTTCCTCCTTGCCGATCCGCGCGCCGGCTGGACCTGGTTCATCGTCGTCGCCGGAGCGCTGCTCTGCATGGTGTTCTGGGCGCTGGTTGCGTTCTGGACGCATGTCTTCACGCAGAAGCAGGGCCGTGACGGCGCGGGCGGGAACGGGCATGGCTGACCTCATCGACCTCGCGATCCTCGACGCACGGCTCGTCGATCCGGCCAGCGGGCGCGACGGGCGCGGTTCCGTCCTGATCCGCGAGGAGGCGATCGCCGACATCGTCTGGGGCGCCGCGCCGACGCCGGGCGAGGGCGTGCGCCTCATCGACGGACGCGATCTCGTCCTGGCGCCCGGCCTCGTCGATCTGCGCGCCTTCCTCGGCGAGCCGGGCGCGGAATTCCGCGAGACGCTCGGCAGCGGCTCGCAGGCGGCGGCGGCCGGCGGCGTCACCACCGTCGTGTGCCGGCCCGATACCGACCCGCCGATCGACGACCCCGCGATCATCGACTTCATCAAGCGCCGCGCCCGCGACAAGGCGGTCGTCAACGTCCTGCCCTGCGCCGCCCTGACCAAGGGCATTCTGGGCAAGGAGATCACCGAGTTCGGGCTCTTGCTTGAGGCCGGCGCCGTCGCCTTCGGGGACGGCGCGAAGGCGGTGCGCAATCCGCAACTCATGCGTCGCGCCATGATTTATGCGCGCGATTTCGACGCGCTGCTGATGAACCATGTCGAGGACCCGGAGCTGCGCGGATCCGGCGTGATGAACGAGGGCGAGTTCGCCAGCCGCAAGGGCCTGCCGGGCATTCCGCGGGAAGCCGAGACGGTGATGCTGGAGCGCGACATCCGCCTCGCGCGGGCGACCGGCGCGCGTTACCACGCCGCGATGATCTCCTGCGCGGAGTCGGCCGACCTGGTGCGCCGCGCCAAGGCCGACGGGGTCCGCATCACCTGCGGCGTCTCGATCAACAACCTGACCCTGAACGAGAACGATGTCGGCGAATACCGGACCTTCTGCAAGGTTTCGCCGCCCTTGCGTCACGAGGACGAACGCCTCGCCATGATCGCCGCGCTGGCCGAAGGCGTCATCGACGTCGTCGTCTCCGACCACGATCCGCAGGATGTCGAGACCAAGCGCCAGCCCTTCGCCGAGGCCGCCGACGGCGCGCTCGGCATCGAAACTTTGCTGCCGGCGGCCTTGCGCATGGTCCATGCCGATCAGATCGGGCTGCCTGTGCTGCTGGCTGCGCTGTCGACGCGTCCGGCCGGACTGATCGGCCTGTCCTGCGGGCGGCTCGCCATCGGCGCGCCGGCGGACCTGATGCTGCTCGATCCCGACGCGCCCCATGTCGTCGACAAGCGCAAGCTGAAATCGCGCGCCAAGAACTCGCCTTTCGACGAGGCGCGCCTCGCGGGACTGGTCCGGATGACGCTGGTCGCGGGCCGGGTGGTCTATGATGCGCAAGACGGCTAGGCTCGCTTCACGGGTGGGTTGGGCACGAGGGGCGGCATGCCGGAATTGACGACTCTGGGCCTGTCATGGCCCGCGATCCTGGCGGCCCTGTCGATCGGCTATCTGCTCGGCTCGATTCCCTTTGGCGTCGTGCTGACGCGCCTGACCGGCGGGCCGGACCTGCGCAGCATCGGCTCCGGCAATATCGGCGCGACCAACGTGCTGCGCACCGGCAACAAGACGCTCGCGGCGGCGACGCTGGCCGGCGACATGCTCAAGGGCACCGCCGCGGTCCTGGTCGGGGCCTTCCTGCTCGGCGGGCGGGAGGCGGCGTTGCTGGCGGGGCTTGGGGCCTTCGTCGGGCACTTGTTTCCAGTCTGGCTCGGCTTCAGGGGCGGCAAGGGCGTCGCGACCTATCTCGGCGTGCTGATCGGCCTGAAGTTCTCGATCGCGATCGTCTTCGCCGCCCTCTGGCTCGGCGTCGCCTATCTCAGCCGCTATTCCTCGCTCTCGGCGCTGCTGGCGAGCCTGCTGACGCCGCTGCTGCTCTGGTTCTGGGTCGGCGATCCGAGGGCGGCGCTGCTGATGGCCGCGCTCACCGTCCTGCTCTGGCTCACGCATCGCGGGAACATCGCCCGGCTGCTGAAGGGCAGCGAGGGCAAGATCGGCCAGAAGGGCTGAACCACATGGCCGGCATCGTCCTCAGCGATCGCCAGCGCCTCGACTGGCTCCGGCTGATCCGCAGCGAAAGCGTCGGCCCGCGCACCTTCCGCAGCCTGATGAACCGCTTCGGCGGCGCAGCCGCCGCGCTCGACGCACTTCCGGATATCGGCCGTCAGGCCGGCCGCCAGCTGAAGCTGTGCTCGCCGTCCGAGGCCGAGCGGGAGTTCGTCGCCACGCAGAGGCTGGGCGCGCGCTTCATCGCACTCGGCGAGGCCGGTTATCCGAAGCCCCTCCAGGCGATCGATTCGGCTCCGCCGCTCCTGACCGTGGTCGGCGCGGCCGAGGTGCTGCTGCGCCCCTGCGTCGCGCTGGTCGGCTCGCGCAACGCCTCCGCCGGCGGCCAGAAATTCACCGCCAGGCTGGCGCGCGATCTTGGCGACGCCGGCTTCGCCATCGTCTCGGGGCTGGCGCGCGGCATCGACACAGCCGCCCATCAGGCGAGCATCGAGTCCGGCACCGTCGCGGTCCTGGCCGGCGGCCTCGACGAAATCTATCCGCCGCAGAACCTGCCGCTGCTACGGGCGCTGATCGGGCGCGGCGCGGCCGTGACCGAGATGCCGCTGGGCTGGGCCCCGCGCGGGCGCGATTTTCCGCGCCGCAACCGGCTGGTCTCGGGTCTTTCGCTCGGCACGGTCGTGGTCGAGGCGGCGCGCAAGTCCGGCTCGCTGATCACCGCCCGCTTCGCCAACGAGCAGGGGCGGCAGGTTTTCGCCGTGCCCGGCTCGCCGCTCGATCCGCGCGCCGAGGGCGGCAACCATCTGATTCGCGAGGGCGCCACGCTTGTCAGCGAGGCCGCCCATGTCATCGAGGCGCTGCGGCCCTTGCTCGGCCACGGGATCGCCTCCCCGGATTTCGGCGGAGCTCGCGAAGAGAGCGGGCCAAGCGGGTCGGAATCGCTCTGGGACGAGCTCGATCTGCCAGACGTGGCGCCGGCTCCGGAACTCGACCTTTCGCCGGCGTTCGCTCCGTCGCAGCCTCCGGCCCCACCGGGCGCCAGCGAGGATGCCCGCTCCGCCTTGCTGCGACTGATGGGAACCGCGCCGATCTCGCTCGACGATCTCGTCCGCGCCAGCGGCATGCCGGCGCGCGACGTCAGCCGCGCCGTGCTTGAACTGGAGCTGTCGTCGGCCGTGCTGCGCCATCCCGGCGGCCTGCTGAGCCGGCAGGCCTGACCGCCCTCTCAACCGTCGGCCTGGCAGCGCTTCGTCTGGTCGCGGGCTTCCTGGCGCGTGAGCTCGATGAAGTAGCGCAGATGTTTCAGCTCGGCGGCCTTGGCCATGGTCGCGAGTTCGCCGAGCAGAAGCTCGATATAGCGCGAAACCTCGAACTGGAGCTGGCGATGCTGAGCCCGGCAGGCGGCAGCGGAAGCGCTGTCGAAAACGGCGTCGAGCATGGCTGGATCACCCGGCGATGCGTCGGGGCGAAGTTCGTCGCTGGGGAAGTGAACCGTCATGATGCGTCTCCGGATTGCATCAGCTAATGATGCAACCCAGAGTTTAATATTCGGTGAGAGGCGACGACCTGGGGTTGAAGAGCGATCAGGCTCAGATGCGGTCGAGCCGCAACGCCCGACGCTCGACCTGGAGCGACGCCTCGATCCGCGCCATCTCCAGAAAATAAGCAAGGCTTTCGAGCCGGTTTTCGCGCGCCATCGTCCGCAGTTCGGCGCTGATGCTCTCGATGTAAAGAACTACCTCAAGTTGCAAGTCGTCGAGAGTTTGCGCCGGCTGCGCCTGCGAAGATGGCGAGGCTTTCCACATCCGCTCCGGCATTCGGGAAGCATCCGGCTGTTCTTCGGGCATCGCATCGCCGCCATCGGGGTCGGTAAAGCGCTTTCGGGAGCTCATCTTTTCGCCAACCTCACGCATCCGCGGCCTTTGGACGCAAAGCGCAAGCCGCAGCGGACATACTCTACATTTTATGAAAACAATGCAATCTTAGCGTGCATATGGTTCCGCCACGTGCCGTTCAGGTCAGGAGCAGCACCGCGAGCGGCAGCGTGATCAGCGCGAGCAGGGTTTCCAGCGTCGTGATCTCGGCCATCAGCGGCGCGTCGCCGCCGAGGTCGCGCGCCAGGAAATAGGCGGCGGTCGCCGTCGGCACCGCCGCGGCGACGACGGTCATGGTCAGGGCCGGCCCGGCGAGGCCGAACTGCCTCGCCAGCGTCCAGGCGATCAGCGGCATCAGCACCAGCTTGAACGCGCAGGCGACGCCATGGGCGAGGCGTGGCTGCGCCAGCCGGCGCAGATCGAGCCCCGCCCCGACGACCAGAAGGCCGACGCCGAGCGCGGCCCGCCCGAGGATGTCGACGAAGCCCGTCACCGCGACCGGCAGCAGCCACTGCACCTGATTCAGCGCGAGGCCGAGCGCGGAAGACCAGATGAAGGGATTGAAGGCGATCGAGCGCAAGGTCGTCGAGGCGCTCGTCTGGCGGCCGCCGGCATAGCGCGCCAGCACGAGGACGCACATCACGTTGAGCAGCGGGATCATGGCCGCGACCGCGATCGCCATCAAGGTCGCGCCGGTCTTGCCTTCGAGCCCCGCCGCCAACGCCAGCGCCACGAAGGTGTTCCAGCGCACCGAACCCTGGAAGATCGAGGTGAAGGCCGGCCCGTCGACGCCGCCGCGCGCCAGCAGCGGGCGCGACGCGAGCAGCATCGCGGTGACGATCAGGATCGCGAGCACGAGGCTGAAGCCCATGGCGAGAACCGGCAGACGGCCGAGGTCGGCCAGCGCGAGCGTATGCACCACGACGGCGGGAAACAGCACCTGATAGGTCAGGCGCTCGACCCCGTTCCAGTGCTCCGGTGAGACGAGGCCGCGCGCTTTCAGGGCCCAGCCTGTCGCGATGACGAGGAAAACGGCGATCAGGCTATCGAGCATGGGAAAGGACGTGTCGGCTTCCAAATGGAGCGCCACGCGGGGCGGGGCATGGCGGCTGCGGAACAAATCGGGATGCGCATCGTTGTTGATGCGATCGCGGGTACCCCTTTCACGCCCGCTCAGAACCAGCAAGCGCTCCGGACGGGGGGACGTCTTGCACCTGCCGCAATCCCGTCGCGATTGGTTCAGGCCGCGTTCAACCGCCCGGACCTAGCGTGTCGATCAATCCCGGCTCGTCCGGGGCATAGGAGGTTCGTCATGAACTCGCTCAGGAAGACAGCCATCATCGGTCTGACCTCGCTCGGCGTCGTGTCCGCCGGCATCGTCTCGCCTGCGCTCGCCGCGCCGCCGAAGCCGGCTTTCGATGCCGCGCGTCTGGATGCGACGGCGGCCGACTACTCGCAGTATCGTCGCTATCGCGGCAATGCCGGCCGCAACGCCGCCATCGCCGGCGCGGTCGGCCTCGGCATTCTCGGCGCGGCGGCGATCGCGTCGAGCCGCAGGACGTATGCCGATCCCTATTACGACGACGGTTACTACGCGGCACCGGTCTATGCCGAGCCGCGCTACTATGCGCCGCAGCCCTATTATGCCGCTCCGCGCGGGTACTACCGCGAGCCCTATGATTTCCGCAATTATCGCTGAGATCGCCGATTGAGACGTCAAGTCCCGCAGGCCTCAGGGCCCGCGGGGTTTTTCATGGCTGGTCGGTCGCGTCGCCGAACTCGTCCGGCTCCATGCGCATCAGCCGGTCGAGCGCGCCCTGCAGGATGTAGGCGGCCGCCATCCTGTCGACGACCTCCGCCCGTCTCGCACGGGACGCGTCGGCGTCGAGCAAGGCTCGAGTGACGGCCTGCGTCGACATCCGCTCGTCCCAGAAGGCGATCGGCAGGTCGGTCAGCGGCGTCAGGTTGCGCACGAAGGCCTTGGTTGACTGGACGCGCGGGCCGGCCGAGCCGTCCATGTTGAGCGGCAGGCCGATGACAAGCCCGGCGATCGCGTGCTTTTCGGCGATCTTGAGCAGGGCCGCGGCATCCGCGCCGAACTTGACCCGCCTGATCGTCTCCAGCGGCGTCGCGATCCGACGCCAGACGTCCGACAGCGCCAGTCCGATCGTCTTGGCGCCGAGATCGAGGCCGAGCAGGCGCGCCTGCCCGGGCAGCGAGAGGAAGTGTTCGAGCGGCACGAGATTGGCTGACATGCGCCCGCCGGTAGCATGCGCGGCCCGATGAGGCGAGCGGCGCACCTGGCGCATCGTCAGCCCTGCGGCTTGATCCCGGCCGCCTTCAGCGCCGCCGCCCATTGGTCGATCTCGGCGATGAAGCGCTTGCCGTGCGCTTCGCGGGTCCATTCGGCCTCGGGAAAAACGGTGGTGCCGAAGGCCTTGAACTTGTCGAGTACGGCCTGCTGCTTCAGCGCGGCGCGCAGCGCGCCGTTGAGCTTGTCGAGCACGGCGACCGGCGTGCCTTTGGGCGCGTAGAGCCCGTGCCAGATCGTCATCTCCAGCTTCGTCCCCGTCTCGATCGCGGTCGGCACGTCGGGCAGCACGTCGAGCCGCTCGGTCGAGGTCACAGCATAGGCGCGGATCTTCTCGCCGAGGATCTGCGACACGGCCGAGGTCGACTGGTCGCAGAGGAAATCGATCTGCCCGCCGACGAGATCGTTCATGGCGGGTCCGGTGCCGCGATAGGCGACCTCGGTGAACCTGACGCCGAGCAATTGCGACATCAGCACGCCGCAGAGATGCGAGTTCGAGCCGACGCCGGCATGCGCCAGCGAGAGCTTGTCGGCATTGGCCTTGGCATAGGCGAAGAAACTCTTCGCGTCCGTCGTCGGCAGACCGAGCCTGCTCGCGACCACCATCGGCCCGGTGTTGACGAGACCGACCGGCGCGAAGTCGGTCCTGGTGTCGTAGCCGAGATTCGCGTAGAGCGCCGGCGCCGCCGCCAAAGCGAGATGGTGGATCAGCAGCGTGTGGCCGTCGGGCTCGGCCGACGCCAGGCGCTTGGCGCCGGCCGTGCCGCCCGCGCCCGCGACGTTCTCGACGACGACCGGCTGGCCCAGCGTCTTGCTCATCTGCTCGCCGAGCAGCCGCGCGATCACGTCGCTCGGCCCGCCGGCGGCGAAGGGGACGATGATGGTGATCGGCTTGGTCGGGAAGGTCTGCGCGGCAGCGGCTCCCGCCATGCCCAGCGCCAGCATGCCGGCCAGCGCGATGCGTCGAGTCGTCTGCAAGATCATGAGTGTTCCTCCGGTTGTGTCGAGAAGCGCCGATCTGCGTCGGTTTGCGTGGATGGTCTGTAGCTTACGGACGCTGTGCCCGTCCGTCAGCGAAGATCGGAAAGGTAGTGCGCCCCCTCCGTCAGGCACAGGCTGAGCCGCCGCTCGACCGGCGCGCCGTCGAGCGACAGCGCGAGACGATCGACTTGCAGGGCAGGGGCGCCGGGCGCGACCGCCAGCAGCGTGGCTTCCGCGGTCGGGAGCGCGACCGCCTTGAGCTTCTCGCGGGCATTCGCGACCGTGACGCCGTAGCGCGCCGCATAGAGGCTGTAGAGATTGTTCGGCACCGGTCCGGCCTCGATGCCCCCGAACAGACGGCGCGGCAGGCTCACCGTCTCCAGCACCAGCGGCGCGGCGTCGAGCGAACGGATGCGCCTGATCCGGATCACGCCGTCGCGGGGTCCGAGATCGAGCGCCCGCCGCTCGTCCGCATCGGCCTCGTCGACCGTCACCGACAGCACGGCGCTGTCCGGGAAGCGTGCGACGCCGTCGTCGGGCACCAGCTTGAAGAACTGGAACAGGATGCGCCGCTCGTCATGTTCGGCGACGAAGGTGCCGCGGCCCTGACGGCGCACCAGCAGGTTCTCGGCGGCGAGTTCGTCGAGCGCCTTGCGCACCGTGCCCTGGCTGACGCCGATCTCGGCGGCGAGCTGGCCCTCGCTCGGCAGGCCCGCGCCCGGGGCCCAGACGCCGTCGACGAGACGACGCACGAAGATCGCCTTGACCTGCGCGTAGAGCGGCCGGAAGCCGAGCGGCTCCATCCTGTCGGCATGGCCGGGGCGATCTGCGTTTTCGCGCTTGTGCACAGTCATATGTCTTATATAAGACTTGCCGACAGGCGCGTCGAGCCCCGATTGCGAGGGCATGCGCCGGACAGCATTCGATGGAGGGACCAGAATGAGCAAGCCGCATCTCCTGGTGCATGAGGCCAGGGACACCGTCGGCGTCGTCGTGGTCGAGGGACTGAAGGCCGGCACCGACATGCTGTGCGTCGTCACGCACGACAACTCGGACTTCCGCCTGACCGCGAAGATGGACATCCCCATCGGCCACAAGGTCGCGCTCAGGGACATCAGGTCCGGCGACACGATCTGGAAATACGGCCAGGACATCGGCAAGGCCGTCGCCAATGTCGGCAAGGGCGAGCATCTTCACGTCCACAACGCCAAGACCAAGCGCTGGTGACCACCAAGCGCCTGTGAACCGGCTGGCACGGCGGTCGAGCTGACGGCTACAACCGACTCCCGAGATTCATGCATCGGCTCCCGACAAGGTCGAGCCAACCAGACAAAGGAAACGCCATGTCGATCGTCGCCAACTTCGATCTCGTCAAGGGCAAGCTCGCCCGCATCAAGGGCCGCAGGATCGAGGCGCCCGAGTTCAGGACGCCGCAGCTCAAGCGCCCGAGCGGGCGCGCGCTCGACAGCTTCATGGGCTGGCGGCGCGAGAACGGTCGCGTCGGCGTGCGCAACCACGTCCTGCTGCTGCCGCTCGACGATCTCTCCAATGCCGCATGCGAGGCCGTCGCCAACAACATCAAGGGCACGCTGGCGATCCCGCACGCCTATGGCCGGCTCCAGTTCGGCGAGGATCTCGAAATCCATTTCCGCACGCTGATCGGCACGGGCTCGAACCCGAACGTCGCGGCCGTCGTCGTCATCGGCATCGAGGATGGCTGGACCAGGCGCGTCGTCGACGGCATCGCCAAGACCGGCAAGCCGGTGGTCGGCTTTGGCATCGAGGGGCATGGCGACATCGCCACGATCGCGAAGGCGTCCTATGTCGCGAAGGAGTTCGTGCAGTGGGCGACCGAGCTGCAACGCGTCAAATGCGGCATCGAGGAGCTCTGGGTCTCGACCAAATGCGGCGAGTCCGACACCACGACGGGGCTGTCGTCCTGCCCGACCGTCGGCAACATGTACGACAAATGGATCCCGCGCGGCGTCTACGGCGTCTTCGGCGAAACCTCGGAGATCACCGGCGCCGAGCATCTCTGCAAGGCCCGCGCCGCGACCCCCGAGGTCGGCGAGCGCTGGTACAGGATGTGGAAGGCCTATCAGGACGACGTGATCGAGGCCCACAAGACCGACGACCTGTCCGATTCGCAGCCGACCAAGGGCAACATCGCCGGCGGCCTGACCACGATCGAGGAGAAGGCGCTCGGCAATCTCGAGAAGATCGGCCGCGAGTGCAGGTTCATCGACATCCTGCAGCCGGCCGAGGCCCCGGCGAAGGGGCCGGGCCTCTACTACATGGACACCTCCTCGGCGGCGGCCGAATGCGTCACGCTGATGGCGGCGGGCGGCTATGTCGTCCACACCTTCCCGACCGGGCAGGGCAACGTCATCGGCAACCCGATCGTCCCGGTGATCAAGATCACCGGCAACCCCAAGACGATGCGGACGATGCCCGAGCATATCGACGTCGACGTTTCCGGCATCCTGCGCCGCGACCTGACGATCCCGCAGGCGGGCGACGCGCTGATCGAAAACATCGTGCGCACGGCGAATGGGCGCTTGACGGCGGCCGAGGCGCTGGGCCATCGCGAGTACTCGATGACGAAGCTGTACCGCTCGGCCTGAGCCGGGCGCGGGCCGGAGCCGCAACTTGCCACACAGCGCGACCCTGTTTTCGCCGGTGGCCTGGCGCACGCTCGCGGCCGGCATCCTGCTGTCGACCGCCGTGGCGATCGCCTCGGTCGTCGTCGAGCCGCTGCTGAAGGCGGCGGCCGGCGGCCGCGTCGGCATCCCGGCGATCGTCGTCGCGCTGATCATCGGGATGCTGCTGCATCCCTTCGCCAACGCCGCCCGCTTCGAGCCGGGCCTGGCCTTCTGCGTCAAGAAGCTGCTGCGCTGGGCGATCGCGCTTTTGGGCCTCCGCATCGCGTTGGGCGATATCGTGGCGCTCGGCGCGACGACGGCGCTGCTGGTGATGGTTTCGATGGCGCTGACCATCGCATCGGGCTTCGTCTTCGCCCGCTGGCTCGGCCGCGAGACCGGGATGGGCGCGCTGGCCGGCGTCGCCACCGCCGTATGCGGCGCGTCGGCCGCGCTCGCGACCGCGACGGTGGTGCCCGACTACAAGAGCAAGGCGGCGGATGTCGCCTTCACCGTCATCGCCATGAATGCGCTCTCGACGCTGGCGATGCTGGCCTATCCGCTGCTCTGCGCCTGGCTCGACCTGTCTCCGGCGCAGACCGGCATCATGCTGGGAGCGACCATCCACGACGTCGCGCAGGTCGTCGGCGCGGGCCAGTCGGTCTCCGACGAGGCCGCCAACGCCGCCGTCATCGTCAAGCTGTTTCGCGTCTTTCTGCTGCTGCCGGCGGTGCTGATCGTCGGCTGGTGGCTGGTCCGCGACGGCGCGGCGGCAGGCGACGCGAAAGTGCCGGTGCCGGTCTTCGCCATCGTCTTCCTCGGCTTGTGCCTGCTGAACAGCGCGCTCGCGCCCCAGGCGGCGCTGGCCGGGATCTATCTGCCGCTGCGGAGCGCCTTGCTCGAAGCGTCGCGCTGGGGTCTGCTGATCGCCATCGCGGCGCTGGGCTTGGGCACCTCGATGGCGGCGATGGCGCGGCTCGGCTGGCGCCATCTCGTTCTGGTGACGGGTACGAGCCTCGTCATCCTGGCTTTCGTGGCCGGCGGCCTGCTGGCGCTGGGCTGATTTTTTGGAGCGTCATGACCGACATCGTCATCACCGAATTCATGGACGAGGCCGCGGTCGCGACGCTGAGCGCGCGCTACAAGGTCCATCACGACCCCGACCTCTTCGGCAAGCCGGATGAACTCGCCAAGCTGGTCGCCGCCGTGCCTGCCCTGATCGTGCGCAACCAGACGCAGGTGAGAGGCGACGTGCTCGCCGCCGCGAAAAAGCTGACCGTGGTCGGCCGGCTCGGCGTCGGACTCGACAATATCGACATGGAGGCCTGCACGGCGCGCGGCATCAAGGTCTTTCCCGCGACCGGCGCCAACAGCCTCTCGGTGGTCGAATACGTCATCTGCAGCGCCATGGTGCTGCTGCGCGGGGCCTATTTCGCCAATGCCGCGATGGTGGCGGGCGAGTTCCCCAAGACGAAGCTGATCGGCCGCGAGATCGCCGGCAAGCGCCTCGGCCTCGTCGGCTTCGGCGCGATCGCCCGCGACGCGGCCAACCATGCCCGCCTGCTCGGCATGGAGGTCGTCGCCTACGACCCCTATGTGCCGACCGACCATCCGGCCTGGCAGACGACGCAGCAGCTCGATCTCGACGCCGTGCTTTCGAGCGCGGACGTGATCAGCATCCACCTGCCGCTGACGGCCGAGACGAAGGGTCTGATCGGCCAGGAGGCCTTCGCGCGGATGAAGCCCGACGCCGTGCTGGTCAACGCCGCGCGCGGCGGCGTCATGGACGAGGCCGCGCTGGTCGCGGCGCTGAAAAGCGGAAAGCTCGGCGGCGCCGCGATCGACGTCTTCGCGGAGGAACCCCTTCGGAAGGGCGGCAAGCTGTTCGAGGACGCGCCCAACCTGATCCTGACCCCTCATATCGCCGGCAACACGGTCGAATCGAACGGCCGCGTCTCCGGCCTCGTCGCCGAGCGGGTGATGGCGGCGCTGGAGGGCAGGGCATGAGACTGTCGTTCACGGAGGCCGAGGCGAGGCTGACCGAACTGTTCGCGGAGGCGGGAGCCTCGCCGGCCAACGCCGCCTCCGTCGCCTGGGCGCTGGTCATGGCCGAGGCCGACGGGCTGAAAGGCCACGGCCTGTCGCGGGTGCCGACCTATCTCGCCATGCTGAAGGCCGGCAAGATCGACGGCAAGGCGGTGCCGATCGCGCGCCAGCCGAAACCCGGCGTGCTGGCGATCGACGCCGCGCACGGCTTCGCCTATCCGGCGATCGACCTCGCCGTGATCGAACTGCCGGCGATCGCCCGGGCGCAGGGCGTGGTCGCGGCCCCGATCCGGCGCTCGAGCCATTGCGGTGCGGCGGGCCTGCATGTCGAGCGGCTGGCCGGGCAGGGGCTGATCGCACTGCTCTTCGCCAACACGCCTGCCGCGATCGCGCCCTGGGGCGGCGCGAAGCCCGTCTTCGGCACCAACCCGATCGCCTTCGCCGCGCCGCTGCCCGGCCGCGAGCCGCTGGTCGTCGACATGGCGCTGTCGAAGGTCGCCCGCGGCCCGATCGTCGCGGCGAAGCAGAAGGGCGAGGCGATTCCGGAAGGCTGGGCGCTGGATTCCGCCGGCAAGCCGACGACGGACGCGGGAGCCGCGCTCGCCGGCACGATGCTGCCGCTCGGAGACGCCAAGGGCGCGACGCTGGCGCTGATGGTCGAGGTGCTGGCGGCGGCGCTGGTCGGCGCGCATTTCGCTTTCGAGGCCTCGTCCTTCCTCGACGACAAGGGCGGCCCGCCCGACACCGGCCAGCTCATCCTCGCCATCGACCCGCACGCAATGGGCGGCAACTGGTTCGACGAGCGCATGCGGCTGCTGGCCCATGCGATCGAGGATCAGGACGGGACGAGGCTGCCCGGCACGCGGCGGTTGGCGCTGCGGGCGAAGGCGTGGGCGGAGGGGATCGAGGTGGGGGAGAATTTCTAGCCGAATCAGGTTTGGTTTCAGCCGATGCTCTGGCGAAAAGCCCGATCCAGATCGCGGCCGCCATAAAGCACGCGTTCAACGACGACTTTCTTGTCATGACTCGCGCTTCGAGCCCGATCAACCGCAAGCCCGGCGTCAGATCGTCTCGTCATGTTCCGCGAGCCGGGAATGTTGAAGCGAATGGATCCGTTGCTCGATACGATCGACAAAACCACGGGCCGTTCTGATACCGGATTGATCGGCAATCCAATCGGCGACCGACTCCAGATCCGCTTCGGCCAGCGGCGACAAAACGACGCTATAGCGCGTCACGTTCTCTCGCCTCGCGTTCGTCAAGGCGAGCTCTTAACCTGCAAAAACTTGATCTGCCGGAATCCAGGGCCGCGGATCGGCGAGCGCCTCCTCGACTTTTTCCTTCAACACCGCATTGAAAGCGCGCTCTTCGCGTTCCAGCGCCTCGAGCCCCGCACGCACGACCTCGCTTGCGGAGTCGTACTCGCCCGAGCGGATACGCTGCTCGACATTTCGGCCAGATCGCCGAGGGTAACGGTCATCGTCGTGCTGGGGTCATCCATCGCGGACCTCCAGTGTCGAGATGGCCGATTTTAGCACGCGATACGGGGGCGGGACAGTCAGAGGAAGTCGAACGCGTCGACATCGACCAGCCCCTTGTCGGTGATCTTGAGATGCGGGATCACCGGCAGGGTCAGGAAGGCGACCTGCAGGAAGGGCTCGGCAAGCACGACGCCGAGGCCCTCGGCGGCCTGGCGCAATTCCTCCAGCGCGAAGCGGACCGCCTCGAAAGGCTGTTCGCTCATCAGCCCGGCTACGGGCAGGGCCAATTCGGCGACGACCGCCCCGTCCTCGGCGACGGCGAAGCCGCCGCCGGTCGCGATCAGCCGGTTGGCGGCCGCGGCCATCGAGGCCTCGTCGACGCCGACGACGCAGAGGTTGTGGCTGTCATGGCCGACCGAGGAGGCGATCGCGCCGCGCCGCATGCCGAAGCCGTGGACGAAGCCGGACGCGATGCCGCCGCTGCGGCCATGCCGCTCGATCACCGTGACCCTGACGGCGTCCTGCGCCAGATCGGGCAGGGCCTGCCCGTCCCGCGCGGGCAGCGTCATCGCGAGCCGTTCGGTGATGATCCGGCCGGGCACGACGCCGATCACCGGCGTCTCGCCCTCGCGCGCCTTCGCGACGAAATCCTGCGGCGTCAGCGGATGGCTCTTCACGCTACCATGGCCGACCGCCACCACCTGCTTGCGACCCTTGAACAGCTTGTCCTCGACCAGCCTGCCGCCGGCGAAGACCTCCCGGACCGAGCAGCCTTCGAGATCGTCGAGCAGCACGATGTCGGCGCGCTTGCCCGGGCCGATGAAGCCGCGGTCGAACAGGCCGAAATTGCGCGCCGCCGAGAGCGTCGCGACGCGATAGGTCGCGAGCACGTCCGCTCCATGCGCGATCGCGGTGCGGATCATGTGGTCGAGATGGCCTTCCTCGGCGATGTCGAGCGGATTGCGGTCGTCGGTGCAGAAGCCGAGGAAGGGCGAGGCGTCGCGGGTGATCAGCGGGATCAGCGCGTGCAGGTCCTTCGAGACCGAGCCCTCGCGGATCAGGATCGCCATGCCCTGCCGCAGCTTTTCGCGGGCCTCGTCCTCCGTCGTCGTCTCGTGGTCGGTGCGGATGCCGGCGGCGAGGTAGCCGTTCAGGTCCAGACCCCGCACCAGCGGCGCGTGGCCGTCGATATGGCTGTGCGAGAATGCCGCGAGCTTGGCGAGGCAGCCGGATTCGCGTGCCAGCAGGCCGGGAAAATTCATGAACTCGGCGAGCCCGATCACCTTGGGATGATCCATCAGCGCGACGAGATCGGCGGCCTTGAGCGTCGCCCCGCTGGTCTCCAGATGCGTCGCCGGCACGCAGCTCGAGAGCTGGACGCGCAGGTCCATCCGCATCGCCTCGGCGCAGTCGAGGAAATAGCGGATACCCTCCGTGCCGAGCACGTTTGCGATCTCGTGCGGATCGCAGATCGCGGTGGTGACGCCGTGGGGCAGGACGCAACGCTCGAACTCGAGCGGCGTCACCAGCGAGGATTCGACGTGGAGATGGGTGTCGATGAAGCCGGGCGCCGCGATCAGTCCGGAGGCGTCGAACTCGGCCTTGCCCTCGTAGCGGCCATGCGTGCCGACGATGGTGTCGCCGCAGAGCGCGATGTCGGTCTCGACGCGATCGCCGGTGACGAGGTCGAGCAGTCTCGCGCCCCTGATCACGAGATCGGCCGGCTCGTCGCCGCGCCCCTGCGCGATCCGGCGGGCGAGGGTTTTTGCGGAGGCGCGGCTGGCATCGGTCATGGCTGATTCCGGAACGTTCACTACGCGGAAGCCTGCACGCGCGCCCGGCGGTTGTCGACTTGCCCGATCGCGCCGGAGCCGGCTTCTTGCGAGTGCGTGACGCGGCGCTTATAGCCCTGACCACAACCGGCGCATTGCGCCGCAGACCTTTTCAGGAGCCCGCCATGTCGGTCGATCTCGCCACCGTCAGACGTGTCGCGCATCTGGCGCGCATCGCCGTGCCAGAGGCCGACCTGCCCAGGCTCCAGGGCGAGCTCAACGCCATCCTCGGCTTCGTCGAGCAGTTGAACGAAGTCGATGTCGCGGGCGTCGAGCCGATGACCTCGGTCACGCCGATGGCGATGAAGCAGCGCGAGGATGTCGTCACCGATGGCGAGATCGCCGACCGGATCGTCGCCAACGCGCCCGCCTCGGACGACAACTACTTCATGGTGCCGAAGGTGATCGAATAAGCGTCGCCGTCATGCGAGCGCAGCGAAGCAATCCAGTGTTTCGCCCGGCGCCCTCCTTCGTCGCCTTCGCTCCCCGCATGACGGGTGACGATTTGACCGCCCATACAACCGCCGGATGCCCAACGTGACCGACCTGACCAGCCTGACGCTGACCGAAGCCCGCGACGGCCTCGAGGCGAAAACCTTCTCGGCGACCGAGCTGACGGCGGCCCACATCGCCGCCGCCGAGCGGGCGCGCGCGCTCAACGCCTATGTTCTGGAAACCCCGGAGCATGCGCTGAGGCAGGCGGCTGCCTCGGACGAAAAGCTCGCGAAGGGCGAGGGCGGTCCGCTCGAGGGCCTGCCGCTCGGCATCAAGGACCTGTTCGCGACGCAAGGGGTTCGCACCACCGCCTGCTCGAAGATCCTCGGCGACTTCGTGCCGCCCTATGAGTCGACCGTGTCGAGCCAGCTCTGGCGCGACGGCGCGGTCATGCTCGGCAAGCTCAACAACGACGAATTCGCCATGGGTTCGTCGAACGAGACCTCCGCCTTCGGCAATGTCGTCAATCCCTGGCGGCGCAAGGGCTCGAATGTCGGGGCGGGAGGCGGGGGCGCGGTCGAGGGCGCGCATCTCGTGCCCGGCGGCTCGTCGGGCGGCTCGGCCTCGGCCGTGGCCGCGGGCCTGTGCCTCGCCGCGACCGCGACCGACACCGGCGGCTCGATCCGCCAGCCCGCCGCCTTCACCGGCACGGTCGGGATCAAGCCGACCTATGGCCGCTGCTCGCGCTGGGGCATCGTCGCCTTCGCCTCCTCGCTCGACCAGGCCGGGCCGATCGGCAAGACGGTCCGTGACTGCGCCGTGATGCTGCGCTCGATGGCAGGCCACGATCCGAAGGACACGACCTCGGCGGACCTGCCCGTGCCGGATTACGAGAAGGCCGTCGGCCGCTCCGTGAAGGGCATGAAGATCGGCATCCCGAAGGAATACCGTCTCGACGGCATGTCGCCCGAGATCGAGGCGCTCTGGCGGCAGGGGGTCGGTTGGCTGAAGGCGGCCGGCGCGGAGATTCTCGACATCTCCCTGCCGCATACGAAATACGCCCTGCCGGCCTATTACATCGTCGCCCCGGCCGAGGCCTCCTCCAACCTCGCCCGCTATGACGGCGTGCGCTACGGACTGCGCGAGGGCGGCCGCGACATCGTCGACATGTACGAGAAGACCCGCGCCGGGGGCTTCGGGGCCGAGGTCAAGCGCCGCATCATGATCGGCGCCTATGTGCTCTCGGCCGGCTACTACGACGCCTATTACCTGCGCGCCCAGAAGGTCCGGACCCTGATCAAGCGCGATTTCGACGAGGCCTACGCCGCCGGGGTCGACGCGGTGTTGACGCCGGCGACGCCGTCCGCCGCCTTCGGCATCGGCGAGAAGGGCTCGTCCGATCCGGTCGAGATGTATCTCAACGACATCTTCACGGTGACGGTGAACATGGCCGGCCTGCCGGGCATCGCCGTGCCGGCGGGGCTGGATGCGCAGGGCCTGCCGCTGGGCCTGCAGCTGATCGGAAAGCCCTTCGACGAGGAGACGCTGTTCGCGCTCGGCGAAGTGATCGAGCAGGCGGCCGGGCGGTTTTCGGTCGGGGAGAAGTGGTGGTGAATCCTTTCCTGCCCGTGGGGAAGAAGGGACAGGCTCAGCGCGCGGCCGGCTTGGCGTCTGCCGAGGCCTGATCGGGCTTCTTCTCGAAGAGCCCGGCGAGCCAGCGCACGACGACGTAGAAGACCGGCGTGAAGATCAGCCCGAACAGCGTCACGCCGATCATCCCCGAGAACACCGCGACGCCGAGCACCTGGCGCATCTCCGCGCCGGCGCCGATCGAGATCGTCAGCGGCAGCACGCCGAGGATGAAGGCGAGCGAGGTCATCAGGATCGGCCGCAGCCGTGTCTTGGCGGCGGCGATGGCGGCCTCGCGCCGGCTCATGCCTTCCTCTTCCGCCTGCTTGGCGAACTCGACGATCAGGATCGCGTTCTTCGCCGCCAGGCCGACCAGCACGACGAGGCCGATATCGACCAGAACGTTGCGGTCGAAGCCCTGGTAGCCGACCCCGATCATCGCCGCGAGGATGCACATCGGCACGATCAGGATGACGGCGAGCGGCAGGGTCCAGCTTTCGTAGAGAGCCGCCAGCAGCAGGAAGACGAAGACGACGGCGAGGCCGAAGGCGATGATCGCGGTGTTGCCGGCGAGCTTTTCCTGCAGCGCGATCTCGGTCCATTCGAAGCCGAAACCGGCCGGCAGCACCTTGCCCGCGATCTCCTCCACCGCCTTGATGCCCTGGCCGGTCGAGAAGCCGCGCGCCATCGAGAGCTGCACCTCCGCCGCCGGATAGAGATTGTAGCGCGGCACGCGATAGGCGCCGGTGGTGTCGGAAAACGTCGCGACGGAGCCGATCGGCACCATCTCGCCATCGGCGTTGCGCGTCTTCAGGGCGGCGACGTCGCGAATGTCGAGCCGGAAAGGGTTGTCGGCCTGCGCCGTCACCCGGAAGGTGCGACCGAGGATGTTGAAGTCGTTGACATAGGCCGAGCCCATATAGACCGACAGCGTCTCGAACACCCGCGTCACCGGCACGCCCAGCATCTCCGCCTTGGTCCGGTCGATATCTGCGAAGATCTGCGGCGTCTTGGTCGAGAACAGCGTGAAGGGCTGCTGGATGCCGGGAGATTGTCCGGACGCGCCGGCCACGGCCCAGGTCGCGCCCTCGAGCGCGGAGAGGCCGCGGCCGCTGCGATCCTGGACATAGCCCTTGAGACCGCCGCCGGTGCCGATGCCCGGCACGGCCGGAGGCTCGATCACAAGCGCGAAGGCTTCGGGAATCTGGAAGAGCTGCGTGCGGAGATCTCCCAGCATGCCCTGCGTGGTGAGGCCCGCCTTGGCCCGCTCCTTGAAGTCCGAGAGCGTGACGAACATCACGCCGGCATTGGGCGCGAGCGTGAAGGTCGCGCCGTCGAGTCCGGCGAAGCCGACGACGTGAGCGACGCCCGGCCGCTTCAGCAGCATCTCCGTCGCCCGGCGCATGACCTCGTCGGTTCGCGGCAGCGAGGAGCCGGCCGGCAACTGGATGACGGCGATGAAATAGCCGCGGTCGAGCTGCGGGACGAGCCCTGTCGGGATCGCGGCGAGACGCTGGCCGGCGACGGCGATCAGCGCGGCGTAGACCAGCAGCATCACGACGCTGAAGCGGATCAGGCGCGCGGTGGCCCAGCCGAAGCTGCGCGAGAGCCAGTCGAACGCCTTGTTGAAATACTTGAAGAACCAGCGCAGCGGCGCGCCCAGCGCCGCGAGGAAGCCCTTGGGCTTCTCATGGCTGTGCGGCTTCAGCAGGATCGCAGAGAGCGCCGGCGACAGGGTCAGCGAGACGAAGCAGGAGATCATGGTCGAGGCCGCGATCGTCACCGCGAACTGCTGGTAGAAGGTGCCCTGCAGTCCTGTGATGAATGCGGTCGGGATGAACACGGCGCAGAGCACGAGCGCGATCGCCAGCAATGCGCCGCCGACCTCGTCCATGGTCTTGTGCGCGGCCTCCCTGGCGCTCATGCCCTGGGCGAGATAGCGCTCGACATTCTCGACCACGACGATCGCGTCGTCGACGACGATGCCGATGGCGAGCACAAGCGCCAGCAGCGAGATCGTGTTGAAGGAGATGCCGACGGCGCTCATCACCAGGAAGGTGCCGACCAGCGAGACCGGGATCGCGATGATCGGGATGATCGCGGCGCGCCAGGTCTGCAGGAACAGGATCACGACGATGACGACGAGAACGACCGCCTCGAACAGCGTCGTCACCACGGCCGAGACCGATTCCGAGATGAACTCCGTCGGGTTGTAGACGATCGTGTGCTGGACGCCGGAGGGAAAGTTCTTCGACAGCCCCTGCATCGTCTTGATCAGCGTGTCGGCCGTCGTCAGGGCGTTCGAGCCGGGGCGCTGGAAGACGGCGATCGCGACCGCTTCCTTGTTGTCGAGATAGGAGTTCGACAGATAATCCTGCGCGCCGAGCTCGACGCGGGCGATGTCGCGGACGCGGACGGTGCCGCCATTGGCGTCGGCGCGCACGACGATGTTGTAGAATTCGTCGACGCTGGTCAGGCGGCCAAGCGTGTTGACCGACAGCTGGAAGGCGCTGTCGGACTTCGCCGGCGGCTGGTTGATCGCGCCGGCGGCGACCTGGACGTTGGCCGCGCGGATCGCCGTGATCACGTCGCCGGCCGTCAGGTTGCGGGACGCGACCTTGGCCGGATCGAGCCAGACCCGCATCGAGTAGTCGCGCGCGCCGAAGACCTGCACGTTGCCGACGCCGTCGACGCGGGTGAGCACGTCCTTCACGTTCAGCGTCGTGTAGTTCGAGACGTATTGCTGGTCGCGCGAGCCGTCCGGCGACAGCATGTGGATGACCATCAGGAAGTCGGGCGAGGCCTTGCGGACCTGCAGGCCGAGCGTGCGCACGTCCTGCGGCAGGCGCGGTTCGGCCGCCGAGACGCGGTTTTGCACCAGCACCTGGGCCTGATCGACATCGGTGCCGGCCTTGAACACGACGTTGATCGTGACGCGCCCGTCGCCGGTCGACTGCGACGAGATGTAGAGCATGTCGTCGACGCCGTTGACCTCCTGCTCGATCGGCGCGGCGACGGTCGAGGCGACGACCTCCGCGGAGGCGCCCGGATAGGTCGCGGTGATCGTGACGGTCGGCGGCGCGATCTCCGGATATTCGGCGATCGGCAGGCTGCGCTGCGCGATCGCGCCGGCGATCGTCAGGAGAACCGACAGCACGGTCGCGAAGATCGGCCGGTCGATGAAGAAATGGGCGAAGCGGAACATGATCTGGTCCTGGCCGGGAGGGCAGGGCGGACGGCAAGGGCCGTCCGCGTCCATTCTGGGATGCGCGTGTCGTCAGGCCGTCAGTTCGTCGCGACCTTGATCTCGCCGGGCTGCGGCGTGACGGTCGCGCCGGGGCGGACCATGGGGTTGGCGAGCCCGTTCACCACGACCTTGTCGTCCTTGGTCAGCCCGCTGGCGATGACCCGCAGGCCATCGCTGATCTGGCCCAGGGTCACCGGCTTCGGCACGACCTTGTTGTCGGCCCCCACCGTCAGCACGATCTTGCTCGCCTGGTCCGACACGATCACCGCGTCGGGCACGAGCAGCGCATCGGCCTGGCCGGCGCGGACGCGCACGCGCCCGAACGTGCCCGGCGTCAGGAACTGATCCGGGTTCCCGAACACGGCGCGACCGCGGATCGTGCCGGAGCGCGCGTTGAGCGCATTGTCGATGAAGTCGATCTTGCCGTCGCGCTTCCAGGCCGTCTCGTCCGAGAGCCTGACCTGGGCCGGCGTGCCTTCCTCCCGCCCCACCAGTTTCCGCAGATCGGCGGTCAGTCGGGTATAGCGCAGATAGTCGGCCTCCGACGCGTCGAAGACGAAGTAGATCGGGTCGCTGGCGACGATCGTGGTCAGCAGCGTCGCGCCCGACTGGCCGCCGGCGATCAGGTTGCCGGGGTCGACGCGGCGGTTCGAGATGCGGCCGCTCAGCGGCGCGCGCACCTGCGTCCACTCCAGATTCAGCTCGGCCGTCTTGAGATTGGCCTCGGCGCCCTGCTGCGAGCCGAGCGCGCTGTTGAGGTTGGCGCGGCGCTGGTCGATGTCGCGGGCGGTGATGGTGCGGTTCTGCGTCAGCGCCTCGGCGCGCTCGACCTCGCTCTGCGTCAGCTCGACCTGCGCCTTGGCGCGGGCGACCTCGGCGCGCGCCGCGTCGACGGAGAGCTGGTAGGGCCGCTGGTCGATGGTGAAGAGCAGATCGCCCTTCTTGACCAGCTGGCCGTCGCGGAAATGCAGCGAATCCAGGAAGCCGGAGACGCGGGCGCGCACCTCGACCTGC
Organism: Allobosea sp. GW821-FHT12C12; assembly: GCF_058807355.1. NCBI lineage: Bacteria > Pseudomonadati > Pseudomonadota > Alphaproteobacteria > Hyphomicrobiales > Alloboseaceae > Allobosea > Allobosea sp. GW821-FHT12C12. The sequence continues at coordinate 90,648 of NZ_JBXAQP010000015.1, forward strand.
TCGCTCGCCTCGAAGCGGCCGGTGTATTCGTCCCAGTTGGTGACGCGCTTGGCCAGCGGAGCCGCGACCTGGACCGGCGGCGCGGGCGGCGGGCCGCCCTGGGCGATGGCCGCGCCCCCCGTCAGGGTGAGCGCGCTCAGCCATGCGGCGCGGGCCAGACCTTTCGCAAGGCGGTTCGACATGTCGGAACTCCGGATACGGGGGGCCAGCGCAACCCTGGCGGGGTTCCGGCCGTGGATGCAAGAAGGTCCCGGAGCTGACGATTGTCAAGATCCATCACTCGACACTATGACGCAGCGGCGGCACGATAGGCCAGATTTCGCCACAAGGTGACAGGAGAGCAACAGCCGCTTGCCGCCGGCGCGGCGAAATCGTAACCCGTGTGCCAGATTTTGCATCCGGAAGAGTTCGATGAACCCGCATGTCCGTCCCGCCGACCCGAAGAAGCTGATCAGGGGCGCGACCGGCGACTGGGAGGTGGTGATCGGCATGGAGATCCATGCCCAGGTCACCTCCAACGCAAAGCTGTTCTCCGGCGCGGCGACCGCCTTCGGCGCCGAGCCCAACGCCCATGTCAGCCTGGTCGACGCGGCGATGCCCGGCATGCTGCCGGTGATCAACGCCGAATGCGTGCGCCAGGCCGTCCGGACGGGGCTGGGCCTCAACGCCCGGATCAACAACCGCTCGGTCTTCGACCGCAAGAACTATTTCTATCCCGACCTGCCGCAGGGCTACCAGATCAGCCAGTACAAGAGCCCGATCGTCGGCGAGGGCGAGATCGTCGTCGATCTCTCGCCGACCGAGCAGATCACGGTCGGCATCGAGCGGCTGCATCTGGAGCAGGACGCCGGCAAGTCGATCCACGACCAGCACCCGACCATGTCCTTCGTCGACCTCAACCGCTCGGGCGTGGCGCTGATGGAGATCGTCTCCAAGCCCGATCTGCGCTCGGCCGACGAGGCCAAGGCCTATGTCACGAAGTTGCGGACCATCCTGCGCTATCTCGGCACCTGCGACGGCGACATGGAGAAGGGCAATCTGCGCGCCGACGTCAACGTCTCGGTGCGCAGGCCCGGCGCCGAGCTCGGCACGCGCTGCGAGATCAAGAACGTCAACTCGATCCGCTTCATCGGCCAGGCGGTCGAGACCGAGGCGCGCCGCCAGATCGGCATCCTGGAGGATGGCGGCGCGATCGACCAGGAGACGCGGCTCTACGACCCCGGCAAGGGCGAGACGCGCGCCATGCGCTCCAAGGAAGAGGCGCATGACTACCGCTATTTCCCCGATCCCGACCTGCTGCCGCTCGAATTCGACGATGCCTTCGTCGCCGGGCTGAGGACGCATCTGCCGGAGCTGCCCGACGCCAAGAAGGCCCGCTTCATCGCGGAGTATGGCTTGTCGCCCTATGACGCCTCGGTGCTGGTGGCGGAGCGCGAGCAGGCGGATTACTTCGAGGCGGTCGCGAAAGGCCGCGACGGCAAGGCCGCCGCCAACTGGGTCATCAACGAACTCTTCGGCCGCCTGAACAAGGAGGGTGGAGACGTCACGACCTCGCCGGTCTCCGCCGCCCAGCTCGGCGGGCTGGTCGACCTGATCGGGGAGGGCGTCATCTCGGGGCGCATCGCCAAGGATCTGTTCGAGATATTGTGGTCCGAGGGCGGCGATCCGCGCCAGATCGTCGAGGCGCGGGGCATGAAGCAGGTCACCGATACGGGCGCGATCGAGAAGGCGGTCGACGCGCTGATCGCGGCCAATCCCGACAAGGTCGAGCAGGTCAAGGCCAAGCCGACCATGCTCGGCTGGTTCGTCGGCCAGGCGATGAAGGCGTCCGGCGGCAAGGCCAACCCGCAGGCGCTGAACGACATCCTCAAAGCCAAGCTCGGGATCGAGTGACGATCGGCGGTCTCATCATCCGCGACGCCGAGGCCGCCGACCTGCCGGCGGTCCGGGCCATGCTGGTCGAGACCTGGCACGCCACCTATGACGGCATCTACGGCTGGCGGCGCGTCGCCGAGATCACCAATGCCTGGCATTCGCTGGAGAACCTCTCCGCGCAGCTCGGCCGCGAAGGCGGAGCGTTTCTCGTCGGGCTGATCGGCGCGGAGATCATCGCCACGTCCTCGGCCCGGCTGGAGCCGGACCGGGCGGCGCTGCTGACGAGGCTCTACGTCCTGCCGCCGCGCCAGGGCGTCGGCATCGGCCGGACCCTGCTGCAGGTGACGCTCGCCTGCTTTCCGCGGGCCCCGGTGGCGCGGCTCGAGGTCGAGAGCCAGAACGAGCCGGCGATCGCCTTCTACGAGCGCATGGGCTTCTTCCTGCAGCGCCAGGCGCGCTTCGACGGCCGCGACGACACGCCCAACACGCTGATGATGGCGAAGCGGCTGTTCGCGGAGTGACGCGGGCGGCGGCCGACGCGACGGCGACGATCGTCACGTCGACGATCGTTCCGTTCCCTGAGCTGGTCTGATAGAGCCGCGTCTCGCAACAATCTGACGGGGCGCGGCATGAGCGGGAAGATCGATGCGGGCGAGATCGTCATCCGCGAGGCCACGCGCGAGGATGTGGCGCGGATCGCGGCGCTGATCCTGCACGGCGCGTCGAGCCAGACCCTGAGCCCGGCCGAGATCGAGGCCGAGGCCGCCCATCCCGATCATCTGCTCGCCTTCGACGAGATCGAGGCCAGCCCCGCCAACCATCTCTTCGTGGCCGAGAAGGCGGGTCGCGTGCTCGGCACCTTCCAGCTCACGCTGATTCCCGGCATCGCCGCGCGCGGACGCAGGCGCGCCAAGATCGAGAGCGTCCATGTCGCGCCGGAAAGCCGTGGCCTCGGCATCGGCGCGCGGATGGTGGCCGCCGCGGTGGACTTCGCCAAGGAGCGCGGCGCGGGGCTGGTCGAGCTCACCTCGAACAAGAGCCGCGTCGACGCGCACCGCTTCTACCGCACTCTCGGCTTCGAGCAGAGCCATGAGGGCTTCAAGATCACCGTGTGACCGGAGCGCCGGCTACCGACGCTCCGGCCGCTCGCTCACTGACCCTGCGCGGCGAGGCGCTTGCGGCACTCGGTCGAGTACTTGATCCAGTTGTAGCCCTTCTTGGTCAGGTCGGCCTTGTTGGCGCGCCATTCCGCGCCGCAGGCGCGCAGGCGGTTGTCGTTCTTGAGCTGCGCCTCGGAACGCGCGCGCTTGGGCTTCGTCGCCTCGGTGGCGGGAGCGGCCGGGGCGGCCGTGGTCGCGGGCGCGGTGCGTGCCGGCGCGGACGGTCGTTGCTGCAGCGGATTGGTCTGGGCGGCGGCGGGCAGGGCGAGCGCGAGCGCGCAGGCGGCGGCGAGGAGGTGAAGGCGCATGGCGGTGATCCTCAGGCAACCGGCGCGGGGCGACGGGCTCAGTCCGTAGGTCGCCCGGCCGATCGTGCAGTCTCGGCCGAATTCATGGCGGAAGACAAGCGCTCATCGCCCGTCGCGACATGGCGAGCCCGCGCGGCTCGCGGATCGCGGCCCTTTCGGGGCGGGGTGGCCCGGCCTACATCTGCGCCCGGCACTCTCAAACGCGACAGGACCAGCGCCATGCCTGCCAGCCAGACCAAGCCGATAGACCTGTATTACTGGCCCACGCCGAACGGCTGGAAGATCACGATCATGCTGGAGGAGTGCGGGCTGCCCTACACCATGATCCCAGTCAATATCGGCAAGGGCGACCAGTTCAAGCCGGAGTTCCTGGCGATCTCGCCGAACAACCGCATGCCGGCGATCGTCGATCCGGAAGGCCCGGACGGCAAGCCGATCTCGGTCTTCGAATCCGGCGCGATCCTGCAATATCTCGGCCGCAAGACCGGACAGTTCTATCCGGCCGACGAGCGCGGCCGCGTCGCGGTCGACGAATGGCTGTTCTGGCAGATGGGCGGTTTCGGCCCGATGCTCGGCCAGACCCATCACTTCCGGCTCTATGCGCCCGAACGGATCCCCTATGCGGTCGAGCGCTACACGAACGAGGCTAACCGGCTCTATGGCGTGCTGAACAAGCGGCTCGACGGCCGCGACTACATCTGCGGCGGGTATTCGATCGCCGATATGGCCTGCATCGGCTGGGCGCTGGGCTGGGAGCGGCAGGGCCAGGACATCGGGCAGTTCCCGAACGTCGCGCGCTGGATCGAGACGATGAAGGCGCGCCCGGCCGTGGCGCGCGGGCTCAAGGTCGCCGAGGAGCTGCGCACGGGCGGCATCCGCACGCCCGAGGAGAGGGCGATCCTGTTCGGGCAGAAGGCGCGGTAGAGGGCAGTCGGCAGGCGGTCGGCGGTCGCCTCTCGCCTGCGGCCGCCTACTGCCCGCTTCCTGCCGCCTAATTCGACCGCGCCCACTTCACCGAGCGGCAGATCAGCCCGCCCATGACGCAGCCCGAGGTCGTCAGGCTGTCGCCTGACAAGGTCATCGTGCCGGAATAGGTCTTGCCGTCCTCCGGGTTGAAGGCGCTGCCCTTCCACTTGCCCGCGCCGTCGGGCTTCATGTCGTAGAAGATGCGCTGGCCGACCTTGGCCGGGCCGTTGGTGTCCTTGAGCCAGGCCAGCGTGCCGCACATCGCCTCGCCGCATTTGGCGAAGCGCACCCGCGAGGCGCCGGTGTCGCGCAGCCAGGTGCCCGTGACGTCCTGCGCGAAGGCCGGCGTCGCGGCGCCTGCCGTCAGGAAGCCGAGCGCGACGAGCGCGCCCTTCAGCATGGTCGAAGTTCCGGACATCGGCATCCTCCCGCGTTGTGACCACGCTGTGCTGCATGGTTCTGATGTGAACCATATCGGAGATCGCGCGCGCTTCAAGCCGCCGTCACGGCGGGATGAATCGGGCCGGCCGTTCCGCAAGGTGAACGCCCCGTCAATGGCGGGTTGAGGGCCGATGCCAGAAGCGCGTTGAAATCGTTAGCTTATTCGCCCGCGGACGCTGAATCGATCCTTGCTTTAACCGCTCGATTAGACATCGTTGAGCTTCGATTCATCGCGATTTTTAGCGTCGCCTTTAAGGACCGCGGCCAAATCTCGTCCTCACGGACCGGGGCCTTGGACGGGTGGCCGGCGACAACAGGACAGGGTGGTTTGTCATGGCACGCATGGAAATGAGCGCGATCCCCGCTTCGCTGACGGTCCCGAGCGAGACCTCGGCCGAGGCCTATTACCAGCTCGGGCTGATGTATGCGGCGGGGCGCGCCGCCCCGGTCGACCTCGTCGCGGCCCAGACCTGGTTCAACGTGGCTCTGGCCCGCGGCTGTCGCCAGGCCGCCGCCCATCGCCAGGAGCTGGCGTTGGAGATGACCGCCGAGCAGCTCGCCAGGGCGCTGCGCGAGGCCCGCGCCTTCCTGACCCGCCACTGAGCGGGTCGGGCCCCGGCAACTCATCGGATCCTGCAAGCCTTGTGGGGCGGGGAGGCGGCTGCTATGAGCGCGCCGATTCCCGCACGAAATCCCCAAGGATCGACCGATGGCTGTCCAGCGTACCTTTTCCATTCTCAAGCCCGACGCGACCAGGCGCAACCTGACCGGCGCGGTCAACGCGGTGATCGAGAAGGCCGGCCTGCGCATCGTCGCCCAGAAGCGCATCCGGATGACCAAGGACCAGGCCGAGACCTTCTATGCGGTCCACGCGGCGCGGCCGTTCTTCGGCGAGCTCGTCGCGTTCATGACCTCGGGCCCGGTCGTCGTGCAGGTGCTGGAAGGAGAGAACGCGATCTTCGCCTATCGCGACGCGATGGGCGCGACCAACCCGGCCAACGCCGCAGAGGGCACCATCCGCAAGCTCTTCGCCCAGTCGGTCGGCGAGAACACCGTCCACGGCTCGGATGCGCCAGAGACCGCCGCGATCGAGATCGCGCAGTTCTTCTCCGGGAATGAGATCGTCGGCTGATCGGCCTCGCCACCCGGCTTCGAGGGCGGTCCTTGCGGGCCGCCCTTTTTTTGGCTTCGGCCCGTGTCAGAAGCCGAGATCGAAGGCGTAGCTCGCCGAGATCCCGAGCGTGACCGAGTCGCGCGAGCCGAAGGTCCGCACGATCGGCGCCTTGGCCGCGTCGCCGACGAGGCGCTTGTACTCGACATAGGCCGTGGTCGAGAGTTTTTCGCTCCAGTGATAGGTGACCTGCGCGAGCGCGCCGACCGAATGGACCCCGGCATTGTAGCGCTGCAGCAGGCCGCCCATGCCGGCAAGCCCCGGATTCGGGCCGAAATAGGTGCGGACATAGTCGGCCCCGACCACGCTCATGCGCGGCCCGGCGCCGATGCTCCAGGCCTGTCCGATGCGCGTGAAGGCGTCGAGCTTGAAATCGGCGACGAGCGCGTCATGGGCGACGAAGCCGCGGCGCAGATCGGCCCGCGCCCTGAGCCAGGACGCCGGATAGAACTCGACGAAGCCGCCGGCCTCGGCCCCGAACTTGGTGTTGGGCACGCCGATCAGCGCGGGATTGGTGCTGGCCTTGCGCTCCCAGAGCAGGTTGCCGGAGAAGCCGACCCGCCAGGCCGTGCCGGAGAAGAAGCCGATCGAGAGCGCGTCGTCCTCGGCCGACCACCAGGTGCTCTTGATGCCCTTGCCGAGCGAGATGATCGGGCGCGGCCGGAAGACGTAGTCGTTCGAGCCGGCGTAATCTGGCTGGTAGCGCAGGCCCGCGCCCAGCGTCAGGTGCCAGTTCTGCGCGGATGCAGGCGAAGTGAGCTGCGTATACTCGCTCGACTGGGCCAGGGCCCGGTTCGGCGACGCCAGGACGAGCCCGGCCACGAGGCCGAGGAGAAACGCGACGCAACGCATAGGCGCACAAACTCCGGATACGTTGGCCACAGGCTTGCGCCATGGCCGATCCAGGCACTCTGAAGCGTTAGCGTTAACCCCGGGTTGACGTCGGCGGGATTGACCGCCGCGCCGCGGCGCGGCACGACTGGCGCCCGAGGATCCTCCCATGACCGAACTGCCGCGCGTCGCGCATCTGCCGTCCGTCTGCCCGCATGACTGCCCCTCGGCCTGCTCGCTCGAGGTCGAGGTCATCGACGGCCGCAGCATCGGCCGCGTGCGCGGCAGCAAGCGCCAGAGCTACACCGACGGCGTGATCTGCGCGAAGGTCGCGCGCTATTCCGAGCGCATCCACCATCCCGACCGGCTGACGCACCCGCTGCGCCGCACGGGTCCGAAAGGCTCCGGACAGTTCGAGCGCGTCGGCTGGGACGAGGCGCTCGACGAGATCGCCAGGCGCTTCCTCGCGATCGAGGCCGAGCACGGCGCCGAGGCCGTCTGGCCCTATTACTATGCCGGCACGATGGGGCTGGTGATGCGCGACGGCATCAACCGGCTGCGCCACGCGAAGAAATACTCCGGCCAGTATTCCACGATCTGCACCACCATGGCCTGGACCGGCTTCATCGCCGGCACGGGTCGGCTCGCCGGGCCCGATCCGCGCGAGATGGCCAAGTCCGACTGCGTCGTGATCTGGGGCACGAACGCCGTGCACACGCAGGTCAATGTGATGCACCACGCCATCAAGGCGCGGAAGACGCGCGGGGCGAAGATCGTCGCGATCGACATCTACCGCAACGCCACGCTCGACCAGGCCGATCTGGCGCTGGTGCTGCGGCCCGGCACCGACGCCGCGCTCGCCTGCGGCGTGATGCACATCCTCTTCCGCGACGGCCACGCCGACCGCGATTATCTGGCGCGGCACACCGACGCGCCGGACGAACTCGAAGAGCACCTCGAGACCCGCACGCCGGAATGGGCGGCTTCCATCACGGGTCTGAGCGTCGCCGAGATCGAGGAATTCGCCGCGCTCGTCGGCACGCGCAAGAACAGCTTCTTCCGTCTCGGCTACGGTTTCGCCCGCCAGCGCAACGGCGCGGTCTCGATGCATGCGGCGCTCTGCGTGCCGACCGTGACGGGCGCCTGGCGGCACGAGGGCGGCGGCGCCTTCCACAGCAACAGCGGCATCTACAAATGGCGCAAGACCCTGATCGAGGGGCTCGACGTCGCAGACCGCGAGGTCCGTCAGCTCGACCAGTCGCAGATCGGCCGCGTGCTGACCGGCGACGCCGAGGCGCTGCGCCACAAGGGGCCGGTCAAGGCATTGTTCATCCAGAACACCAACCCGGTCTCGGTCGCGCCAGAGCAGGAGCTGGTCAAGCGGGGTTTCGCGCGCGACGACCTGTTCACCGTCGTCCACGAGCAGTTCATGACCGAGACGGCCGCGGCGGCCGACATCGTGCTGCCGGCGACGCAGTTCATGGAGCATGACGACCTCTATCAGGGCGGCGGCCACCAGCACATCATGTGGGGCGGCAGGCTGGTCGATCCGCCGGGCGAATGCCGCTCGAACCACGAGGTCGTCTGCGCGCTCGCGGACCGGCTCGGCGCGCGGCATCGCGGCTTCGCCATGACCTCGCGCGAGATCGTCGACTGGACCCTGCGCGAGAGCGGGCGCGGCACGCTCGACGAGCTGATCGCCAATGATTTCCATGATGTGCAGCCGGATTATCGCACGGCGCATTATCTCGACGGCTTCGGCTATCGCGACAAGAAATTCCGCTTCAGGCCGGACTGGCCGAAGGTGCCAAACGCCAATGACGGTCCGGTCGGTCCCTGGGAGGCGATGCCGGCGCTGCCCGATTACTGGGACGTGCTGGAGCGCGCCGACGAGAGCCATCCCTTCCGGCTGGCGACGAGTCCGGCCCGCAGCTTCCTGAACTCGACCTTCAACGAGACGCCGGGCTCCCTGAAAAAGGAAGGCCGGCCGACGCTGATGCTGCATCCCGACGATGCGGCGCAGCTCGGCGTCGCGGCCGGGCAGGAGGTCGTCATCGGCAACCGGCGCGGCAGCGTGCATCTCCATGCCGTGCTGTTCGAGGGCGTGGTGCGCGGCGTCGTCATCGCCGAGTCGATCTGGCCCAACGCCGCCCACAGGCATGGCCGCGGCATCAACACCGTCACCGGGGCCGATGCGGTCGCGCCCTTCGGCGGCGCGGCCTTCCACGATAACAAGGTCTGGATCAGGGCCGCCTGAGACGTTGTGACGCTTGACCTTTCGGTGCCGCTGTGGCCCATCCGCAGGGCGGCGCGGGCATGAATCATGCCCCATGGCCGGGTATGGCTTTCTAGGGATCGGCGGACAGATGACGATGCGGCGGATGGGTGCGGCTGTTCTGGCCGCGGGTGTTTCTCTTGCGATCACGGTCGCGGCGCATGCGGCGAGCGGCACCAGCGCCCTGCCGCCGCCGGATCCGACGGCGAAGAACCTTTCGCCCTACATGATCCAGCTGCGCGCCTTCGACGCCTGCCTGGTGACGCAGTCGCGCCTGATGGGCACGACCCGCGAGGCGGTGAATGCGCCATGCAGCTGCTACGCCAAGGGTACGGTCAAAGCGATGAGCAAGGACGAGATCCAGGCTTTCCGCGACACAGGCTATTTCAACGACAGCGCCCGCGCCAAGGGCCTCGATTTCGTCGACCGCTGCAAGCTCAAGCGGCCGGTCTGACGGCTGCCGGTTCGGCGGGATAGAAGCGCGCGTTGATGCGCGCGGCATAGGCGACGAGGCTGGAGTGTTCCTCGATCGCGCTGCGCAGCGCGGAGTCGAAAAACGGGCTGACCCCGCTGATCATGAAGGCCCCGAGCGTCGCGTCCGCGCCAGCCGGCTCGTCGCCGCCGAGATAGGATTTCTCGCCGAGGATCGCCGCGATCGCGCCCAGCGCGCGCTTTGCGAGGACCAGCCGTTCGGCGTCGCTGTGGCGGCCGATGCCCTGGCCGTGCAGATTGCGCTTCACCTTGCGCCTGATCATGGCGACGACGATCGGGCGCAGCGGGGCGGGAACCGGCTTGAAGAAATGCGCCGGGCCACGCGCGAAATTGGCGTCGTCCATCCAGCGCTCGTTCACCACGAGCCAGTAGAACTGGTCTTCCAGCATCTTCTCGACCGCCCAGGCGACGCCGCGCTGCTCGGGGTTCAGCCCCTTGTCGAAATCGATCCCGTGTTTCGCCTCGAGATGGAAGCGGATGAAGCTCGAATCGGCGATCGTCCGGCCCTCGTCGACGATGACCGGCAACTTGCCTTTCGGCGCCTTGCGCAGGTCGCCCCGGGTCCGTCGATAGGGCAGGCCCGACATCTGCAGCAGGATATCCGCCTTGATGCAGAACGGGCTCGGATCGGGCAGGTCGAAAAAGGGGCCGAAGCTGTGCAGGACAATCATGACGGACTTCCCTTGCGCTCTCGATGACGAGGAGCCTACTGACACGCCGCTGCCAATATCTGTCAGCAGGATGCGTCATGGTGCTTCGGCTCAAGCCGGTTGGGAAGTGTCGACATGCAGCGCGCCGAACGATTGCTCGATCTGATCCAGGGGCTGCGCCGCCGGCGGCGGCCTGTTACGGCCGACACGCTCGCGGCCGAGCTCGACGTCTCGGTGCGCACCGTCTATCGCGACATCGCGGCGCTCGCCCGCCAGGGCGTTCCCGTGCGGGGCGAGGCCGGCATCGGCTATGTGCTGGACGCCGGCTTCGACATGCCGCCGCTGATGCTGTCGCCGGACGAGATCGAGGCCGTGCTGGTCGGCATGCGCTGGCTGACGGAGCGCGCGGACCCGGTGCTGGCGCGTGCCGCCGAGGACGTCGTCAGCAAGGTCGCGGCGGTGCTGCCGGTGCATCTCAAGCCGATCCTGCTCGACGGCGCGCTGTTCGCCCCGGTCTATGGCCGCGACCTGCCGGCCGACCAGGTCGATGTCGCGGCCGTGCGCGCCGCGATCCGGCTCGGCCGCAAGCTCGATGTCGGCTATCGCGACGAGGCCGGGCAGGAGACCCGCCGGATGATCTGGCCGATCGGGATGACCTTCTACGACCGCGTCCGCATCGTCATCGCCTGGTGCGAACTGCGTCAGGCCTTCCGCCACTTCCGCACGGATCGGATCACCGATCTCGTCGCCCGCGACGAGCGCTATCCCGCGCGCCGGGCCGACCTGTTCCGGCGCTGGCAGAATGAGGAGGAGGTCCGCGCCGCCAATGCGGCCTGCGAGCTGCCTCAGGAGCGCCGCAGCGCGCCGTCGACCAGCATCGCACGCCCGGAAGCGACCTCCGCCAGCGCCTGAGGATAGAGCACCAGCTCCCGCGCCAGCACGCGCTCCGCCAGCGTGTCCTCGTCGTCGCCCGGCAGCACCGGCACGCGCGCCTGTGCGATGACCGGGCCGGCGTCGAGTTCCGGCACGACGAAATGCACGCTGCAGCCATGTTCGGCGACGCCGGCCTCCAGCGCCTGCCGATGCGTGTGCGTGCCTTTGAACAGCGGCAGCAGCGACGGGTGGATGTTGATCATCCGGCCTTCCCAGCGCCGCACGAACCAGGGCGTCATGATCCGCATGAAGCCGGCCAGCGCGACCAGCTCGATCTGCTCGACGCGCAACGCCTCGTCCATGGCGCGCTCGAAGGATTCGCGGTCCTTGCCGAAGGCGCGATGATCGACGATCGCTGTCGCGATGCCCATCGCCCGAGCCCGTTCGAGCCCGCCAGCGTCGGGCCGGTTCGACAGGACGAGCCCGATCTCGGCCGGGAAATCCGGCGCCTGCGCCGCCTGCGCCAGCGCCACCATGTTGGAGCCGCGCCCGGAGATCAGGACGCCGGTGCGCCGGCGCGGGGAGGGCGTGCTCACAGGCCGAGCTTGCCGCGATAGGAGACCTGCTCCTCGCCGGCGCTCGCGGGAATGATCTCGCCCAGCCTCACGGGAGCCTCGCCCGCGGCCGTCAGCGCCGACTCGACCTCGTCGGCCTTGGCCGCGTCGGCCGCGACGATCATGCCGATGCCGCAGTTGAAGGTGCGCAGCATCTCGCGCTCGGCGACGCCGCCCACGCCGGCGAGCCAGCCGAAGACCGGCGGCACGGGGATCGCGGGAAGGTCGAGCGCGACGCCGAGCCCGTCGGGCAGCACGCGCGGAATGTTGTCGGGGAAACCGCCGCCGGTGATGTGGGCCAGCGCCTTGATGCCGTCGGTCGCCCGCAGCGCCCGCAGCAGAGGCTTCACGTAGATCCGCGTCGGAATCAGCAGCGCCTCGGCGAGGCTGGCCTCCGGGGCGAACGGGGCAGGGGCGTCCCATGCCAGCCCGCTCAGCGAAACGATGCGCCGCACCAGCGAATAGCCGTTGGAATGCACGCCCGAGGAAGGCAGGCCGAAGACGACGTCGCCAGGCACGAGGCCGGCGCGCGGCAGCAGCGTGCCGCGCTCGGCCGCGCCGACGGCGAAGCCGGCGAGATCGTAGTCCTTCTCGGCATACATGCCGGGCATCTCGGCCGTCTCGCCGCCGATCAGCGCGCAGCCGGCCTGGCGGCAGCCATCGGCGATGCCGCGCACGATCTCGACGCCGACCTTCGGATCGAGCTTGCCGGTGGCGTAGTAGTCGAGGAAGAGCAGGGGCTCCGCGCCCTGCACGATCAGGTCGTTGACGCACATCGCCACGAGGTCGATCCCGATCGTGGAATGCAGCCCGCTCTCGATCGCGATCCTGACCTTGGTGCCGACGCCGTCATTGGCCGCGACCAGGATCGGATCGCTGAAGCCGGCCGCCTTCAGGTCGAACAGCCCGCCGAAGCCGCCGATCTCGGCATCCGCGCCCGGCCGGCGCGTGGCGCGCACCAGCGGCTTGATCTGGTCGACCATGGCGTTGCCCGCGTCGATATCGACGCCGGCCTGGGCATAGGTCAATCCGTTCTGGCCCGGCTTGGTCATGATCCCCTGCTTTCACTCGAAGTCAGGCGAGCGATAGGCAACCGGGCCGGCCCTTGCAAGCCGGCAGGTCGCTTCCGCGGATTTGCTCCATCGGTTCAGGGCTGGCGCCACCGTCGCGTTTGCGCGAAGCTCGCGCCATGACGCTGCCCAACCTCATCACCATCGGCCGGCTGATCCTGGTCCCGCTGGTGATCGTCATGATCGTCAACCAGCGCTGGCAGGCCGCCTTCGTCCTGTTCGTCGCGGCGGGGGTCTCGGACGCGATCGACGGCTTCATCGCCAAGCGCTTCGACATGGCGAGCGAGCTCGGGGCCTATCTCGATCCGGTCGCCGACAAGGCGCTGATCGTCTCGATCTACATCACGCTCGCGGTGATCGGCGTGATCCCGGTCTGGCTCGTCATCCTGGTCGTGGCGCGCGACCTGATGATCGTCTCGGCCGTGATCCTGTCCTGGGTGATGGAGAAGCCCGTCGTGATCTCGCCTTTCGTCGTCAGCAAGCTCAACACGGCGGCGCAACTGGCCTTCGCGGCGCTGGTGCTCGGGACGCAGGCCTTCGGCGTCGATCCGGGCCAGGCGATGCAGCTCGGCCAGTTGCTGGTCGCGCTGTTGACGGTCGGCTCGATGGCGGCCTATCTCGCCTTCTGGCTGCGGCACATGGCGGCTTGAGGCAGACGCGCGTCATTCCAGCGCCGCGGCTTGGAACCTCCGCCGCCGCCACCCATTTCTGCACGCGCGCAAGCGCCGGCGCGAGAGACCCTGATCGATGACATTGCAACGTCAAATCGGCTTCTGGCTCGGCTCGCTGGTCGTCCTCGTGCTGCTCCTCGTGCTGCTGCGCGATATCATGTTGCCCTTCGTCGCGGCGCTGGTGCTGGCCTATCTGCTCGACCCGCTGGCCGACCGGCTGGAGCGCATGGGGCTCGGCCGGCTGACGGCGACGATCGTCATCCTCTGCCTGTTCCTGCTGGTGATCGCGCTCGCGCTGATCCTGCTCGCGCCGCTGCTCGGCCAGCAGCTCGTCGGCCTCGTCGAACGACTGCCGACGCTGGCGTCAAGGCTGCAGGCTCTGGTGCTGGAGCAGGGCGCGCCGCTGCTGGAGCGTCTCGGCGGCAGCAAGCTCGCCGAGGACGCGCAGAGTTCGTTCGGCAATCTCGTCGGCGAGGGCACCAGATGGGCCGGCAGCGTGCTGGCCTCGCTCTGGACCGGCGGCACAGCGATCGTCGGCGTGGTCTCGCTCTTCATCCTGACTCCGGTGATCGCATTCTACCTGCTGGTCGATTGGGACCGGATGTGCGCCACTGTCGATGGCTGGCTGCCGCTCGACCATCGCGACACGATCCGCGGCCTGCTGCACGAAATGGATGTCGCCATCGCCGGCTTCCTGCGCGGCCAGGCGCTGGTCTGCCTGCTGCTCGGCGTGTTCTACGCGGTCGGCCTGAGCCTGCTCGGGGTCAATTTCGGCGCGCTGATCGGCATCATCAGCGGCGTGCTCTCCTTCATCCCGTTCGTCGGCTCGCTGATCGGCCTCGTGCTCTCGGTCGGCGTCGCGCTGGTGCAGTTCTGGCCCGACTGGACGCTGCCGCTGGCGACGCTGACGGTCTTCGCCACGGGCCAGTTCCTCGAGGGCAACATCTTTCAGCCGAAATTCGTCGGCGATTCGATCGGCGTCCATCCGGTCTGGCTGATGTTCGCGCTGCTCGCCTTCGGCTCGCTGTTCGGTTTCGTCGGCCTTCTGATGGCGGTGCCGCTCGCGGCCGTGGTCGGCGTGCTCTGCCGCTTCGCGCTCAGGCAATACATGGCGAGCCATCTCTACCATGGCGGCGACGTGATGAAGGCCGTGGGCGTCGAGGCGCCCGTCGACTCCGACAGCTGATTGATGTCGGACCTGCCCGCCCGCCCGCGCCAGCTCGCCTTCGACCTGCCGGTCGACAGCCGCCACGGAATCGAGGATTTCCTGATCGGTCCGTCCAACGAGGCCGCCTACAACCAGATCGAGGCCTGGCCGGCCTGGCCCGACGCCTGGCTCAGGCTGGTCGGCCCCGAAGGGGCGGGCAAGACCCATCTCTCTGCGATCTGGGCACGGCGCGCCCATGCCTGGATCGTGCCGGTCGCGGCGGTGACGGACGAGAGCGTCCAGCATCTCGCCTCGAACGGCGCGCTCGCGGTCGAGGATTGCGACCGGGGCCCGCGCGACGAGGCGGCCCTGTTCCATCTGATGAACGCGCTCAAGGCCCGGGACGGCACGCTGCTGCTGACCGCCCGCACGGCGCCGGACCAGTGGGGCGTGAGACTGCCCGACCTGCTGTCGCGGCTGCGGCTTGCGCCTCACGCGACGATCGAGCCGCCGGACGATGCGCTGCTGCGCGCCGTTCTGGTGAAGCTCTTCATCGACCGGCAATTGATCATCGACACCGGCATCGTCGAGATGCTGGCCCTGCGCATGGAGCGTTCCTTCGCCGCCGCGCGCGCGCTGGTCGACGCGCTCGACAGGCTGTCGCTCGAGCGCGGCCGGCGCGTCACCCGCGCTCTGGCGGCGGAAACGCTGGCCGTCCTCTTCCCGGACGAGTGATCAGCCGCGCGACGGTTCCGCCGCAGGCCGCGCGACCAGGCGCGCATGCATCGCCTCGGTCAGCAGGTCGTGGGCGCGCGTCACGATCGCGTCGAGCGAGGGCGTGCGCGCGAACATCGCGGCGGCCGTCTCGGTCAGCTCCTCGCGGCTCGGCAGCACCGGCAGCGCGGGCATGGCCGGCAGATGCAGCTGCGCGAACGCATCCTGCGCCTGCTGCTGCATTTCGGCCAGGCGGTCGCCGGCGCGGTGCTGGAGATCGGTAAGCGCGGCGCGCAGATCGGCCAGCGTCATCGTCGGCAGATGCAGGTCGGACAGGCTCGGCGTCGCCGCATAGGCCTCCCAGAACGCGGCGACCGCGCGTTCGAGCGGCACCGACGCGGCCAGCCGCTCGGCCGAACGCTCGATCACGCGCGGCGGCAGCCCCTGCGAGCGCTCGACGATCGCCTGCGGCGGCGCCTTCAGGTCCCAGAACAGGCCGAGTTTGGAGGCTCCGAGGATGATGTACCAGGTCGGATCCCACTGCCACCAGCGGAAGCCCTGCCGGACGCTGTACTGATAGGCATGGTGGTTGTTGTGCCAGCCTTCGCCCATGGTGATGACCGCGAGCCACCAGTTGTTGCGGCTCTCGTCGCCGGTGACATAGTCCTTGTCGCCGTGCACATGCGCCAGCGAGTTGATGCAGAAGGTGCCGTGATAGACGGCGACGGTCGACCAGAAGAAGCCGACGAAGAGCCCGGCCCAGCCGTCGATCGCAAAGCAGATCAGCGCCAGCACGATCGCCGGCGCGAGCTCGAAGCGATGCAGCAGCCGCAGCTCCGGGAATTTCGTCAGGTCCGTGATGGTCGAGGTGTCGAGGCGGTGGTGCTGCTTCGAGAAGATCCAGCCGAGATGCGAATAGACGAAGCCCGTATGCACCGGCGAATGCACGTCGAGCTCGGTGTCGGCATGGCGGTGGTGGTGCCGGTGCTTGGAGGCCCACCACAGCACGCTCTTCTGCGCCGTCGACTGCGCGAGCACGGCCAGCGCGAACTGCATGAACCGGCTGGTCTTGTAGGTCCGGTGCGAGAAGTAGCGGTGATAGCCGCCGGTGACGGCGAACATGCGCAGCCAGTAGAGCCCGATCGCGAGCCAGACCGAGGTCGCCGTGACGCCGCTCCAGAGCGCCCCGAAGCAGGCGAGATGGACGAGGACGAAGGGAACGGCGGAGGGGTAGACGATGTCGCCGTCGTCGAGCGGGGTCGCGCTGTCGGTCAAGAAGGCCTCTGTCGGATGCGGGTGGCGGAAGGACGGTTTTCCGGCGGCGGACGACGGATCGACGCCGGATCGTTCATATATGCACGAAACAGGAGAGCCTGTCGCGGCGCAAGGGGACTCCTCGCCGCGGACCGGCGCGCACATCGCCGGCGCTTCGCGCGATCATGACGCGAAAGACAGCGCGCGTCATCGAAACGTCACGCTAGGATGGCTTCAACAAGCCCAGAGGAGAGCGGCGTGGCCAAGGCAGCGATCAGGACGACGGAACAGCCGATGCACGTGGACCCTGTTCAGCTCAAGGTCGCCGAGCCTGCCGGCGGGGAGGCGCTCGATCCGCGCCATTCGCCCTCGCGCTTCATGAACCGGGAGCTGTCCTGGCTGCAGTTCAACCGCCGGGTCATGGAGGAGGCGTCGAACCGTCACCATCCGCTGCTCGAGCAGTTGCGCTTCCTCTCGATCTCGGCCGCCAATCTCGACGAGTTCTTCATGGTCCGCGTCTCGGGCCTGCGCGAGCAGCACAAGGCCGGCGTCGTGACGCCGAGCCAGGACGGGCTGACGCCGGCCGAGCAGCTCGTCGCGCTCGGCAAGGCCGTCACGGCCCTGACCGGCGACCAGCAGGCGCGCTGGGTCGAGCTCAAGCACGATCTGCACGAGAACCGCATCCACCTGCTGGCGCCCGGCGACATCGGCCCGCGGGAGCGGCTCTGGCTCGAGGACTATTTCCTGCACTACGTCTTCCCCGTGCTGACGCCGCTCGCGATCGACCCGGCCCATCCCTTCCCGTTCATTCCCAATCTCGGCTTCACCCTGGCTCTGGCGCTGGAGCGGTCCAGCGACGGGCGCCAGCTCGACGCGCTGATCCGCGTGCCGATCAAGATGGACCGCTTCATCGAACTGCCGGACCTGGCGCGCGAGGGGCTGCACCGCTTCATCACGCTGGAGGACACGGTCTCGCTGTTCATCAGCAAGCTCTTCCCCGGCTACGACGTGAAGGGCACCGGCTCGTTCCGGGTCATCCGCGACACCGATCTCGACATCGAGGAGGAGGCCGAGGATCTGGTGCGCGTCTTCGAGACCATGCTGAAGCTGCGCCGCCGCGGCGTCGTGATCCGGCTCGAGGTCAGCGCCGCCATGCCGGCGCATCTGCGCCGGCTGATCGTGCGCGAGCTCAAGGTCGGCCAGGACGAGGTCGTCGAGATCGAGGGCATGATCGGCCTGAACGAACTCTCGCAGCTCGTCGGGGTCGACCGCTCCGACCTCAAGTTCAAGCCCTACAACGCCCGCTTTCCCGAGCGCATCCGGGAGCATGGCGGCGACTGCTTCGCCGCGATTCGCCAGAAGGACCTGATCGTCCACCACCCCTATGAGAGCTTCGACGTCGTCGTGCAGTTCCTGCAGCAGGCGGCGCGCGACCCGTCGGTGGTCGCGATCAAGCAGACGCTCTATCGCACCTCCTCGAACTCGCCGATCGTGCATGCGCTGGCGGAGGCCGCCGAGGCCGGCAAGTCGGTCACCGCGCTGGTCGAGCTCAAGGCGCGCTTCGACGAGGAGGCGAACATCCGCTGGGCCAAGGATCTGGAGCGCGCCGGCGTGCAGGTCGTCTACGGCTTCATCGAGCTCAAGACCCACGCCAAGCTCTCGATGGTGGTGCGCCGCGAGGCCGGACAGCTCGTCAGCTACTGCCATATCGCGACCGGCAACTACCACCCGATCACGGCGCGCATCTATACCGACGTGTCCTTCTTCACCGCCGACCCGGTGATGTCGCAGGACGTCGCCCGCGTCTTCAACTTCATCACCGGCTATGCCGAGCCGGCCGAGCTGGAGAAGATGTCGGTCTCGCCGGTCGGCCTGAAGCAGCGCCTGCTCGCCGACATCGCCGAGGAGATCGCCCATGTGAAGGCGGGCCGCAAGGGCGCGATCTGGGGCAAGTGCAACTCGCTGGTCGACCCCGAGATCATCGACGCGCTCTACGATGCGAGCCGGGCCGGCGTCGAGATCGACTTCGTCGTGCGCGGCATCTGCTGCCTCCGGCCGGGCGTGCCCAACCTGTCGGAGAACATCCGGGTCAAGTCGATCGTCGGCCGCTTCCTGGAGCACACCCGCGTCTATGCCTTCGGGGCGGGCCACGGCCTGCCGTCGCCCAGGGCCAAGGCCTACATCTCCTCGGCCGATCTCATGCCGCGCAACCTCGACCGCCGCGTCGAGGCGCTGACGCCGATCCTGAACGCGACCGTGCATCAGCAGCTCCTCGAACAGATCATGCAGGCGAACTTCCTCGACAACGAACAGAGCTGGACGATCTTGCCCGATGGCGGTTCGCGACGCATTGTCCCGGCCCCGGGCGACGAGTCGTTCAACGCCCATAAATATTTCATGACCAATCCGAGCCTGTCCGGACGTGGAAAATCGCTTTCTAACTCCAGCCCCCGCAGTCTCGCCCGCAAATCGGGCAGGAAGGGCTGACCAGTTCGTGCTGCCGGGCTTCGCGCCCGGGCGGCTCGGCTTCGGCGAAACCATCGCGATCGTCGATATCGGCTCGAATTCCGTCCGTCTCGTGGTCTACGAGATGCTGGCGCGCGCGCCGGCCCAGGTTTTCAACGAGAAGGAGATGGCGGGCCTGGGCAAGCAGGTCGCCACCACCGGCCGCCTCGCCGAGGACGCCATGGCGCGCGCACTGGAGGCGCTGGTGCGCTTCCGCATCCTGTGCGACGCGATGCAGGTCGGCTCGATCCGCGTCATCGCGACGGCCGCCGCGCGCGAGGCCGCCAACGGTCCCGAGTTCCTGAAACGGGCGGAGAACGCGATCGGCCAGCCGATCGAACTGATCTCCGGCGATCGCGAGGCCTTTCTCTCCGGGCTCGGCGTGATCTCCGGTTTCGCCGAGCCCGAAGGCGTCGTCGGCGATCTCGGCGGCGGCTCGCTCGAACTCGTTTCGGTCGATGGCGACAGGGTCGGAACCGGCGTCAGCATGCCGATCGGCGGGCTCGCGCTGATGGACCGCTCCAAGGGCTCGCTCAAGGCGGCCGAGAAGATCGTGCGCGATCAGCTCGACGACCTGCCGCAGGTCGCGGCGATGCGCGGCAGGGACTTCTTCGCGGTCGGCGGCACCTGGCGCGCGCTGGCGACGCTGCACCAGCGCCAGGCCGGCTATCCGCTCAACGTCATGCACGGCTACACGGTGCCGGCTCGCGACCTGACCGATTTCACCCGGCTGGTCGAGCGGGCGGACGCCGCCGTGCTGGAGGCGATCGACACGGTCTCCTCGGCGCGCCGGCCGCTGCTCGCCTACGGCGCGCTGGTGCTCGACCTCCTGATCAAGCGCGGCCGGCCGCGAGCCGTGGTGATCTCCGCCAGCGGCGTGCGCGAAGGCATGCTGCACGACCTGCTGCCGGGCCACGAGCGAAGGGTCGATCCGCTCCTGCGCGGCGCGCAGGACTACAACCAGCTGCGCGCGCGCGAGCCGCGCCATGCCGCCGACCTGATCGCCTGGACGCGAAAGCTCGTCGCCAGCGCCGGCCTGCCCGAGGAAGACGGCGCGCGCAGGCTGGAGGAGGCCGCCTGTCTGCTCTCCGACATCGGCTGGCGGGCGCATCCGGACTATCGCGGCGAGCAGAGCCTCAACGTCATCGCGCATGCCGCCTTCAGCGGCGTCGACCATCCCGGCCGCGCCTTCCTGGCGCTGACGGTGTTCCACCGCTATGCCGGCGCGAAGACGGATTCGCCCTCGGCCGCCGGCCTGCGCCGCCTTCTGTCGCCGCGCCAGCTCGAAATGTCGCAGATTCTCGCCGGCGCCTTCCGCGTCGCCTATCTGCTCTCGGCCGGGATGCCCGGCATCCTGTCGCGCACCACGCTGACCTGCCTCGACAGCCGGCTGGTGCTGCGGTTGCCGTCCGACCTGACGGCCCTGGCCAGCGACCGTGTCATGGGCCGGCTGAAGCAGCTCGCAAAACTGCTCGGCCGCGAGCACGACATCGTCGCGGGTTGAATCCGGCTACGCGACGGTCACGCGTCCGCGCACGATCTTCAGGCTCAGTGCGCCGTTCTTCAGCGCCAGCGCCTTCTCGCCGAAGACCTCGCGCCGCCAGCCCTGCAGCGCCGGCACGCCGGCCTCGTCGTCGAAGGCGATCGCCTCCAGATCGTCGGAGGAGGCGATGATCTTGGGCGCCACGCGCTCGGCGTCGGCGACCGCCTTGAGCAGCACTTTCAGCAGGTCGAGCACCGCGCCGTTGCCGCCGCGGCCGCGCTCGCGCTCCAGCCGGGGCAGGGTCTTGGGATCGAACTCCAAACCCCGCTCGATCGCCGTCAGGACCTCGCCCCCGACGCGCGAGCGCTCGAAGCCGTTGGGCACCGAGCGCAGCTCGGCCAGCGCCTCGACCGAGCGCGGGCCGCGCTGGACGATGTCCATCAGCGCGTCGTCCTTGAGCACGCGCTGGCGCGGCACGTCGCGGCTTTGCGCCTCGCGCTCGCGCCAGGCGGCGAGCTCGATCAGCAGCGCCAGCTCCTTCGGCTTGCGGATGCGGCCCTTCAGCCGCTGCCAGGCGTTCTCCGGCCTGACCTCGTAGGTGCCGGGCGAGTTCAGCACCGACATCTCCTCGGCGACCCAGGCCTCTCGGCCGCTGGCGGCGATATCGGCCGAGAGCGCGAGATAGATGTCGCGCAGATGGGTTACGTCCGACTCGGCATAGGTGAGCTGCGCCTCGCTGAGCGGACGGCGCGACCAGTCGGTGAAGCGCGACGACTTGTCGATGCGGGCCTTGGCGAGATCGTTGGCGAGCTGCTCGTAGCCGACCGAATCGCCATAGCCGCAGACCATCGCGGCGACCTGCGTGTCGAACAGCGGCGCCGGAATCAGTCTGCCGATGATCCAGACGATCTCGAGATCCTGCCGCGCGGCGTGGAAGACCTTGACCACATGCTGGTTCGCCATCAGCAGCAGGAAGGGCGCGAGGTCGAGATCGGGCGCGAGCGGATCGACCAGCACGGCCTCGTCGGGCGAGGCGAGCTGGATCAGGCAGAGTTTCGGATAATAGGTCGTCTCCCGCAGGAACTCGGTGTCGACGGTGACGAAAGGGTGCCTGGCCAGCCGCGCGCAGGCGTCGGCGAGGGCGGCGGTCGTGGTGATGAGGCTCATGGCCGGCCTCTTAGCAGACGAAACGCCGTCATGTCGCGGGCGTTCTTGACAATCCGCCTATGGGCGTGTGCTTAACCCGCGAGCCGCCGCTTGCGCGTTGCGCGGCCGTGCGCAACGCCCCAACGAGACCCGTTCCGTGACCCTGCACCGCTATCGTTCGCATACCTGTGGCGCCCTTCGCGAGAGCGATGTCGGCCGGCAGGTCCGCCTCTCGGGCTGGTGTCACCGCATCCGCGACCAT
Organism: Allobosea sp. GW821-FHT12C12; assembly: GCF_058807355.1. Taxonomy (NCBI): domain Bacteria; kingdom Pseudomonadati; phylum Pseudomonadota; class Alphaproteobacteria; order Hyphomicrobiales; family Alloboseaceae; genus Allobosea; species Allobosea sp. GW821-FHT12C12. The sequence goes on from NZ_JBXAQP010000015.1 coordinate 112,556, forward strand.
GGCGGCGTGCTTTTCATCGATCTGCGCGACCATTACGGCATGACGCAGGTCGTGATCGACCCGGATTCGCCGGCCTTCGGCGATGCCGAGGCCGTCCGCTCGGAATGGGTCGTCCGCATCGACGGCAAGGTCAAGCCGAGGCTCGCCGGCACCGAGAACGCCAACCTCGCGACCGGCGCCGTCGAGGTCTTCGCGACCGCGATCGAGGTGCTGGGCCCGTCGGCCGAACTGCCGCTGCCGGTCTTCGGCGATCTCGAATACCCCGAGGACACGCGGCTGAAATACCGCTTCCTCGATCTGCGCCGCGAGAAGCTGCACAACAACATCATGCTGCGGGGCAAGGTGATCGACTCGATCCGCATGCGCATGAAGAATTCCGGCTTCAACGAGTTCCAGACGCCGATCCTGACGGCGTCCTCGCCGGAAGGCGCGCGCGACTTCCTCGTGCCGAGCCGGCTGCATCCCGGAAAATTCTACGCGCTGCCGCAGGCGCCGCAGCAGTACAAGCAGCTCCTGATGATGGCGGGCTTCGACCGCTATTTCCAGATCGCGCCCTGCTTCCGCGACGAGGATCCGCGCGCCGACCGTCTGCCGGGCGAGTTCTACCAACTCGACGTCGAGATGAGCTTCGTCGAGCAGGACGACGTCTTCGCCACCATGGAGCCGGTGATCTCCGGCGTCTTCGAGGAGTTCGGCGGCGGCAGGTCGGTGACGAGGACCTGGCCGCGCATCCCCTATGCCGAGGCGATCGCGAAATACGGCTCGGACAAGCCGGATTTGCGCAACCCGCTGGTGATGCAGGACGTCTCGGAGCACTTTCGCGGCTCCGGCTTCAAGGTCTTCTCCCGCATCCTCGAGGACGAGAAGAACCGCGTCTGGGCGATCCCCGGTCCCAAGGCCGGCTCGCGCGCCTTCTGCGACCGGATGAATTCCTGGGCGCAGGGCGAGGGCCAGCCGGGGCTCGGCTACCTGATGATCAGGGAGGATGGCGAGGGGCAGGGGCCGATCGCCAACAACATCGATCCGGAGCGCGTCGCCGCGATCGTCGCCCAGATGGGTTTGCAGCCGGGCGACGCCTGCTTCTTCGCGGCCGGCAACCCCGGCAAGTTCCACAAATTCGCCGGCAGCGCCCGCAACAAGGTCGGCTCCGAGCTCGGGCTGGTCGACGAGAACGCCTATGCCTTCGCCTGGATCGTCGATTTCCCGATGTACGAATACGACGAGGACGAGAAACGGGTCGACTTCTCGCACAACCCGTTCTCGATGCCGCAGGGCGGGCTGGAGTCGCTGAGGAGCGACGACCCGCTGACGATCAAGGCGTTCCAGTACGACATCGCCTGCAACGGCTACGAGCTGGCCTCGGGCGGCATCCGCAACCACCGCCCCGAGGCGATGGTCAAGGCCTTCGAGATCGCCGGTTACAGCGAGGCGACGGTGATCGAGCGTTTCGGCGGCATGTACCGCGCCTTCCAGTACGGCGCGCCGCCCCACGGCGGCATGGCCGCCGGCATCGACCGCATCGTCATGCTGCTGGCGGGCGCGACGAACCTGCGCGAGGTCGCGCTCTTCCCGATGAACCAGCAGGCCGTCGACCTGCTGATGGGCGCGCCCTCAGAAGCCTCGCCGAAACAGTTGCGCGAGGCGCATCTGCGCGTCAACGCCCCGGAGAAGAACGGCTGATCCGCGATGTGCGCTGCCTCTGTCGCCCGGCCGCTTCCTCGCGTCCGAGGCGCAGCGCGGCGCCACGCCGGAGCCTCTCGCCAGCGTCCGCTCGACCTACATCACGGTCTCGGAAGCCCGGACGACCAATCAGGGCATCCGTCCGGAAGCCTGCGAGCGCGAGGAGCGCGCCGCCCTGCGCGAGCGCGCATGGACGGCATCCGCGCCGGACGATTCGACGGGCTCTGAGCGCGATCACGATGCCCTTGACGAAGCTCCGCCTTGCCGCGACGGTCGCGCTCGGCCTGTCGGCCTGCACCGCCATGGGGCCGCTGCCCGGCACGCCTGAATATGCGGCCTCAAAGGTCTCGCGCGGCTTCGATTGCGGCGTCAGGGTCGATCGCGGCCGCATCGTCGCAAGACTCGATCGCGAGGAGCGGGCGCGCTTCGCGGCCGCGAGCTCTGGCTTCGCGGTGAAGGCCTACAAGGCCCCGAAATCCTGCGATGCGAGCGAGCGCGCCGATATCCAGCGCGAGCTCGGCCATCTCGCCCGGCGCTGAATTCAGCTTGCCTGCGCCTGTCGATCCCGGCGACAAGGCCGACATGCCCGAAGAGACCCTCGCCAGCATCGCGGACCGCGTCACCGCCATCGTGGTGAGCCATGACAGCGCCGCCGTGCTGGGCGAGTGTCTGGCCGCGCTGCGCATCGAGGGCGTCCCGGCGATCGTCGTCGACAACGCCAGCGCCGACGCCAGCCGCGCCATCGCGGCGGATCATGGCGCGCAGCTCGTCGCCAACGCGCGCAACGAGGGCTATGGCCGCGCCAACAACGCCGGCGTTCAGGCGTGCCGCACGCCCTATGCGCTGATCGTCAACCCGGACCTCGTGGTGCGGCCGGGCGCGATCGCGGCCCTGCTGGAAGCGGCCGCGCGCTATCCCGACGCCGGGCTCTGCGCGCCGCGCATCGTCGAGCCCTCGGGGCGGGTGTTCCTGCAGCCGCGCTCGCTGCTCTCGCCGGGCCATCTCAATCTCGAGGGCGCGATGGCGCTGCCGGAGGGCGACGCCTGTCTGCCCTTCCTGTCGGGTGCCTGCCTGCTGGTCCGGCGCGACCTGTTCCTGGCGCTCGGCGGCTTCGATCCGGCGATCTTCCTGTTCTACGAGGATGACGACCTCTGCCGCCGGATGCGCGACGCCGGCCACGCGCTGGTGCATGTCGACGGAGCGGCCGCGCTGCACGGGCGAGGGCGCTCCAGCGAGCCGAGTTCCGCCCGTCGGTTCACCGCGCGCTGGCACCTTGCCTGGTCGCGTCGCTACGTCGCCGCCAAATACGGGCTGCCTCGTCCGGGGCTTGGCGCGATCCTAAAAGATGCAGCCAAGACAGTCGGTTATGGCCTGATCCTGAATCGGAATCGCATGATGGCGCACGCCGGAAGCGTCGCTGGGGCGCTCGCCTGGCGGCGTGGGATCAGCGCGCTCCGGCGTCAGGGTCTGGAGCCGGATCCGCGCGGCTGACGGCCGCGACCAGTTCCTCGATACGCTCCGACATCAGCAGCGGCAGCTGCGTCCTGATCCTCGCCTCCGGCAGTGCCCACCAGCGCGACGCCAGCAGGGCTGCGATCCGTTCTTCCGAAAAGCGCTTGCCGACCTCGCGCGCCGGATTGCCGGCGACGATCGCATAGGGCGGGACGTCCTTCGTCACGACGGCGCGCGCGCCGACGACCGCGCCATGGCCGATCGTGACCCCGGAGAGGATCAGGCATTGCGAGCCGAGCCAGACATCGTGGCCGATGACGACATCGCCGCGCGTGGTATCGCTGCCGGCCTGGTCCGCGACTTCGGGCCATTGCGCGGGGAAAGCCGGGAAGGGATAGGTCGTGACCCAGTCGAGCCGGTGGTTGCCGCCGAGCAGGATCTCGACGCCGTCGGCGATCGAGCCGTAGCGGCCGATCACGAGCCGGGCGCCGCTTTCGGCAAAGCGCACCTTGGGGCGCCCGTAGGTGTAGGCGCCGATGGCGATCTGTCCTGGCCGCCGGGCGATCAGATGGGCCAGATGCAGCCGCGTCTGGTTGTCGGGATTGAACGTCCGGGCGAGCCAGCCGCGTGGCGCCAGTGGCAGGCCGGCCCACAACGCGGCGAGCGCGCCGGGCCTCCAATCGGCATCCTCGGGCAGCAGGAGATCGCCTGGCTGACGCGCCGCCTGCGTCACTCGGCGCTGGCCTTGAGGTCGATCTTGTCGAAGATCTGTGTCGGCTCGGTGATCGTCAGCACGTCGGCGAGGCCTAGCCCCGCTCCCGACTTGGCGGTCGCCTGGACGGTAAGCCCGCGCGGCTGCGCGGCGAAGCGCGAGATCGCGGCCGTCAGCGTCTTTGCGGCGTCGGAGGGGCCGAGGATCGCCGACAGGCCGAGGCTCGCCATCATCGCATATTCGCGGCGCATGTCCTCGGGCTTGCGGTTGGCCTTGCGGGCCTCGTTCTCGACCAGCTTCTCGAACAGGCCGAGATTCTGCAGCTTCGCCTCGACGCTGCGGATCGTCGCGCCGAGCGCCGCGACCTGCGCCAGCGCCATGTCGCTGGCGAAGAGGTCCTTGGTGACGTTGCCGAGGATGCCCGAGATGTCGAGCTTCGCCATGTTGGCGCCGCCGAGCGAGACCGAGCGGACGCCGAGCTCGCTCTTGGCCGCGTCCCAGGCCATGTCGAGCCTGGCCGAGAGGTCGAGCGTCCGGTAGCCCATGGCGATCATGTCGCGCGCGGCCGGATTGCCCGGCCCCTCGACGACCGGCACGAGCAGATTGTCGAGCGTCAGGCTCATGGCGGTCGGCACGCCGTTGAGCTGCTCGCCGACCTTCAGCTCCATCACGCCGAGCCCGATCTTCATCGCCGGCTGCGGCTGGCCGCGGCGGGGCGGCTGCGGCGCGTCGACGGTCATGCCCGTCATGCGGACCGTGCCGATGGTCGGGATGAACTTGCGGAAGTCGATGTTGTCGAGGTCGGCGTCGGGCCTGGCGAGCAGCGCCTTGAGCTCCTCGATCATCGGCGAGAGCGAGAAGCCGGAATAGGAGATCGTCTCGAACTGGCCCTTCGCGCCGCCGCCGGCGAAGCTCATGCCCTCGAGCGCGAAGCCGCTCTTGGCCGGCGCGGTCTCGCCATAGCTGATCCGGGCGACCTTCATGTCGACGGTTTCGGCCTTGGCGCCCGGCGTCGGCGGGGTCGTGACCGTCATCGCGAAATCGCGCAGCTCGCCGTTGCCGTAGGAGACCTGGTCGTAGAGCGAGAGCAAGGCGAGCCCGATCCGCTTCTCGTCCTCGGTCTTGGGCTGCGTTGCCGATTTCGGCGCGCGCGCGTTCTTATCGGCCGCCTCGCTCAGGGCGGCGAGCCGCGACAGCACCTCGCCCAGCGGCTCGGGGCCGACCTTGGCGGCAAAGTTGGAGCCGCTCGACTTGCCGAGCGAGATCTTGCCGGCCTTGCCCATGTCGAGCGTGTAGCCGTCCTGCTCGAAGCGGGCGAAGAGCGGCTTGAGCGGCTCGCTCGCGCCGGGCTGCGCCTTCTCGGTCAGCACGCGCGCGAGATGGCGCGCATCGAACGCCTCGAAGCTGGTGCGCAGCAACTGGCCCGAGATGGCGGTCGCGCCGCCGCCGACCGCGCCTGCGGCCGAGCCGAGCGCGCCGCCGGCCGAACGCGGCGGCGTCGCTTCGCCGGTCGCCGCCGGGATCGCTCCAGATATCGTCGCGCTCGCCGCCGCGCCGCGTCCGATCAGCCCCTCCCTGACGTCGCTGAAGCGGACATCGCGATAGCGCGTCACCTGCTTCTGCGGTCCGAGCATCTGCTCGAACACGATTTCGGGCGCGCTGATCTCCGCCGCGTTGAGCTTGCCCAGACGAGACGTCGCGCTCTCGCCGCCGGCTCCGAGCAGCGCGGCGAAAGCCTCGCGCTCCAGCGTCGATCCCTTGACGTCGAGCTTCGGCGCCGAGATCACCAAAGCGCCGAAATCCAGCTTCACATTGTCGAGCTGGAAGTCGGCCGCGTGCGACGGGCTCGCCGCGACGCCGATCAGCAGGGCGCAGGCCAGCGGAACGGAGCGCGTCTGCCAAAGGCGTTTTGAAGCGAACATGATCATCTCCCGGTTCAGACGTGCGACCCTGCCGCAAGGGCGCGACGAAGGAAAGACGCAAACTCGGTCGAGGGTGCTGCAAATGCTTGACCGCAAGCCGAGGATCGTCGGTATCTGTCGCCTTTGCGGCGGTGCCGCGCGGTGGAGTGTCCGTCGATGAACGCCTTCAGACGCCTGTTCCTGGCCTGGTTAGCCAGCGTTGTGCTCGCCTTCGCGCCGCGGGCGGCGAGCGCGCAAGGCGCGCCGGCCGGGCTGGAGGCGCTGACCATCGTCAGCGGCGGCAAGCGCCATGCCTTCCAGGTCGAGGTGATGCGGACCAGCGAGCAGCGCGCCAAGGGGTTGATGCACCGCAACTATCTTCCGCCCGACCGCGGCATGCTGTTCGATTTCGGCCGCACCGAGCCTGTCGCGATGTGGATGGAGAACACCTTCATCCCTCTCGACATGCTGTTCATCCGGGCCGACGGCACGATCGCGCGGATCGCCGAACGGACCGAGCCGCTGTCGCGCCGGACGATTCCCTCGGGCGAGCCGGTGCTGTCGGTGCTGGAGATCAATGGCGGCATCAGCGAGAGCCTCGGAATCAAGGCGGGCGACAGGGTCGAGCACGGGCTGTTCAAGCGCTGAGAGGGCCGTGCCGGCGGGTCACTCGGCTGTTCCCATGCAAGGCGTTCGATGCTATGCGGAACGCCGTCGCGGCAGGCTGTCGAGAAGGTCGCGCGACGGGGGCTGAGGTCTTTGCGACCGATGACCATGTTCGGGGTATAGCGCAGCCCGGTAGCGCATCTGCTTTGGGAGCAGAGGGTCCCAGGTTCGAATCCTGGTGCCCCGACCATTTCTCGTGAGGATGCGGCCTGTCCGGCCGGCGACCCGTGGAGCGACGAGCGAGACCATGACCGCACGCATCTACCGCCCGGCCCGCACCGCGATGCAGTCCGGCACGGCCCAGACCGAGCGCTGGCTGCTCGAATACGAGCCGGAGCGGCCGCGCGAGATCGAGCCTCTGATGGGCTGGACCTCGTCGGGCGACATGAAGAGCCAGCTCAAGCTCTGGTTCGACAGCCGCGACGAGGCGGTCGCCTACGCCACCCGCAACGGCATCCCCTTCCGGGTCGAAAAGCCGCACGAGGCCAAGCGTCGCGGCCTGGCCTATTCCGACAATTTCAAATTCGGCCGCGTCGGCCAGTGGACGCATTGACCGGAACGGCGGTCGAACGCATTGAATCGAGCAGGACGCGCTCGCGCGTCTTTCCGGATCGGCGGAGTTTCCGCCGCGACGGGCCCGTAGCTCAGATGGATAGAGCAGCAGCCTTCTAAGCTGCTGGTCGCTGGTTCGAATCCAGCCGGGCTCGCCACTTTCCTGTCGCGCCGCGTCCGCGCTATCGGGGCGCACCGCGCCGGCGCTCAGTCCTCGCGTTCCCGGTTGCGCGGCTTTGCGATGCTCGCCTTCGGATGGCCGGACGCCTGCGCCACAACTGTCGCCGATCCGAACAGGACGAACGCCGCGAAGCCCGGCGGCGCGATCGCGATCGGCGCGGTGACGAGGCCCATGGCGCAGCCCCCCGAATCGCCGGCGCCGCATTTCGGATCGAGGATCATCGCCCCGACCACCAGCGCGACCGCGCCCGGCGGCCCGGCGATGAGGCCGATGAGCCCGATCTTGATTGCGCTGAGAGCGATCGTGGCCGTGCGGCGCTTTTTCCGCAGGGCATGCGACATCGAAGGAGGCGCGCTTCCTGGCCGCACGCGAAAAACCGGCCGTCGGTCCCGCGGGAACGACGGCCGGCTGTTCTCGGTGTCGATCAGGTGGCGGCTCCTAACCGCCTGAGGCGGATCAATCGCAGACGCGGGTCTCGCGGCGGACGACGCCGCGCCGGGTTTCCTCGCGCGTGGTCACGGTGCGGCAATTGCGGCCGCGGCGCTCGCGGAACTCGCGACGCTCGGCCCGGCGCTCGTAACGATCACGCTCGCGGGCCCGCTCCTCGCGACGGATGTCGCGATCGATGGCGCGTTCGCGCGGCGATCGCGTATCGACGCTGACGCCGCCGGGGCCGAGATTGATCGACTGGGCATAGGCCGAGCCGCTGACCAGCATGGCGGCGAGAATGGCCGGAATGATACGCTTCATGAAAGATGTCCTCCCTTTGACAGCCGACAACCGACGACGGCCGCGTTTGTTCCTGCGGGAGGGCGGCGGCGCTGCGGGCCGATGCCCGAATGCGCCGCCATGACGACGGGACGGCGCGCCGGGATGCCGGCGCGCCGCTTGAAAAACAATCCGGAGGCGCGCTCCCCGCGGAGCGCCGAGCGGCCTCAGTGCAGAATCTGGCTGAGGAAGAGCTTGGTTCGCTCGTGCTGCGGGTTCTTGAAGAACTCGTTCGGCTCGTTCATCTCGACGAT
>NZ_JBXAQP010000016.1:0-118222 GCF_058807355.1 Allobosea sp. GW821-FHT12C12
TTCTCCCGGCAGGCATCTTGAATCACGATCAAGCCGATTTGCGAATCCCCGATTCCGCTAAAAATCAGCATGCTCTAGCATGTCTGCAAAACCCATGATCACCTCCCTGACCGAAGGGAATGCAATCATGGGTTGCGGATGCGGTCAAGACGCGGGACCATCACCGGCGAATCGCTGCGCTAGCCGACCGGCGTCGGCGCGCCGGTTCCCTGCGGATAGGGCGCGGGCGGCGCGTCGGCGGCCGGCGGCGGCGCTGCGCCGCTCGCCGCGAGCGCGTCGCGCAATTTCTGCTCCTGGCTGTGGTCGAGCGAGGTCTTCAGCACCACGCCGCCGGCGCCCTTGAGCGCGTCGAGCACCTTGTCGGCGGTCATCTTGTTGATCAGCACGAAGAGCGCGGCGTTGCCCGGCTGCAAACTCGCCGAGAGCTCCTTCATGAAGCCGTCATTGACGCCGTAGTCGGTCAGCGCCCCGCCGAGCGCGCCGGACGCTGCGCCGAGCGCCGCGCCAAAAACCGGCATCAGGAAGATCGCGCCGATCAGCAGGCCCCAGAACGAGCCGGAGACCGCCCCCAGCGCGGTGGTGTTGAGGAGCTGATTGAGCTTGACCTTGCCGCCCTCCTGCATGACCGCGATGGCGGCGTCGCCGATCTCGATCAGGTATTCCTTCTGCAGCGAGATGACCTTCTGGCGCATCTCCTCGGCGCGGGCCTCGCTCGGATAGACGATGACGACGAGATCGGACATGGGGCGCTCCTGTCGCGGATGTGGCTTCCAGCCTGTCGCGCTGATGTGACGGGCTCGTGGCGAACGCGGGACGAGCTTCGCCGGTTCCGGCGCCTCGCCGTGAAAGGCTTATTCGTCCCCGGCCGCCTTCGCCGCCTCGGCATTGCTGCGAAGCGGCAGCTCCTTCATCCGGATCATGAAGACCAGCGCCATGGCGAAGCCGAAGGCCGTCGCCGCAAAGACGTACCGGAACAGCCGCACCATCGTCTCGCGGTCGACCGCGCCCAGCTTCAGCGCTTCGGGCGAGAGGCCCGCGCCCTGCCCGCCGACGCCGCCGAGCACGATCGCGCCGAAAACCGCCACGATCAGCGCCCCGCCGATCTGGCGGAAGAAGTTCGCCATCGCCGTCGCGGTGCCCATCTGGTGGGGCCGGACGGCGTTCTGGATCGAGACGGTCGCGACCGGCAGCATGGTGCCGAGCCCGAACGAGACCAGCGCCAGCAGCAGCCCGAACGGCACGAGCGGCATCCGACCGGCGAAGATGGCCAGCGCCGCCATGCCTGCGAGCGCGATGCTCAGGCCCGCGATCGGCATGCGCTTGTAATGCGTCGCTCGCGTCAGCGCCTGGCCCGACAGCGTCGCGCCGATCACCGTGCCGCAGGTCAGAGGCAGCAGGCCGAGCCCCGAATAGGTCGCCGACAGGCCCGCCACCGTCTCGAAATAGAGCGGCAGGTAGATCGTCAATCCGATGAAGGCGCCCATGCCGAATCCGGCCGCGACGATGCCGTCGCGCACGACCGGGTTGGCCAGGATCGCAAGCGGGATCAGCGGCTCGTCGGCCGACCGCAGCCGCCATGCGAAGGCGATCCAGAGCACGAGGGAGAGGGCGACGAGCGCCAGGATCGGAGCCGAGCCCCACAGGTAGCGCGTCCCGCCCCAGGACAAAGCGAGCAGCAAGGTCATCGTCGCGCTGGTCATCAGGAATGCCCCGAGCACGTCGAGCTTGTGCGGTCGCTCGTGACGCGGCAGCCGCTTCAGCGCCGAACTCGTCATCCAGTAGGCGGCGAGCCCGAGCGGCAGGTTGATCCAGAAGATCACGGACCAGTGCAGCGCATCGGCGATGACGCCGCCGAGCACCGGCCCGAGCACCGAGGAGATGAAGAAGACGCTCGCGATGTAGACCTGATAGCGGCCGCGCTCCTTCGGCGGCACCATGTCCGCGATGATCGTCTGCGCCAGCGCGATCAGCCCGCCGCCGCCGAGCCCCTGCACGAAGCGCGCCACGACCAGCAGCCACAGCGACGGCGCGATCGCGCAGGCGACCGAGCCGAGGATGAAGACGACGATGCCCGAGAGCAGCGTCACCCGCCGGCCGTGGATGTCGGCGAGCTTGCCATAGAGCGGCGTCACCGCGGTCGAGGCCAGCAGATAGGCGGTGATCACCCAGGGCAGATTGGCGACGTCGTCGAGTTCGCGCCCGATTGTCGGCATGGCGGTCGCGACGATGGTCTGGTCGAGCGCCGCCAGGAACATCGCCAGCATGATGCCGATGATGATCGAGCGGATATCCTCATGGCTCATTGGGCCGCGATCGGCGGCCGCCTCGACCCGCTTGTCCATGAATTCCGGTGCCTGCGTGCGTTTTGGGAATGACCGGAGTCTAGGGCGGGGAGGAGCCATGCGGTAGGGGCGTGGCGGAACATGCGCCATGCGCCGCTTGCGCCCAGCCCCGCCGCGCGCGGCAACTGACGGGGCTGGCGCTTCTCAGCCCTGCGCCAGCGTCCGCAGCCTGTCGATATCGGTGATCGTCATCGTCCTGCCGTCGACGTCGACGCCATGCTCGCGCAGCACGTTGAACAGCCGCGACAGGTTCGCCGGCGTCATGCCGAGCTCGAGCGCCAGGGCGCGCTTGGAATAGGTCATGCGGACGACGCTCTGGTCCTCGCCGCGCGAGAGCTGGAGCAGGATCCACTGACCGAGTCTTTGCTCGGCGCTGCGCAGCTTCTGGTCGAGCAGGCGGTCGGCCAGGAGCATGTTGCTGCGCGAGGAATGCACCAGCGCGGCATAGCAGACGGCGGCGTCCTCGCGCACCGCATGCAGGAAGGCGGGCGTCTCGATCGCGAGCGAATCCGTCGGCTCGCGCGTGATCAGCGAGACGACCGAGGGCAGGCCCTGGATCGCGGTGGAAACCTCGAACACCACCGGCGCGTCGACGGCGAGCAGGATCGTCTCCGAGGCGTTGATCCGGCTCCAGCCCTCGACGGCGCCGCGCCGGACGCAATGTATGAAGCGCGGCTGTTGACCCTGCCGGTTGATCTCGATCCCGGCCGAATAGGACCGGAACACGCAATGCGGCACGAGCGCCTGAAGCGTCGCCTCCCTGGCGTCGGCGAAGAGCTCGAATGTCCTCAGGACCGCGATGACGGCCTCAGACATGTGGCCCCCGGATCGGCAGGACCGGAGACGCAGGCCGGATGGCCGGTGGAAAACAGGCCAGGATGCGCAGGCTCGGGCTCGACAGAGGCGGATGACGCGCGTTGCGCAGCGGTTTCAAGCGTTTCGCCTCGGGAAACATCGATTGTGGACGGGCCGTTCATCTTTGTCCCGAAACCGGGGTGCAGCGCAATCCCGGTCGCCGCATGGCGGGCCTCTTGCCTGTCGCGCCCGCCGCGTCAGGCCCGAGGCGGCACGGCGTTCGGATCCATCCACATCAGCTCCCAGACATGGCCGTCGAGATCCTGGAAGCCGTGGCCATACATGAAGCCGTCATCCTGCGGCTCCTTGTAGGTCGTGCCGCCCGCCGCGAGCGCGGCCTTGACCATGGCGTCGACATCGGCCCGGCTCTCCCGGGAAAGGCAGGTCAGCACCTCGATGCTCCGCGACGTATCCGCGATCGGCTTCGGCGAGAAGCTCGCGAATTTCTCATGCGTCAGCAGCATCGCGAAGATCGTCTCGCTGATCACCATGCAGGTCGCCGTCTCGTCGGTGAACCGGGGATTGAAGGAGAAGCCGAGCGCCGTGAAGAAGGCGACCGACCTGTCGAGATCCTTCACGGGCAGGTTGACGAAGATCATCTGAGGCATGGCCAGGTTCCTGGGCTGGTGGTCTTGTTTCCTGGCTGTGGGGCAGCGCCGTTCTGACGTGGAGCTGCGGCCGGATTTTGGCAAGGATGCGAGGATCGATCTTCGGCCATCGCGTTGAACGTCCTTTCCATTTCGCATCGCGCTGGTAGCTTGAGGCCGGGGAAGATGAGGGGTGCATGCGGGCACGGCTGGCGCTGTGCGGTCCAGGCGACGTCTCCGGAGAAGCCCGGCCGCATCACCCTGAGCCGGGTCCGCGGCGGCGAGCGCCAGGGCGCGGAGCCGGTTTAGCCGGGGACACCGTCCGCTTCTCCGGGCCTTGTCGGAAAACCGGACGGTCTTCATCGGCGGCGGATCGGGCCGGATTCCGTCGCGCCTATGGGTCGAACAGGGCCGGAGATTCGGGGCCTGGTCGAGAAACTGATGGGTTGCCGAGTCAAGGCGAAGGCTGACATCCCGAGCGGGCTGGAGATACGAGATCATGGTGCTGATCAGCGCGACGAATGCCCGCCTGGTGGTGATCGACATCCAGGATCGGCTCATGGCCGCGATCCATGACGGCGAGCGCGTCATCGCCAATGCCCGCCGCCTGACGGACGCCGCGCGCATTCTGGAGCGGCCCGTGCTGATGACGGAGCAAAGCCCGGCCAAGCTCGGCGGCTCGGCGCCGGAGCTTGCCGGCGCCGGTCCGGTCGTCGCCAAGACGAGCTTCGATTCCTGCGCCGAGCCGGCCTTTCTCGAAGCGCTCGGTGGCGATGACGATCTCGTCGTCTGCGGCTGCGAGGCCCATGTCTGCGTCGCCCAGACCGTGCTCACCCTGCTGGAGCATCGTCGCCGCGTCTTCGTGGTGCAGGATGCGACCGGCTCGCGCACGCCCGAATCGAAGGAGGTCGCGATCCGCCGGATGGAGCGTCACGGCGCCGAGATCGTCACCACCGAGATGGTGGTGTTCGAATGGCTGCGCGGCGCAGGCCATCCGCGGTTCCGCGATGTCTCGAGGCTGATCCGCTGAGTCGCATGATCGCCTGTCCCGGTTTCACCATCTTGTCGGTTTACCGCTAGGTCAGCCGCGTTGTCGCGCGCGAAGTCGATACGACCACGAGGGAGAAGCCCCATGCTGCGCCGTTCCTTTCTCCAGCTCGGGCTCGCCGCCTTCGGCGCGCCGGCCCTGATCGGCCGCGCCGGCGCCACCGAAGCCCCGGCGCCCGGCGGCGTCAAGTTCACCGTCACCTATTTCGACGTGCCCGGCATCAGGGGCTCGCGCGACGTCGCCGATGCCGGCGACGGCACGATCTGGGTCTGCGGCCAGCGCAACGGCACGCTCGGCCGCTTCGATCCGCGCTCGGGCCAGATAGAGGTGATCGATCTCGGCCAGGGCGCGGCGCCCCATGGTGTCATCCGTGGGCCAGACGGCGCGGCCTGGGTCACCGAGGGCGGCCAGAACGCGATCGCCCGCGTCGACGACAAGACCCGCAAGGTCGCGCTGTTCAGGCTGCCGGACGATCGCGCCAGGGCCAATCTCAACACCGGCGTCTTCGACAAGGCCGGCATCCTCTGGTTCACCGGCCAGGACGGCATCATCGGCCGCTTCGATCCGAAGACCGAGAAGATGGAGATCTGGGACGCCCCGCGCGGCCGCGGCGCCTATGGCATCACCCTGACGCCGTCCGGCGAGGTCTGGTATGCCTCGCTCGCCGGCAACCACATCGCCCGGATCGATACCGGAACCGCCAAGGTCACGGTGGTCGAGCCGCCGACGCAAGGCCAGGGCGCGCGCCGGGTCTGGTCGGATTCGAAGAACCGGATCTGGGTCAGCGAATGGAACTCGGGCAACGTCTCGGCCTATGACACGCCGAGCCAGAGCTGGAAGACCTGGAAGCTGCCGGGCGAGAAGCCGCGCACCTATTCGGTCTATGTCGACGACGCCGACAAGGTCTGGCTGACCGATTTCACGGCCAACGCCATCGTCCATTTCGATCCGGCGACGGAAGCCTTCAGCTCGTTCCCGAGCGACAAGGCCGGAGCCAATGTCCGCCAGATGGACGGCCGCTCCGGCGAGGCCTGGGGCGGCGAGAGCGGCAACGACCGGCTCGTCCGCATCCAGACGGTGAAGCCGGCGTGAGTCTTGGTCGCGGCGGGCTGTCGCTGACCCGCCGGTCGCCTAGAGCGGCCGGCCGATCTTCTTGGCGATCAGCCCGACGATGCCCTCGCGGAAGAGCAGCACGCAGACCACGAAGATCACGCCCTGTATCGCCAGCACCCAGGAGCCCAGGCCGGCGAGGTAGTTCTGCATCGAGACGATGACGAGCGCGCCGACGATCGGCCCGAACACGGTGCCGAGCCCTCCGACCAGCGTCATCAGCACGACCTCGCCCGACATCGACCAGTGCACGTCGGTCAGCGAGGCGAGCTGGAAGACGATCGCCTTGGTCGCGCCGGCCAGCCCCGCCAGCGCGGCCGAGAGCACGAAGACGGCGAGCTTGTACCGGCTGGCGCGGTAGCCGAGCGAGATCGCGCGGGGCTCGTTGTCGCGGATCGCCTTGCAGACCTGGCCGAAGGGCGAGTGGATGATCCGGTAGATCAGCAGGAGCCCTGCCATGAAGATCGCCGCCACGAGCCAGTACAGGGTCCGGTCGTCGGCGAGGTCGAGCAGGCCGAACAGCCGGCCGCGCGGCACCGCCTGGATGCCGTCCTCGCCGCCGGTGAACTTCGGCGTCTGCAGCGAGAAGAAGAACACCATCTGCGCCAGCGCCAGCGTGATCATGGCGAAGTAGATGCCCTGCCGGCGGATGGCGAGCGCCCCGAAGACCAGGCCGAGCAGGCCCGCCACCAGCATCCCCGACAGGATCGCGAATTCGGGCGGAAAGCCCCAGGTCTTGGCGGCATAGGCCGAGACATAGGCCGCCATGCCGAAATAGGCGGCGTGGCCGAAGGAGAGCAGGCCGCCATAGCCGAGCAGCAGGTTGAAGGCGAGCGCGAACAGCGCGAAGCACAGCACCTTCATGACGAAGACGGGATAGACGACGAAGGGCGCGACCAGAAGCAGCACGCCGAGCCCGATGAAGACCGCCCGGTGCAGCCGCTCGGCGCTCCGGCTGGTCTCGACCAGGGCGAGGCCGCCGGCGGGGGCGTCGTCGAGGGTGATGTTGGCCATGGTCAGGTCCTCGTCTCGCTGAAGCGCGCCGCCATCACGCGGTCCGCCCGAACAGGCCGGCCGGCTTCACCAGCAGCACCAGCACCATGATGATGAAGATCACGGTCGCCGAGGCTTCCGGATAGAACACCTTGGTCAGGCCCTCGATCAGGCCGAGCGAGAAGCCGGTGACGATCGCGCCCAGGATCGAGCCCATGCCGCCGATCACGACGACGGCGAAGACGACGATGATCAGGTCCGCGCCCATGTTCGGGTTGACCGAGTAGATCGGCGCGGCGAGCACGCCGGCGAAGGCCGCGAGCGCGACGCCGAAGCCGTAGGTCAGCGTCACCAGCAGCGGCACGTTGATGCCGAAGGCCTGGGTCAGGGTCGGGTTCTCGGTCGCGGCCCGCAGATAGGCGCCGAGCTTCGTCTTCTCGATCAGGAACCAGGTCGCGAGGCAGACCACGAGCGAGGCGAGGACGACCCAGCCGCGATAATAGGGCAGGAACATGAAGCCGAGATTCTGGCCGCCGCGCAACTCCGCCGGAATCTGGTAGGCGAGACCGGACGAGCCGTACTGGTTGCGGAACAGGCCCTGGATGATCAGCGCCAGGCCGAAGGTCAGGAGCAGGCCGTAGAGATGGTCGACATGCGCGATGCGCTTCAGCAGCAAGCGCTCGATCGCGATCCCGGTCACGCCGACGGCGAGCGGCGCCAGCAGCAGCGCCGCCCAGTAGTTGATTCCGAGATAGTTCAGGCACATCCAGGCGACGAAGGCGCCCATCATGTATTGCGCGCCATGGGTGAAGTTGATGATGTTGAGCAGCCCGAAGATCACGGCCAGGCCCAGGCTGAGGATGGCGTAGAACGAGCCGTTGATCAGGCCGAGCAGGACCTGGCCGAACAGCGCCTGGGGCGGAATTCCGAGAAGCTCGAACATGCGCGGCTCAGATCGTTCTTTTGTTTCAGTGCGCAAACCGTCTCCGTCATCCCGGGCTTGACCCGGGACCCATCCCAGAGCGTTCTCCTGCCCTATGATGGATCCCGGATCGGCGCGGCTTCGCCGCCTGTCCGGGATGACGGCTCGCTAAAGCGAGGCCGTCACTTCTTCACCAGCGGGCAGTCGCTCTCGGAGAGCGGGCGGAAGGCCTGCTCGGCCGGGATCACGGCGATCTGCTTGTAATAGTCCCACTTGCCCTTGGATTCGGACGGCTTCTTGACCTCGTAGAGATACATGTCGTGCATCTTGCGGCCGTCGGCGCGGATCGTGCCCTTGCCGAACAGCGGGTCGTCGGTCGGCATCTCCTTCATCTTGGCCATCACCACGGCGGAATCCTTGGACTTCGCCGCCTCGACCGCCTTCAGATAGTGAAGCACCGAGGCGTAGACGCCGGCCTGCACCATGGTCGGCATGTTGCCGTTATGGGCCTTGGCGAAACGCTGCGACCAGGCGCGGGTGCCGTCGTCGCGGTCCCAGTAGAAGCTTTCGGTCAGCACCAGCCCCTGCGCCGTCTGCAGGCCGAGCGCGTTCACGTCGGAGATGAAGACGAGCAGGCCCGCGAGCTTCTGCCCGCCCTGGGTGATGCCGAACTCGCCCGCCTGCTTGATCGAGTTGACGGTGTCGCCGCCGGCGTTCGCCAGCCCGATCACCTTGGCCTTCGAGGCCTGCGCCTGCAGCAGGAAGGAGGAGAAGTCGGTGCCGGGGAATGGCGTGCGCACCGCGCCGAGCACCTTGCCGCCGTTCTTGGTCACGACCGCGGCGGTGTCGCGCTCGAGCGCATGGCCGAAGGCGTAGTCGGCGGTGAGGAAGTACCAGGAGTCGCCGCCGGCCTTGACCATCGCGCCGCCGGTGCCGTTGGCGAGCGCATAGGTGTCGTAGGTCCAGTGGACGGTGTTGGCCGTGCAGGCCTTGCCGGTGATGTCGGACGACGCCGCGCCCGAGTTGAGGTGGATCTTGTTCTTGTCCTTGGTGATCTGGTGCACGGCGAGCGCGACCGAGGAGGTCGGCACGTCGGCGATCACGTCGACATTGTCGGTGTCGTACCATTGCCGGGCGATGTTGGAGCCGACATCGGGCTTGTTCTGGTGGTCGGCCGAGACGATCTCGACCTTGATGCCCTTGTCGGCCGCCTTGAAGTCCTCGACCGCCATGCGGGCGGCCACGACCGAACCCTCGCCGGTCAGGTCGGCATAGAGGCCCGAGCGGTCGTTCATCACGCCGATCTTGACCGAGATCTGCTGGGCCAGCGCCGGCGCGCAGATCAGCGCCGCGAAGGCGGTCGTGGCGAACAAGGTTTTGAGCTTCATGGTGTCTCTCCCTGGGAATGGCGTCGGTTTCGACATGGTTTCTTGTTGGCGAAGGCGGTCATGGGCCGGCGCGTCCGCGGTCAGACCCCGAGATAGCCGTGGAGTTTGTCGATGTTGGCGTCGAGTTCGGCGTTCGGGATCATGTCGATCACCTTGCCCTGCTCGACGACGTAATGCCGGTCGGCGACCGTCGCGGCGAAACGGAAGTTCTGCTCGACCAGCATGATCGTGTAGCCCTCCTGCTTCAGCTTCCGGATCGTCGCGCCGATCTGGTCGATGATCACGGGAGCGAGCCCCTCGGTCGGTTCGTCGAGCAGCAGGAGATGCGCGCCGGTGCGCAGGATGCGGCCGATCGCCAGCATCTGCTGCTCGCCGCCCGACAGTTTGGTGCCCTGGCTCCTCAGACGCTCCTTGATGTTGGGGAAGAGCGCGAAGATCTGGTCGAGCGACAATCCGCCGGGCCTGACCTGCGGCGGCAGCAGCAGGTTCTCCTCGACGCTGAGCGAGGCGTAGATGCCGCGCTCTTCCGGCACATAGCCGATGCCGAGTTTCGCGATCGCCCGCGAGGGCTGCGCGATCGTCTCCTTGCCTTCGAAGACGACCGAGCCCTTGCGCTTGGCCATCACGCCCATGATCGATTTCAGCGTCGTGGTCTTGCCGGCGCCGTTGCGGCCGAGCAGCGTCACCACCTCGCCCGGCGCGACGTCGAGATCGATGCCATGCAACACATGGCTCTCGCCATACCAGGCCTCGAGCCCGCGCACGCTGAGCAGCGGGGCTGCGCCGGCCGCTTTTGCCGGCTTCGGCAGGGTCGCCTCAGTGAGCATGGCCGACTCCGGAACCGATATAGGCCTCGATCACGCGCGGATCCTTGGAGACGGCGGCGTAGTCGCCCTCTGCCAGCACCTGCCCGCGCGCCAGCACGGTGATGGTGTCCGACAGCGAGGCGACGACCGAGAGGTTGTGCTCGACCATCAGGATGGTGCGGTTGACCGCGACCTTGCGGATCAGCGCCTCGATGCGCTCGACATCCTCGCGGCCCATGCCGGCCATCGGCTCGTCGAGCAGCATCATCTCGGGATCGAGCGCGAGCGTCGTCGCGATCTCCAGCGCGCGCTTGCGGCCATAGGACAGTTCCACCGCCGGCAGGTCGGCGAAGGCCGAGAGCCCGACCGCGTCGACCAGCCGCAGCGCCTGCTCGTCGAGCGGCTTCAGCGCCGCCTCGGAGCGCCAGAAATCGAACGAGTCGCCCCGTTTGCGCTGCAGCGCGATGCGGACATTGGTCTTGACCGAGAGCTGCGGGAACACCGCCGAGATCTGGAAGGAGCGCACCAGCCCGAGCCTTGCGATCTCGGCCGGCTTCTCGCCGGTGATGTCGCGGCCGTTGTAGATGATCGCGCCCTTGCTGGGCGCGAGGAACTTGGTCAGCAGGTTGAAGCAGGTCGTCTTGCCGGCGCCGTTGGGACCGATCAGGGCATGGATCGAGCCGCGCCTGACCTTGAGGTCGACGCCGTTGACGGCGGTGAAGCCGCCGAAATCCTTGGTCAGGCCGGACGTCGACAAAATCGTATCGTCAGCCATGGCGAAAGCCGCAAGCCGTCATCGCATTCTTCTTTTGTTTTAGTTCCCTCTTGGACGCGATGCTGCACCGCCCCTTGCGCGGGTGTCAACGGCGTGGCGGAGGCAATGCCGCGAGACGGAGCGGCGCATCGGACCCAATCCGGCATTCTCGCGCGGCTCTCGGCGCGAGATGCTTCAAAAAACAGCGGAATCGCCGATTTCTTGTCGCGGCGGAGCTGATACGGGTGTGCGGATTCCCGCATGCCGGGGCGCGGCGCGGCTTCCGGAGCCGGGCGCGGCCGCGATATTCCGCTTTACTCTAGGAGAGCCTCTCCGTTTAATGGACAAAAGGTCTGCGCATAGCCTGTCCGCGGCTCCGGGCAAGACGATGTCCGGCCGACCGGGCCGCGGTCTCGAGGGAAAGCCCGGAGGGTGGTCGTCGTGAAACTGGCATTCCCGCTTTGTCTGTCGCCGATGCGTGGTCGCCTGGCGTTCGTCGCCGCCGCGCTGGTCTGCGTCCTGAGCTGGGCCGGCCCGGCCGCCGCCGCGCCGGAAGAGCGCCGCGTCGCGCTCGTCATCGGCAACGGCGCCTACACCAGCGTGCCCCCGCTGGCCAATCCGGTCCGCGACGCCAGGGGCGTGGCCGCCGCGCTGAAGCGGCTCGGCTTCGAGGTCATCGAAGGCTACGATCTTCCGATGGACGACATGCGACGCACCATCAGCGACTTCTCCCAGAAGCTCGACGGATCGGCGGCGGGTCTTTTCTACTATGCCGGGCATGGTATCGCCGTCGGTGAGGAGAACTACCTCTTCCCGACCGACGCGACCCTGAAAAGCGAGGCGGACCTCGACTTCCGGACCATCAGCGTGAGCCTGGTGATGCGCCAGATGCAGCGCGACGAGCGGGTCAACATTCTGATTCTCGACGCCTGTCGCGACAATCCCTTCGCCGCCCAGCTTGCGGCCCGTTCGCGCGCCGTGTCGCGTGGCCTGAGCCCGATCGATACGCAGTCGGCGTCGGGAATCCTGATCGCCTTCGCGACCGATCCGCGCGCGACCGCCCTCGACGGAGATCGAGATGGCAACAGTCCCTTCACGGCCGCCCTGCTGAGGCATATCGAGACGCCGGATATCTCGATCACGACCGTGATGGACCGCGTCCGCGCCGACGTCTGGGAATCCACCGGCCGCAAGCAGAAGCCATGGACGAACTCCTCGATCATCGGCGAGTTTAGGATGAACCCCTCGGTGACGAGCCCCTCGATCAGGATATCGGCGGTCGATCCCGCGATCAACGTTCCGCCCCCGGCCGTGCCGGCCGCCCCGGCCGGGCTCGACCGCGCCCAACTCGACGTCAAGATGTGGGAGGCGGCGGAGCGCGGCAACTCGATCGCCGATTTCAGAAGCTATCTCGAGGTCTTTCCTGACGGGCAGTTCGCGGCTTTCGCCCGCAACCGTCTGGCTAAGTTGCAGGATTCGCCGGCCGCCCCCGTCGCGGTCGCCGCCGTCGCGGCGGCCGCTGTCGGCGTCGGCGCGGCGGCGGTGCGCGCCGCGGTCCTGCCGGACGAGGCGCTGAAGGCCGAGGTCGGTTCGGCGCAGACCGAGGCGGCGATGAAGCTAAACGCCAAGGCCCGCCGCGAGCTGCAGACGCGGCTGCGCGCCAGCGGCTTCAAGCCGGGACCGCTCTCGGCCAGTTTCGGCGCCAGCCAGCGCAAGGCGGTGCGCGAATGGCAGGCCTCGCGCGGCATCCCGGCGACCGGCTACTTCACCGCCATGCAGGCAACCGCCCTGAACGTCCAGAGCGAGCCGGCCTATCGCCGCCTGCTCGCGGCGGAAGAGCCGCCGCCGAAGGCGAGGCCGGAGCGCCGGCGGCGCGAGGCGGTCGAGCCGGCGGCCACCCGTCGCGTCGTCCGGGAGCGCCCCATCGAACGCGTCGGCGCCTATGAATATGGCGCGCAGCCGGTCTATCGCGGCCGGGTCCGGGACCGCTCGCTGCCCGACGATGGCGGGGCGGGAGCGGCCGCGGTGGGCCAGATCATCGGCGGCGCGATCTTCGGCGGGATCACCGGCATCCGGCCCAGATAGGACTATCGGGCCAGCGCCGCCGAGAAGACGGCGGCCAGGTCGCGCAGGCGCGCCGCGTAGATCTCGTGCACAGGCGCGTGACCGGCTTGGAAGGACATCTGCGAGCAGATCAGGGACGCCAACCGCAACGGCAGCCGCGATCTCGCGGCTCTCGTGAAGCATGTCGCCGAGGATTCGCTGGTAGGCTGGGGCTGGCGGCCCGGCCCCGGACGCACGCCCGCGCCCGGCACGCAGGCCCAGGCCGGTGCGCTGATGCAGGCCTGGGTCGATACGGGCGCGGCCTGCCCGGCGTCCTGAGATCAGGCGATGTCCATTCCGAGACGCGCCGGCCCCTTTCCGGGCTCGGCGTTCGCGCGACTCCATGTTGCAACCGCACCACCGGCTCGGCTAGTGCTGTGATCACGCTACGGCGCTTCCGGTCCCAGCGGCAAAGGCAACGCTATGAAGAAGGTTTTCCCCGACGCCAGGGCTGCGCTCGCTGGGGTCATCAAGGACGGCATGACGATCTGCGCCGGCGGCTTCGGCCTCTGCGGCATTCCCGACGTCCTGATCGAGGCGGTGCGCGAGAGCGGCGCGAAGGATCTGACCGTCGTCTCCAACAACGCCGGCATCGACGGGGCGGGGCTCGGCATCCTGCTGGAGACCCGTCAGATCAGGAAGATGATCTCGTCCTATGTCGGCGAGAACAGGCTCTTCGCCCAGCAATACCTGGCCGGCGAACTGGAGCTCGAATTCACGCCGCAGGGCACGCTGGCCGAGCGCATCCGCGCCGGCGGAGCGGGCATCCCGGCCTTCTTCACCAAGACCGGCGTCGGCACGCTGGTCGCCGAGGGCAAGGAGGAGCGCGAGTTCGACGGCGAGCGTTACATCATGGAGCGCGGCATCTTCGCCGACGTCTCGCTGGTGCATGCCTGGAAAGGCGACACCGAGGGCAACCTCGTCTACCGAAAGACCGCGCGCAACTTCAATCCGATGATGGCCAGCGCCTCGCGCATGACCATCGCCCAGGTCGAGAACCTGGTCGAGGCCGGCGAGATCGACCCCGACCACATGCACACGCCCGGCATCTTCGTGAAGCGGATCGTCCACGTCGCCAACCCGGCCAAGCGCATCGAGCAGCGCACCGTGCGCAAGCGCGCGGCTTAAGGAGTTTTGACCATGGCCTGGACACGCGACCAGATGGCGGCCCGCGCCGCCAAGGAACTCAAGGACGGCTTCTACGTCAATCTCGGCATCGGCATCCCGACGCTGGTCTCGAACTACATCCCCGAGGGCATGTCGGTTCAGCTCCAGTCGGAGAACGGCATGCTCGGCATGGGACCCTTCCCCTACGAGGGCGAGGAGGACCCCGACCTGATCAACGCCGGCAAGCAGACCATCACCGAGCTCAAGACCACGAGCTATTTCTCCTCGGCCGACTCGTTCGGCATGATCCGCGGCGGCCATATCGACCTGTCGATCCTCGGGGCCATGCAGGTCGCGGAGAACGGCGACCTCGCCAACTGGATGATCCCCGGCAAGATGGTGAAGGGCATGGGCGGGGCGATGGACCTCGTCGCCGGCGTCAGGAAGGTCGTCGTGGTGATGGAGCATGTCGCCAGGAACAAGGACGGCACGGAATCGGCCAAGCTGCTCAAGGCCTGCGACCTGCCGCTGACCGGAGCCGGCGTCGTCGACATGGTGATCACCGATCTCGGCGTCTTCGCGATCGACGAGAACGGCGGCGGCATGAGCCTGATCGAGCTGGCCGACGGGGTGACGGTCGACGAGATCAAGGGCAAGACGGAGGCGGCGTTCAAGGTCGCGGTTTAGCCTCAGCCATTGCCGTCATGGTCGGCACAAGGGCGAGCATGACGGACGGAGTCGCTACCGCCCCCGCTCCCACCCCGCCCTGACCAGCTCCGGCGTCTCGCTCTCCTGCTCGGGCCAGCCGACGCACAGCCACGCGATCAGCTTCCACTCCGGCGGCGTTCCCAGCGCCTCGCGCACGACTTCCCGCTCCAGGATCGAGACCCAGCCCACGCCGAGGCCGGCGACCCGCGCCGCCAGCCAGAACTGCGTGACCGCGGCGACGACCGAATAGTCCAGCATCTCCGGCATCGTCCGGCGACCGAGCCCGTGCCCCTGCGTGGTGCCGTGGTCGCAGAACACCGCGATCTGCTCGGGCGCCTCGCGCATCCCTTCGAGCTTCAGCGAGGCATAGAGCCGCGCCCGCTCGCCGTCGTAATCCGCCAGCGCCTCGGCATTGCAGCGCCGGAAGCTCTCACGCGCAGCCTCTCGCTGCGCTTCGTCCGTCACGCGCACCCAGCGCCAGGGCTGCGAATGGCCGACCGAGGGCGAGAGCTCGGCTTGGCGCAGCAGCCGTTCGATCAGTCCGTCCGGCAAAGGCTCGCGCCGGAAGCGCCGGACATCGCGCCGCCACGCCAGCAGGTCCGAAAACCTTGCGGCGAAGACCTCATCGAAGACAGGCGGCTCGCCGTTCACGAGGCCACCGCTATCGCGTGGAAGAACGAGCCCGTCACCAACCCCCGCCGGCTGCCGGTGGGCGCGGGCCGCGAGCCATGCGGGTCGGTCACCATGGCGAAGGGCGGATCGTCGCCCTGCGCGACGATCGTGGCGTAGTGGAACTCGTGTCCTGTGAGCGTCGCGCCGGCCGGCCCGAGCGGTCCGGCGGCCTGCAGCACGGCGCGGCGATAACCGAGGTTCATCTTGCGCTTCGCGAAGGAGGTCTCGACGCCGAGCAGCCCAGCCATGGCATGGCTCGCGCCATCCGCGTCGATCAGGCTCTTGCCCAGAGCCATGTAGCCGCCGCATTCGCCATGCACCGGCCGCGTCCGGGCGAAGTCGCGCAAGCCCGCGAGGAAACGCGCCGCGGCCGCGAGCCTTCCCGCATGCAGTTCCGGATAGCCGCCGGGAAGCCAGCAGGCGTCGCAGGCTTCGGGCGGCGGCTCGTCGGCGAGCGGCGAGAAGGGGACGAGCCCGGCTCCGGCCGCGCGCCAGCCGGCCTCGACATGCGGGTAGACGAAGGAGAAGGCGGCGTCGCGGGCGATCGCGATGCGCCGCCCGGGCGCGGGCAGGGCAGGCGCGGCCGTGGCCGGCATCGGCACCGTCGTCGCGCCGGCCGCCGCGATCAGCGCATCGAGATCGACCGCCGCCGCGACCGCATCGGCCAGCGCCTCCAGCCGGTCATGCAAACCTTGAGTCTCGCCGGCCTGGACCAGCCCGAGATGCCGCTCCGGCAGGATCAGGCTCGCCTCGCGCGGCAACGCGCCGAGGACGGGCAGCCCGATCCTCGCCATGCCCTGTCCGACGAGGCGAGAATGCCGCTCGCTCGCGACCTTGTTCAGGATCACGCCCGCGATCGTGACGCGCGGATCGTAATGCATGCAGCCGAGCGCGATGGCGGCGGCCGATTGCGCCTGCCCCGAGACGTCGATCGCCAGCACGACCGGCCAGCCCATGAGCGCGGCGATGTCGGCGCTCGCACCCGTATGGCCGTCGGGGCCCGGCACGCCGTCGAACAGACCCATCGAGCCTTCGGCGATGACGAGGTCGGAGCCGCCTGCCGCGTCCAGCGCGATCTGGGCCAGCAACGCGTCGGGCATGGCGAAGGAATCGAGATTGGCGCTCGGCGCGCCCGTGGCGGCGGCGTGGAAGGCCGGGTCGATATAGTCCGGCCCGCATTTCAGCCCGCGCACCGTCAGGCCGCGCCTCGCCAGCGCCCGCTGCAGCCCGAGCGTGATCGTGGTCTTGCCCGAGCCCGAGCGCGGCGCGGCGAGGATCAGGCCGCGCGCGGTCAAACGCCGCCTCCCGGCCTGAAGCGGCGGTCGTAGCCGGCCGAGTAGAGCGCGCTCTCGCCGAAATCATCCGCCCCCAGCGCCGGCCCGACCAGGATCAGCGCCGTCCGCTCCAGCCCGGCCTCGCGGACCTGTCCCGCGATCGTCGCCAACGTTCCGCGCAGCACGCGCTCGTCCGGCCAAGAGGCGCGGAAGACGATCGCCACCGGGCAATCCGGCCCGTGGAACGGCGTGAGTTCTGCCACGACCCGGTCGATCACATGGATCGAGAGATGGACCGCCAGCGTCGCGCCCGTCGCCGCGAAGGCGGCGAGCGTCTCGCGCTCGGGCATGGCCGAGGCCCGGCCCGAGGTGCGTGTCAGCACCAGCGATTGCGCGACGCCGGGCAGCGTCAATTCTCGCCTCAAGGTCGCGGCGGCGGCCGCGAAAGCCGGAACGCCGGGCGTGACGCTGCAGGGAATGCCGAGCACGTCGAGCCGGCTCATCTGCTCGGCGCAGGCGCTCCAGATCGAGAGATCGCCGGAGTGCAGCCGCGCCACGTCCTGCCCGGCGGCATGGGCGGCCTGCATCTCGGCGATGATGGCGTCGAGGTCGAGCGGCGCGGTGTCGACGATGCGCGCGTCCGGTGGGCACCAGTCCAGCATCGCGCGCGGGATCAGCGAGCCGGCGTAGAGGCAGACGGGCGCGGTCGCGATCAGGTCGCGACCGCGCAGGGTGATCAGGTCGGGCGCGCCGGGGCCGGCCCCGATGAAATGGATCGTCATGGCGCCGATCTCGCCAGCGCGCAGGTGACGCGCGCGGTCGCGATGCGCGGCTGGATCAGCACTCCGCCCGGCCCGGCGGCGGCGAGCGCGGCGGCCTCCGCCACCGAGCCGACGCCATAGAGCGAGGCGATCCGGGTCGAGCGCGTCGCGCAGCCCGCCTCGAAGCCTTTGAGCGCCTCGTCGGGGATGGCGACGAGTTCGGCCTCGCGCGCCTTGGCGAGCGCAAGCAGGCCGGGCTCGCCGCTGCGGGCTGCCAGCGTCGCGATGCGCGGCACAGGTTGCTGCGCCAGCCCCGTCGCCGCCAGCGCCTGATCGAGACACGCCGCAATCTCGCCCTCTGACGTGCCGGGCCGCAGGCCGATTCCCGCTATGATGCGGCCCTCGCTCACGGCTTCACCACGCGCCATTGCGTCACCGGCATCGCGCTGCGCCAGCCATGCAGCGGCCCGACCCGGTCGAGATGCGCGACGCCGAGCCGGCGCAGCGATCCACCATGGCTCTGGAACAGCGCCGCCAGCCGCGCCTCGCCCTCCAGCGTCACGACATTGGCGACAAGCCGTCCGCCGGGCCTGAGCGCTTCCCAGGCCGCCTCGGACACGCCGGCGTCGCCGATCCCGCCGCCGATGAAGACAGCGTCCGGAGCGGGCTGGCCGGCGAGGCTCGCAGGAGCCGCGCCCGCGACGATCTCGACCGGCAGCGCGCCCAGCGCCAGCCGGTTCGCGGCGATACGCTGCGCCCGCTCCGGCTTCTCCTCGAAGGCCACGGCGCGGTTGCGCGGATGGCGCAGGCACCATTCCAGCGAGATCGAGCCGGAGCCTGCGCCGATGTCCCAGAGCAGGTCTCCGGCACGCGGCGCGAGACCCGACAGCGTGACCGCGCGGACATCGGCCTTGGTGATCTGCCCGTCATGGGCGAACCAGTCCTCGTCGAGCCCGCTCGCCAGCGGCAGGACGCGGGCCCGCGGGCTCGCGACGACCTCGACCGCGATCAGGTTCAGCGGGTCGATCTCCGCAATCGCGAAGCTATCGGCCCTCGCCTCCCGGATGCGCTCCTTCGGCCCGCCGAGCGATTCCATCACCGCGAGCGTGCTGGCGCCCAGTCCGCGCTCGCTCAGCAGGGCGGCGACCGCGCCGGGCGTCGACGCATCCCAGGACAGGGCCAGAATCCGGGCATCCGGCTGCAGATGCGGGATGATCTTCTGCAGCGCGCGGCCATGCAGCGAGACCAGGGCGCAGTCCTCCTGCGGCCAGCGCATCCGCGCGCAAGCCAGCGAGAAGGAGGACAATTGCGGCAGGACCCGCATCTCATCGGCTGGAACAGCCCGGCTCAGCCCGGCGCCGATGCCGTAATGGAACGGATCGCTGGTCGCGAGCACGCAGACCCTGCGGCCGCGCTCCGCCAGGATCGCCGGCAGGGCGTTGCGGAACGGCTGGGGCCAGGCCCTCGCCTCGCCTGGCACGGAACCGATCAGGGCGAGGTGGCGCTCGCCGCCGAAGACGATCTCCGCCGCGTCGAGCACGGCCAGCGCCTCCGGCGACAGTCCGGCGCGGCCATCCTCGCCGAGACCGACGAGGCTCAGCCATGGCGCCGCCGCAACCGCGCTCGACAGCGTCCATGATTCAGGCGAGAACAACGACATGACCGTCCTCATCCTCGGCGGCACGAGCGAAGCAGTCGCTCTGGACCAGCACCTCGCTGACCAGGCGCCCGACATTCGCGCCATCGTCTCGCTGGCAGGACACACCGCCGATCCACGCCCCCTGAACCTGCCGCTCCGCGTCGGCGGTTTCGGCGGCATCGCCGGCTTGCGGCGCTATCTGGACGAGGAGGGCATCGTCGCCGTCGTCGACGCCACGCATCCCTTCGCCGCGATCATGCCGTTCCACGCCCAGGCCGCCTGCAAGGCCGAGAACGTGCCGCTGATCTCGATCCGGCGCAAACCCTGGACGCCGCGCGCGGGCGATCGCTGGACTTGCGTGCCCGACATGGAGGCGGCCGTCGCCGCGCTGGGGCCGGAGCCGAAGCGCGTCTTCCTCACGGTCGGCCGGCTCGAACTGCCGGTCTTCGCCGATGCGCCGCATCACCGCTATCTCGTCCGCGTCATCGAGCCGATCGGCGACCGCCTGCCGCTGCACGATGTCACGGTGATCCAGCAGCGCGGCCCCTTCCATGCCGATGAAGAGGCCGACCTGATGATCCGCGAGGGCGTCGAGATCCTCGTCAGCAAGAACTCCGGCGGCGATGCCACGGCCGGCAAGCTGATCGCGGCGCGCCAACTCGGGCTCCCGGTGATCATGGTGGAGCGGCCGCCAAAACCCGATGTCGAATGCGTCGACCATATCGATCAGGTCCTGCCCTGGCTGGTGGCGCAGGGGCTCTTCGTCACCGAGCGTGGCGTGTAGACGTAGGGCGCCGCGCCCTCGCGTGCGATCAGCCGCGTCGAAGAGGCGCCGATCATCACCAGCGTCGCCATGTCCGCCGTCTCGGCCTGCGTGATCGCCTCGGAAAGGCTCAGCACCCGCAATGCCTCGTCCGGCCGCCCGACCGCGCGGGCGAAGATGACGGGCGTATCCGCCGCGCGATGTCGCGCCGCCAGCTCCAGCGCCGCGCCGAGCTGCCAGGGCCGCGCCTTCGATATCGGGTTGTAGAGGCAGACCACCAGATCGGCGGCGAGCACCGCCTCCAGCCGCGCGGTCACCACCTCCCAGGGCTTGAGATTGTCCGAAAGCGAGATCGCGCAGAAATCGCCGCCGAGCGGCGCGCCGGCTCTTGCCGCCGCCGCCAGCATGGCGGTGATGCCAGGCTCGACCGTGATCGGGATCGCGCGCCAGGCCGGGTCGCCGGCCTCCAGCGCCTCGAACACGGCGGCCGCCATCGCGAAGACGCCCGGATCGCCGCCGGAGACGAGCGCGACCTTGTGGCCGACGGCCGCCAGTTCGAGCGCATGGGTGGCGCGCCTGATCTCGACCCGGTTGTCGGAGGCGTGTCTGGTCCGACCTTCGCGCGCGGGAATGCGGTCGAGATAGGGGCCGTAGCCGACGAGGTCGCTCGCCGCGTCCAGAGCCGCCTGCGCCGCCGGCGTGAGCCACTGCGCCGGACCGGGGCCGAGCCCGACGATGGCGAGCCGGCCGCTCACAGCCGCCGCCCTTCGCCGGGCACCAGCACCATCGCGAAATAGGGCGCCTCATCGCCGGCCTTGTCGTCGAGCCGGCTCACGACCTGGCCCGCCATGGTGGCGCGCTCGACATAGATCGCGCGGTGGATCAGCCCGGCGACCTTCAGCGCGCGGCGCACCTTCGGCAGGTTGCGGCCGAGCTTCATGATCACGGCGGCGTCGGTGTCGGCGAGGCGGCGGACCAGCTCGGCTTCGGGCAGCGTGCCCGGCAGCACGCTGAGCACGTCGTCGCCCCAGGTGATCGGCGCGTTGGCCCGCGTCCAGGCTCCGGCCATGCCGGTGACGCCCGGCACCACCTCGGTCGGAAAGCGGTGGCTCAGCCTGCGCCAGAGATGCATGAAGGAGCCGTAGAAGAACGGATCCCCGTCGCAGAGCACGGCGAGCATGCGCCCGGCCGCCATCTCGGCCGCCAGCCGCTCGGCCGCCGCGTCGTAGAAGGCCGAGATCGGCCCGTCATAGGCCGCGTCGCCGACCTCGGCCTCCGTCGTCACCGGGAAGGCGAGCTCGATCTCGCGCGTCGGATCGGGCGCGACGATCGCGTCGGCCGTGACGCGGGCGTTGCCGCGCCGGCCGCGCTTGCAGAAATGCACCAGCCGGTCGGCCTTGATGACGACGTCGCGCGCGCGCACCGTCATGTAGTCCGGGTCGCCGGGACCCAGGCCCACGCCGAAGAGCAGAGTTTTTCCCATGGAAGGATTGGCCGGCTCGCCCGTCACCGGTTCATTCCCGCTCTTGCGCCAGCGCGTTGACGGCCGCCGCCGCCATGGCCGAGCCGCCGCGTCGTCCATGCACCACGAGGAAGGGCGCTCGACCGTCATCGGCCAGAGCCTGCTTGGACTCGGCCGCGCCGACGAAACCGACGGGAATGCCGATCACGGCTGCCGGCGGCGGCGCTCCCGCGTCGAGCATTTCGAGAAGCCGGAACAGTGCCGTCGGCGCATTGCCGATGACGACGACCGCACCCGCCAGATCCGGCCGCCACAGTTCCATCGCGGCGGCCGAGCGCGTCGTGCCCATCTCGGCCGCCAGACCAGCCGTGCGCGCATCGTCGAGCGTGCAGATCACGTCGTTCCGCGCCGGCAGGCGGGCGCGCGTCACGCCGTTGGCGACCATCTTGGCGTCGCACAGGATCGGTGCGCCGCGCTTGAGCGCGGTTTCCGCGCTCGCGACGAAATCCGCCGACATGGCGACGTCATTCGGCAGGTCGGTCATGCCGCAGGCATGGATCATCCGCACCACCACGCGCGCCTCGGCGGAGGAGAACCGCGCGAGATCGGCCTCGGCCCGGATGATCGCGAAGGAGCGCTCATAGATCGCCGCCCCGTCCTGGACGTAGTCGTAACGCGTGCTCAAGCTCATGGTCCCATCGGCCCGCGTTCGGTCACGCGGTTGAAAAGATCCTGTCCCGGCCGCAGTCGCGCCAGAATGGCCGGCAGGTCAAGCGTCGCGATCGGTTCATCCCGCGTCGTCCCTCCGAAGACGATGTCGTAGCCGCCGTCCCGACCGACCAGAGTGAGGTCGGATGCGCCCGCATGGGCGCAGGACTTGACGCAAGCGGAGACGTGGACGCTCGCCCCGGTGGCGAGCAGCGGCGCGGCGGCCTCGGCCAGCATGGCCGCGTCCGTCATGGCGTCGCTCTGCGCGCGCAGGCAGGCCGGCTTGCCGGCGCAGGCCTCTATCGAAAGGCGGGGATCGTCGGGATCGACGATGAGGCCCAGAGTCGCGGCCGTGTCGAGCAGAGGTTCGACCTTGCCCGATCCAAGCCCGGCGAAAGCCAGACCGCGCCAGGGCGACATCCTGATCGCGCTCGCGCCGGCTCGCAACGCGGCCTCGCCCAGCGTCTCCAGGGTCGCCGCGTCGCCGCGTCCGAACGGCAGGCCGATCAGGGCGGCAGGGCTGTCCGTGGTTTCAAAGCGCCCGGCGCGGCGCGGCGCGGGGCGGGGAGCCGGCGCGGTCGCCGGGCACAATCCGCTGGCTTCGATCATCGCGTCCAGCAGGTCCGGCGGCAGGTCGCGCAGCCGCCTGATCGCATCGGGCCTGGCGCGACGATGCGCGGCGAGGCCGGCGAGGAGGCCGGACACGGTCCCGGCCGCATCCGCGACCGCGACCGGCCCGAGCCAGCGCCCGTCCGGCAGGCCGATCGCGATCCTGTCGCGCGCGACCGCGACGAGACGCAGGTCGCAGGCGACGCCCTCGAGCGGAAACGGTCCGCCATCGTCGACGACAACGAGACACTTTGCGGGAAGACCGGGTATCGTGCGCCCGCCTGCCTCGATGGCGTCCGCGAGCGCGCAAACGTCGATCGGGGCGCCGAGCTGTCCCCTTCCCCCCGCTCGCGGCGGGGAAGGGTTGGGGATGGGAGAGCGTGCGGGACGAGCCCGCCCGTCAACCGGAGAGCAAAGTCCTGCGCTCTCCCCTCCATCCCGGCCCTCCCCACCGCGAGCGGGGGGAGGGGGAAGCGGCCCAACCAGCGTCAGCCGCTGCGGCCCGTCGCCGTCATGCTCCTCGACCAGCCGCTCGGCCAGCAGCGTCGCGACCAGTTCGGGATGCGTGTCGAGGCTCACGCCCCTGATCTGGAGATTGGCGCGGGCCGAGATCTCGACCAGTCCGTTGCCGTGCCGCCGGGCCAGTTGCGCGATGCGGATCAGCTGCGACGGCGTCAGCACCGCGCCCGGCGGATGCAGCCGCACGAGCCAGCCGTCGCCGGTCTCCATCGGCCTCAGCGCGCTCGGGCACCAGCCCCGCCGCGGCGCTTCGGGCGAGAGCGCGTTCATTCCGCCGCTTCCCGCGCTAGAAATGCGCCGACGGAGTTGCGCCGGCTCGTCCACAGGCCGCGCCGTTCCGCTTCGGCCAATCGCGAGCGGATCGCGGCGGCGGCCGGGGGATTGGCCGCCTCGAGCGCGGTCCAGACCTGCGGATCGGCGCACCAGGCGTCGAAGACCGCGTCGAACAGCCCGTCCGGCACCGCGTCGGTGCTGGCGGCGAAGACGAAGAGCGTGTCGACCGCCTCGGCCAGTTCCGCCGCACCGCGCCAGCCATGGGCGAGTTGCCCCGAGATCCAGCGCGGATGCGTCAGCCGGCCATGCACGATCCGGGCGATGTCCTCCGGCAAAGTCCGGACTTTCGGCGCATCCGGGTTCGCCGTATCGAGGCTGTAGAGCGCGGGCGTCGCGCCAAGCGACTGCGCCGCCGCCGCCAGCCCGCCGATCACGTCGGCCGCGCTCGACGCCTCCAGGATGTCGCGCCCGGCCGTGTCGCTGACATGGATGAAGGCCTGCGCGTCGCGGATGCGCCCGGCGAAACCGGCGTCCTCGACGGCCTCGCCCCCGCTCCCGCCATAGGCGTGGCTGGAGGCGGCGAGATAGGCATCCGCCAATTCGTCGCTGCTTTGCCAGTCGCCGTCGAGCGCGCGGTCGGCCATGGCCGCGCCGTAGCGACCGGGCGCCGCTCCGAAAATGCGCGGGCCGGTTTCGCCGCGCCGGCGCGCGGCGGCCGGCTCGTTCCATTCGTCCGGTTCGGCGAGCCCGGCGACGGCGCGCGCGGCAGCATCCAGCAGCGCGATCTGCCCCGGAAAGGTGTCGCGGAACGCGCCTGAAATACGGATGGTCACGTCGAGGCGCGGATGCGCCAGCTTCGGCTGCGGGATCACCGAAAACCCCGTTACGCGCGTCGAGGCGTCGTCCCAGAGCGGTTTTATGCCCATCAGCGCCAGCGCATGCGCGATGTCCTCGCCGCCCGATCGCAGCGTCGGCGAGGCCCAGAGATCCATCACGATCCGGCGCGGAAAATCGCCCTGGTCCTGCAGGTGCCGCGCGATCACGGCCTGCGCCGCCAATGCGCCGAGCCTTGCGGCCGCGCGCGTCGGGATGGCGCGAGGGTCGAGCGTCGAGAGGTTGCGGCCTGTCGGCAGCACGTCCGGACGGCCGCGATGCGGCGAGCCGGCGGGGCCGGGCGGCACGAAGCGCCCGTCCAGCGCCCGCAAGAGGTTGTCGCGCTCGGCCCGCGCCGAGCCGGGATCGTCCACCGAGCGCCCGAAGACGTGAAGCCCGTCGCGGAAAGGCAGCTCGGCGATGTCGCAGAGCTGCGCGTCGAGCCGCGTCAGCGCCTCGCTCATCGGCAGATCGGGCGTCACGCCGCAGGCCTCGCCGAGCCCGCTCGCCTGCGCCCGGTCGAGGATTTCGCGCGCGACGATCTCGGCCCGGCGCGGGTCCATCGCCTGCGCCTGCGAGAACTCCTCGACGAGATCGCGCAGCAGCGCGACTTCACCATCGGCTCGGGTCTCGGCGAGCGGCGGCGGCAGATGGCCGAGCGTGATCGCGCAGAGCCGGCGCTTGGCCGGCGCGGCCTCGCCCGGATCATCGACGACATAAGGATACACAACCGGCAATCCCTGCGTGACCAGGCGCGGCCAGCAGCCCGCAGACAGCGCCACAGCCTTGCCCGGCAGCCATTCGGTGGTGCCGTGGGTGCCGAGATGGATCAGCGCGTCGATGCCGGCGGTTTCGCGCAGAGCCTGATAGAAGGCGAGGTAGCCGTGGCAGGGCGGCGCGTCGGGATCGTGATAGCGCGCCTTGCGGTCGGGCGTCGCGTCGCGCGGCGGCTGGAGGGCGATGGTGAGGTTGCCGCGCGTGACGACGCGGAAGCGGAAGGTGTCTGGATCGCAGACCGGGTCGGCGGCGGGATCGCCATGGGCGGCGATCAGCGCGTCGCGGACGGCGGTCGGGATGGTGGCGAGCCAGGCGCGATAAACGGAAAGCGGCAGGGTTAGGAGGGTAGGGCCGGTGGTCAGCGCGGTCATCAAGGCGCTGCCGCCGTCTTCCCCCTCCCCCCGCTTGCGGTGGGCAGGGCCGGGGTGGGGGGGAGAGTCCAGGCCGTCGTCGCCGAGCGTTGGCGTCGAGCCTCCTCCTGCACGCCCCCCCATCCCCAGCCCTTCCCCGCCGCAAGCGGGGGGAAGGGGACAGGGCGGCGCTTCGGCTCGCTTCGAGCCGAGAATGTAACCCGCCTCCGCCAGCGCCGCCTCGATCGCCGCCACGCTCGCCGGCGTGTCGAGCCCGACGGCGAAACCCGCCCGGCCGCCGCGCGCAGGATAGTCCGACATCACCAGCGCGAGCCTGCGCTCGGGCGGCGGCTTGCGAGCCAGCGCGATCCAGCCGCTGGCGAGATCGGCCAGCGCCGCGATGCCCTCGCTATCGGGAACGAGGCGGCGGATCCTCAGGCCAGTGGCGGCGTCGGTGACGTCGGCCTTGAAGGCGACGGGGGTTGCGCCGATCCGCCCGTCGAACTCCGTCAGCGCCACCTGCATCGCCAGATCGACCGCCGACAACCCGCGCGGCGACGCCTTCCAGGCCTCGCGCGCGCTGCCGACCGGAACCGCCTGCAGGATCGGACAATCGGCCGCGTCGAGCACGAAGTCCTCGCCGTCGCGGGCCGAGAAGGCGGTGGTGGTGACGATCAGCTCCGGTTTGCGGGTCGCGATCAGCGTCGCGAGGCCGGTGGCGACGGCGGGGTCTTTCAGGCTGGTCAGCGCGAGGAGGAGCGGTGCATGACCGCGTGCGGCAAGCGCCGCCGAGAGCGCCTCGGCCATGGCGGTGTCGCCGGCCGTGACGCCGGAGCGGTAGACCAGGATCGGGACGAGCGCGCGGTCGGCGGGCAGGGCGGCGAGCGCCTCGCGCCAGCCGGTCGGAGTGGCTTCGGGGTCGAGCGCGAAGAGGGCGGGCAAGGGGCGCGGCGGCGGGAGCCTTGCGAAGACGGATGACGGGAGGGTGGCGCCGAGCACGGCCTCGATCCCCGCCAGCAGCCGCCGCATGTTCTCGACGCCGCCGGCCTGGAAATACACCAGCAGCGCCTGCGCGCAGGCGGGCGGCACCGTGCCATGCTCCGCCAGCCGCGCATCGTCCCGGTCGTCGCCCGGCAGCACCGCCAGCGCCACGCCATGCGCCCGGCAGGCGGCCGCGAGCCCCTCCACCCCATAGCGCCAGTAATCCAGCCCGCCGAGGCAGCGCACCAGCACGAAGCGCGAGCGTGCCGCCGTCTTCTCGATCAGCAGGTCGACCGAGAGCGGATGCTTCAGCCGCCTGAGCGAGGCGAGACGGACGGAGAGCTCGCTGTCCCGCGCGGCTGCCGCCAGCGCCGAGAGGTCGCTGTCGGCGAAAGACAGCGCCAGCACATCCCCCGGCGGCAGGTCGAGATCGACGGCGTCCTCGCCGTCGTCGAGCCGGATCGCGCTGGTCGGGAGGAGGTGCATGGCGCCATCGTCAGCCGTTCAGGGCCGCGGCGACCGCTTTTTGGTCGAAGCCCTTCAGACCGATCACGACGAGCCTGCCGTCGCGCGCTTCGCCAGCGCCCCAGGCCCGGTCGAAATGATGCCCGACGCGCGCGCCGACGCCCTGCACCACGAGCCGCATCGGCTTGCCCCGCACGGCGGCGAAACCCTTCAGCCGCAGCACGCCGTCGGCCTCCGCCGCCTTGGCGACGCGGGCGGCCAGCGCCTCGGGCGAGACGGTCTCGGGCAGGGCGAAGTTGACGCTGTCGAAATCGTCATGGTCGTGGTCCTCGCCCTCGCCGTGATGCGAAGGCCGCGCCGCGAGGTCGTCCTCGGCCGCCGCGCCCAAGCCCACGATCAGCGCCGGCTCGACCTTGCCGTGGCTGGTCTCGACGATCTTGATCGCCCTGGGCAGGTGCCGCGCGATCTCGGCCTTGACCCGCGCCCGCCCGGCCTCGTCGACGAGGTCGCTCTTGTTGAGCAGGATCAGGTCGGCGCAGAGGATCTGGTCCTCGAACACCTCTTCCAGCGGGTTGTCGTGCTCGACCGAGGCGTCCTGCTCCCGTCGCGCGGCGAGCGCGTCCGGATCGTCGGCGAACTGGCCCTCGGCCACCGCCGGCCCGTCGACCACCGCGATGACGCCGTCGACCGTCACCCGCGCCCGGATCGCCGGCCAGTTGAAGGCGGTGACCAGCGGCTTGGGCAGGGCCAGTCCCGAGGTCTCGATCAGGATGTGTTCGGGCGGCTTGGCGCGGTTCAGGAGCTTCTCCAGCGCCGGCACGAAATCATCGGCGACGGTGCAGCAGATGCAGCCATTGGGCAGTTCGACGACGTCATCCTCGGAACAGCCGGCGATGCCGCACCCTTTCAGGAACTCACCGTCGAAGCCGAGGTCGCCGAACTCGTTGACGAGCACGGCCAGGCGCATGCCCTGCGCGTTCTCGAGCAGATGGCGAACCAGCGTGGTTTTGCCAGCGCCGAGGAAGCCGGTGATGATGGTGCAGGGCACCTTGGCGAGCGGGCTCTGGTCGAGTGGGCTCTGGGCGGGCGTTTCGGTCATGTCGATGATCCTTGTTCGCGCTCGGCCAGCGGCGGCACGCGCGCGACCACGCCCTTGCGGAAGGGCAGCGGTCGTTCTTTCCAGGGAATGATGCCGTTGGCGCTGGCGGCATAGGCCCGGGCCGCGCCCACGATATCGTCGAGATGCAAATCGGCGTCGAGATCGCCGACGAGATAGGTCCATTTGCCGTCGGCCGCGAAGGCGACGGTGCAGGGCCGCTTGCAGACGGCCAGGCACTCGACGGCGAGCACAGAGATGGCCTCGCTTTCCGCCAGCCGTTCCGAAAGCGCCTCGGTCAGGCCTAAGCCCGGCTGGTCGTAGCCCTGCGCCAGATCCTCGCGGACGCGGCGACAGGCGGTGCAGACATGGATGGTGATCTCGCGCCGCGACATCGGTCGCCTCCCTCCGGGCCGCGCGCCTCCGGCGAGGCGCGCGGGCGTCGTCAGGCCCGCGCGGCGGCGCGGCGGGAGGCCCAGGGCCAAAGCAGACCCACGGCGAGGCCGGTGGCGAGCCAGAGCGCGGCCTGCACGGCCAGGGAAAGCGTCGCGAATTGCGCCGCGATCTCGGCCGGCGCCTTGCTTTCCGGCGTCGCCGGATACGGCGCGCCGATGAGATGCGGCGCGAGCATGGCCAGCACCGCCAGCGCCCGGAGCCAGGGTTGCTCCAGCCGCAGGAAGACGAAGATCGAGCCGGCCGAGACAAGCGCCGTCGCGACCCACCAGATCTGGCGGCTGGCCAGTTCGGCGGCCGCGGAGCCCGGCATGCCCGGCGCAAGTCCCGCCGCCGGCGCCAGGCCGAAGGCGAGGAAGCCGCCGATCGCCCAGGCAAGCGCGCGCCGGTCGTCGATCGTGTCGTTGGCGGCGATCATGCCCGCGAGCAGCAGCGCCGCCAGGCCGATCGCGGTGGCGATGGTGACCAGCGCGGTGAAGACGGTGCGCGGCAGTCCGTTCCGAGGCTTCCACTCGTGGGCCGGGGCTGCGCCGTCCGCGGGGCGGGTATCCGCCAGCAGGATGCGCGCGCCGCCTTCGAAAGCGGCTTGGACGGGGGTGGGGACGCTCAAGGCCGCCTCGTAGGTCTCGGCTCTGAGGATGAGCGGCGTGGTGGTGACGTGCTGGAGGGCGGCGATCAGCAGCCCGGCAAGAAGACCGGCCAGGATGCTGACCGTGAGAACGCGGTTGACCATGTCCGAACTTCCCTCAATGGCAGGGGAAGGCGAGCCCATGACGGGCGTCATGGGCGGCATTGTGAAGGCTGGTCGAAGGCGCGAAGCCCGCTGCGAAGACGAGCGCCAGCCCGAGCAGCAGGGCCGCGGCCACGGCCTTGGCGCGTTCGGAGACGCCTGCCTTGGTCGAAATCGATTGAGTTGCCATGTTTTCGTGTCTCCTGGCCGCCCCGCCGGCGGCTTGCTGGATTGCGGAACGATCTGACGGCAGGTCTCCTGGCTCGCGGGTCGTCGGATTTCGCGCCGCCTTCCCGGGATCGCTCCCAGTGGCGATGGCGCTAACTCGCCGCTTACAGTTGCGGGGGCAGCCGCGGCATTGCACCGCGTTCCCTTTTCACCCCGTCGCCGGGGCACCGTCGGCGACGATCATTAGCCATGTGCGGGCTGGTGTGCAATGCAGTGCGCTCATTTCATTCCGATCCGACATGTCCGCAGACCTGCCCCATCTGACCCTCGTCCTCGGCGGCGCGCGCTCCGGCAAGAGCCGGCACGCGGAAGCGTTGATCGAGGCGCTGCCGGCCCCATGGCTCTACATCGCAACCGCCCAGGCCTGGGACGACGAGATGGCGGCGCGCATCGCGGAGCATCGGACGCGTCGGTCGGCGGACTGGATCACGGTCGACGCGCCTCTGGCGTTGACGGAGGCGATTCGGGGAACGCCGCGAGGCCGCCCGGTTCTGGTCGACTGCCTGACGCTCTGGCTGACCAATCTCATCCTCGCCGGGCGCGATACGGCCGCCGCCTGCGACGGGCTGATTGCCGCCTGCGCGTCCGCGAGCGGCCCCGTCGTGCTCGTCGCCAACGAGATCGGCCTTGGCATCGTGCCCGACAACGCGCTGGCGCGGCGTTTCCGCGACGAGGCCGGCCGCCTGCATCAGCGCCTTGCGGCGCGGGCCGGCCGCGTGGTCTTCATGGTCGCGGGATTGCCGATGCGGGTGAAGTGAGGACGCCATGACGATCGACCCGAACGAGGCCGCCCGTCACAAGGCCAAGATGGAAAAACGCAAGGCGGCGCAGGACGCCGAGGTCGCGGGCAAGACGATCGAGAAGGGCCTACTGGTCGTCAACACCGGCCCCGGCAAGGGCAAGTCGACGGCCGCCTTCGGCCTGATGCTGCGGGCGCTCGGCCATGGCTGGCGCGTCGGCGTGGTGCAGTTCGTCAAGGGCGCCTGGGAGACCGGCGAGCGCAGGGCGCTCGAGGCCTTCGGCGATCGCATCGCCTGGCACACGATGGGCGAGGGCTTCACCTGGGAGACGCAGGACAAGGCCCGCGACATCGCCGCCGCCGGGCGCGCCTTCGCCAAGGCCAGGGAACTGATGGCCGACGAGACGATCCGCATGGTCGTGCTCGACGAGCTCAACATCGCTTTGCGCTACGACTACCTGCCGCTCGACGAGGTCGTCGCCGTTCTGTCGGCAAGGCGCGCCGATCTGCACATCGTCGTCACCGGCCGCAACGCCAAGCCGGAGCTAATCGCGGCCGCCGACCTCGTCACCGAGATGACGCTGGTCAAGCACCACTTCGCCGCCGGCGTGAAGGCGCAGGCCGGCGTCGAGTTCTGATACCCGCGGCCTTCGGCAGTGCCGATTTCAGGCCGCCGCCAGCCTGACGCGGCCCACCGCCATGGCGGTCGCGGCCTGGGTCGGCTCGACCACCGGGATGCCGAGCGCCTCCTCCAGCGGCCGCCGGAAGCGCGCCATGCCGGCGTAGCCCATCACCACGACATCGGCATGATGCGTGTCGCGCAGCGTCCTGCCCGTCGCCGTCATGCGCTCCAGCGTCTTTTCCTCGTTGGAGAGTTCGGTCACGCCCATGCCGATCGCGAGATCGCCCGCGAAACGCGTCATCACGCCCATCGCGCCGAAATAGCGCAGATGGCGCGGGATCGAGGCCGGCAGGATCGCGATCACGCCAAAACGCTGGCCCAGCGTCAGCGCCTGCAGCACACCCGATTCCGCGATGCCGGGCACCGGCCGCCGGCTCTGCTCGCGCAGGGCATGCATGCCGGGGTCGGAGAAGCAGGCGACGACGAAGGCTGCCGCCTCGTTCTCCAGCCCCGCGGCCCGCTTCAGGAGCGGCCCGATGACGCCGTCGACATCGCGCTGCGACTGGATGCCGGGCGGACCCACCGCCAGCGTGAGACATTCGATCGCAGGCCCGTCGATCACCTTCGCGCCCTCGGCCGTCGAGACGTGGAAGATGCAGACCGGCTGGTCGAGCAGTTCCGAAAAGGCGATCAGCCGATGGAAGGCCTCGATTTCGGCCGCGCGCGGATGGCTGACGGCATGGTATTTCGGCGCCACATAGCCGCGCCTGGTCAGCCGCTCGCCCATCCATTTCAGCAGGCCGTGGTTCTCGGCATGGACGCAGACCAGCGCCCCGGCCCGTCGCGCGGCCAGCATCACGTCGAGCAGTTGCTGGTCGTCGACCTGCACCGCGTCATAGGTCATGAACACCTTGACCGAGCGATGCCCCGCCGAGATCAGCGCCGGCAGATCGGTCGCGATGGTCTGCTCGTCCGGGTTCGCCACCATCAGGTGGAAGGCGTAGTCGATGATCGTGCCCCTCTCCGCCAGCGCGGCGTAGTCGCTGACGGTCGTGGCCAGGCTCTTGCCCCGATGCTGCGCGGCGAAGGAGATCACCGAGGTCGTGCCGCCGAAAGCGGCCGAGCGCGTCGCGGTCTCGAACGTGTCGGCGTTCATCAGCCCTCCGCCCGACAACTGCTCGATATGGCAATGCGCATCGACGCCGCCGGGCAGCACGAGCCTGCCCGTGGCGTCGATCTCGCTGGCCCCGGCCGGCAGGTCGAGTCCGATCGCGGCGATGCGCTCCCCCGTGATGCCGAGATCGGCCCTGAACACGTCGGTCGCGGTCGCGAGCGTGCCGCCGCGGATGACGATGTCGTAGGCAGGATGCGGCATGGTCTTTGAACCCGGTCTGGCGAGGCGATCGCCGCGGTATGCGCGCGCCCGGTGCTTTGGCCATCGCTTTCGCGGCATGGCTTGCGGCGATCGGCGCAAGACGGCGGCAACCCTGTTTCGCCTCGGTTGCGGAGGCGCTTGACAGCGCGCCCCGCGATACGCTCACCTCCGCCCCAAGCCGGACGCCGAGGCGGCTCGATCGAGCCTGCCGGAGAGAGCGTGAGGCAGAGGCAAACGTTTCGGGAGATGTCGCCGTGATCGCACGCATGCTTGTCGCCGCCGGCCTGACGCTCGCCGCGTCCGCCGGCCTGAAGCCCGCCTTCGCCCAGGCCAAGGGCCCGGTCGTCGGGGTGAGCTGGTCGAACTTCCAGGAGGAGCGCTGGAAGACCGACGAGGCCGCGATCAAGGCCGCGATCGAGAAGGTCGGCGGCACCTATCTCTCGGCCGATGCGCAGAGCTCGCCGGCCAAGCAGCTCACCGACGTCGAGAGCCTGATCGCGCGCGGCGCCAAGGCGCTGATCGTGCTGGCGCAGGACGCGCAGGCGATCCGCCCCGCCGTGCAGAAGGCGGTCGACGAGGGCATCGCGGTGGTCGGCTACGACCGGCTGATCGAGATCCCGCAGGCCTTCTACCTGACCTTCGACAATGTCGAGGTCGGCCGGATGATGGCCCGCGAGATCGTCAAGGCGAAGCCGGACGGCAACTATGTCTTCATCAAGGGCTCGTCGGCCGATCCGAACGCCGGCTTCCTGTTCCAGGGCTCGATGGAGATCCTGAAACCCGCCATCGACGGCGGCAAGATCAAGAATGTCGGCGAGGCCTTCACCGATGGCTGGCTCCCGGCCAACGCCCAGAAGAACATGGAGCAGTTCCTCACCCGCAACGCCAACAAGGTCGATGCGGTGGTCGCGGCCAATGACGGCACGGCCGGCGGCGCGATCGCGGCGATGGCGGCGCAGGGCCTCGCCGGCTCCGTGCCGGTCTCCGGCCAGGACGCCGACCGCGCCGCCCTGAACCGCATCGCGCTCGGCACCCAGACCGTGACGATCTGGAAGGATGCCCGCGAACTCGGCCGCAACGCGGCGGAAATCGCGATCAAGCTCGCCGGCGGCGCCAAGCTGACCGAGGTCGCGGGCGCGACCGCCTGGAGCCAGGGTCCGTCGAAGCAGGCGATGACGGCGCTGTTCCTCAAGCCCGTCCCTGTCACCAGGGACAATCTCAAGGTCGTCATCGACGCCGGCTGGGCGCCGAAATCGGCCGTGTGCCAGGGCGTCGCGGCCGGCAAGGTCGCCGCTTGTGACTGAGGCGGCCCCCGCGCCGGCCGCCCCGGCGCAGGCAGCTCCCGCACGGGGTTCGCGCTCGCTCGCCGACCGCATGCGCGAGATCGAGGTCGATCCGCGCATGATCGGCATGGTCGCGGCGCTCGCCGTGATCTGGATCGGCTTCAACTGGCTCTCCGGCGGGGCGTTCCTCACGCCGCGAAATCTCTGGAACCTCCTGGTCCAGACGGCGTCGATCGCGGTGATGGCCTGCGGCATGGTGCTTGTCATCGTCACCCGCAACATCGACCTCTCGGTCGGCTCGATGCTCGGCTTCGTCGGCATGGTCGTCGGCCTCGTGCAGGTCAGGCTGCTGCCGGAGATCTGGGGCTTCGAGCACCCGCTGACCTGGATCGTCAGCCTTCTCGTCGCGGTCGGGCTCGGCGGCCTGATCGGCCTGTTCCAGGGCGCGCTGATCGCCTATCTCGCCATTCCTTCCTTCATCGTCACGCTGGGCGGCCTGCTGGTCTGGCGCGGCTCGGCCTGGTGGGTCACGCAGGGCCAGACCATCGCCCCGATGGACTCGCGCTTCCGGCCGCTCGGCGGCGGCATCGAGGGCGCGATCGGAACCTCCG
This sequence comes from Allobosea sp. GW821-FHT12C12, assembly GCF_058807355.1. NCBI lineage: Bacteria > Pseudomonadati > Pseudomonadota > Alphaproteobacteria > Hyphomicrobiales > Alloboseaceae > Allobosea > Allobosea sp. GW821-FHT12C12. The sequence continues at coordinate 33,987 of NZ_JBXAQP010000016.1, forward strand.
CCTCCTGGGCGATCGGGCTGGTCATCTGCGCGCTGATCCTTGCCGGGGTCGTGCTGGCGCGTCGCCGGCGTCGCCGCTTCGGCTTCGCGTTGCGCCCGCTCTGGGCCGAGGCGCTGGTCGCGGGCGTCGCCTGCGGCGCGGTCGTCGCCACGGTTGCGATCGCCAATGCCTATCCGCTGCCCGCCGGCATCGCCCGCCGTCTCACCGAGGCCAGGGGGCTGGTCTGGCCGCCCGGCGGGCTCGTCATCGGCCATGGGCTCGCCGTGCCGGTGCTGCTGGCGCTGGCGGTCGGCGTCGCCATCACCTTCCTGACCACGCGGCTGCGCTTCGGCCGCTATGTCTTCGCCATCGGCGGCAATCCGGAAGCCGCGCAGCTTTCGGGCGTCAACACGCGAAAAGTGCTGATGCTGGTCTACGGGCTGATGGGCGCGCTCGTCGGCGTTTCGGCCTGCATCTCGACGGCGCGCCTCAACGCCGCGACGAACTCGGCCGGCCAGCTCGACGAGCTTTACGTCATCGCGGCGGCCGTCATCGGCGGCACCTCGCTCGCCGGCGGCGTCGGCACGATCACGGGCGCGATGCTCGGCGCGCTCGTCATGCAGTCGCTCCAGTCGGGCATGGTGCTGATCGGCGTCGACACGCCGCTGCAGAACATCGTCGTCGGGCTCGTGCTCGTCGTCGCCGTCTGGCTCGACGGCATCTACCGCAAGCGGCTGGGGTGAGGGATGGGCGCGCCAACCTTTCTTGTCATTGCGGGGCTCGCGAAGCGAGAACCCGGAACCCACGACCGGGTACGACTTCAAATCAAGCCCGGTCGATCGCGCTCTTCCGGTCGTGGGTTCCGGGTTCGCCGCCATGCGGCGCCCCGGAATGACGGATGGGGAGCCCGTTGAAGGACATGACGACGCCCCTCGTCGAGATGCGCGACATCTCCATCGCCTTCGGCGGCATCAAGGCGGTCGACGGCGCCAGCGTCGATCTCCATGCCGGCGAGGTCGTCGGCCTGCTCGGCCATAACGGCGCCGGCAAATCGACCCTGATCAAGATCCTCTCGGGCGCCTACAAGGCCGATGCGGGGGAGATTCGGGTCTCCGGCGAGCCGGTCGCGATCGCATCCCCGCGCGACGCCAAGCGCCACGGCATCGAGACGATCTACCAGACGCTGGCGCTCGCCGACAATGTCGACGCCGCCGCCAACATCTTCCTCGGCCGCGAATTGCTGACGCCCTGGCTGACTCTCGACGACGCGACGATGGAATCGGAAACGCGCAAGGTAATGGGCCGGCTCAACCCGCATTTCCGCCGCTTCAAGGAGCCGGTGAAGGCGCTGTCGGGCGGCCAGCGCCAGTCGGTCGCGATCGCGCGCGCGATCTATTTCAACGCCCGCGTGCTGATCATGGACGAGCCGACGGCGGCGCTCGGTCCGGCCGAGACCAGGCAGGTCGCCGAGTTGATCCTCGAACTCAAGAAGCAGGGCATCGGTATCTTCCTGATCAGCCACGACCTCCACGACGTCTTCGACCTCGCCGACCGCGTCAGCGTGATGAAGAACGGCCGCGTCGTCGGGAGCGCCCGCGTCGCCGACGTGACGCAGGACGAGGTGCTGGGGATGATCATCTCGGGCAAGTGCCCGGCCGGAGCGACGCCGGGGCCGGGGGCGCTGCGGGGGTAGGGACGACGGCAGGATGGGGATCGTGTGACGATCCACCCCTGTCATTCCGGGGCGGCCCGAAGGGCCGGACCCGGAACCCGCCACCGGGCGAGATTCTCATCTCCGGTCGATCAAGCTCATTCGATCGTGGGTTCCGGGTTCGCTGCCGCGCAGCGCCCCGGAATGACAAAGGGCGGCTCAATACCCCCGCGTCGGATCCACCACGTGCTCCAGCGGCTCGCCCGCCTCCAGCCGCCGGATCTGCGCCGCGATCAGGCTCGCGACCGCTTCCGGCTCCGACATCGCGGCGTTGTGCGGCGTCACCGTCACGGCCGGATGGCTCCAGAGCGGGGATTGCGCCGGCAGCGGCTCGGTCTCGAACACGTCGAGCGCCGCGCCCTTGAGCGTGCCGGCCTCCAGCGCGGCGAGGATGTCGGCCTCGACCTGCAGGCCGCCGCGCCCGGCATTGATCAGGAACGGCCCGCCGAGCCGCCCGTCCCGCGCCAGACCCGAAAGCAGCTTGGCGTCGATCATCCCGCGCGTCTCTGGCGTCAGCGGCAGCAGGCTGACGAGGATGTCCGTGCGCGCGAGAAACGCCGCCATGCCGTCCTCGCCGGCAAAGGTCGCAAGGCTTTCACCGGCAAGCCCCTCGACGGCCTTCGGCGAGCGGCTCCAGCCGGCGACGTCGAAGCCCATGATCTGGAGCTTGCGGACGGCGTCGAGCCCGAGTTCGCCCAGCCCCATGATGCCGACGCGCACGGACCTCGCCGACGGCTGGTTGCGGTCGTCCTCCCAGCTTCCGGCCCGCTGTTGGGCGTCGTAGCGGCGCTGCTGGCGCAGGAACATCAGGCAGTGCAGCACGATGTATTCGCTCATCCGCGTCGTCAGGTCGGGATCGACGACACGCGCGATCGGGACCTCGGGCAGCCGTTCGTCGGCGAAGAGATGGTCGACGCCGGCCCCGAGCGAGAAGATCGCGGCGAGGTTCGGCAGGCCGGCGAGGCTGCCCGGCGGGTGCTTCCAGCTCGCGACGTAATGCACGGCGCGGCGGTCGAAGGCCTCGCCCAGGATCACGACGGGCATGTCGGGCAGTTCGGCCTTGAAGCGGTCGCGCCAGTCCTCGACATGCCACACCGACATCGCCAGCAGCAGGCTCATGGGCTCGAACTCTCCGTGATGCGGTCCGTGATCAGCGGGCCATGTCCGGCCCGTCCATCCGTGATGAGATAGGCCTGACGCAGGCGCGCCCGAGCCGCGTCGAAGCCGGCCTCGCTGCGCGCATGGACGATTCCGAGCGGGCGGTCCAGCCCGGCCGCGTCACCGATGCCGGCGAGGTCGACGATGCCCACCGCGTGGTCGATCGCGTCCTGCGGGCGGGTGCGCCCGCCGCCCAACGCCACCACGGCGAGCCCGACGGCGCGCGTATCGACGCCCTGGACGACGCCCGGCGTCGTCGCGAAGACCGGCCGGGCGATCGGCGCCGCGGCGAGATGCTTTTCAGGATTTTCAAGCAGATCGGACGGCCCGCCCAGCGCCGCGACCATGCGGGAAAAGCGCTCGGCGGCCGCCCCGGTGGCGAAGGCGGCCTCGATCTTCGCCGTCGCCTCGGCGATATCGTTCGCGAGCTTGCCAAGCAGCAGCATCTCGGCCGCCAGCGCGACCGTGACCCGATGGAAGCGCGGTTCGCGGCGCCTGCCCGTCAGATGGTCGAGCGCGTAGGCGACTTCGAGCCCGTTTCCGGCGGCGCTCGCCAGCGGCTCGGCCATGTCGGTCAAAAGCGCCGTGGTCGGCAGGCCCGCGCCATGGGCGGCGTCGACCAGCGCGCGGGCAAGCGCGCGCGCCTTGACCGGGTCGGGCAGGAAGGCGCCGGAGCCGAACTTCACGTCCATCGCCAGCCCATGCAGCCCGGCCGCGAGTTTCTTCGACAGGATCGAGGCCGTGATCAGCGGCAGCGACTCCACCGTCGCGGTCACGTCCCGGATGGCGTAGAGCCGCTTGTCGGCCGGGGCGAGATCGGCGGTCTGGCCGATGATGGCGCAGCCCTGTTCCCGCACCACCTTGCGAAAGAGGTCGCTGTCGGGCTGCGTGACATAGCCCGGCACCGCGTCGAGCTTGTCGAGCGTGCCGCCGGTATGGCCGAGCCCGCGGCCCGAGATCATCGGCACATGGCCGCCGCAGGCCGCGACCGCCGCCGCCAAAGGCAGGCTCACCGTGTCGCCGACGCCGCCGGTCGAGTGCTTGTCGAGCGCCGGCCCCGGCAGGTCGTCCCAGTTCAGCACCGTGCCGGAATCGCGCATCGCCAATGTCAGCGCGACGCGCTCGGCCTCGTCCATGTCGCGGAAGAACACCGCCATCGCGAAGGCGGCCGCCTGGCCCTCGCCGACCGAGCCGTCGGTCAGACCGGCGACGAGCTGGCGGATGTCTTCGTCCGGCAAGGCCTGGCCGTCGCGCTTGGCGGCGATGATCTCCTGCGTCAGCTTCATCTCAATAGGGTCCGCTCGCCTCTCCGGCGGCCTTGCCGCCAGCCTCGCCCGCGATCGCGTCGAGCAGCACCTGATGCAGCCCGCTCGCGCCGAAGCGGAAGGTCGCCGGCGTCGCCCAGTCCTCGCCCATCATCGCGTCCGCGAGCGCGAGATAGCCCCTGGCGTCCGCGAGCGTGCGGATGCCGCCCGACGGCTTGATGCCGATCGGCCGCCGCGCCAGCCCGATCACGCCCAGCATCACGCGCACCGCCGCCAGCGTGGCGGAGCGCTGCGTCTTGCCGGTCGAGGTCTTGATGAAGTCCGCGCCGTTCGCGATCGCGAGTTCGCTGGCGGTCTGGATCGTCGCGGCGTCGGGATATTCGCCGGTCTCGAGGATGACCTTGAGCAGCTTGTCGCCGCAGCGGTTCTTGACGTTGCCGACCATCGACTTCGCGCCGACGGTGTAGCCGGTCAGGACCATGCGCCAGGGCAGGACGAGGTCGATCTCGTCGGCCCCGTCGGCGAGCGCGGCCTCGGTCTCGCGCAGCACCGGCGCGATCGGCGTGCCGCCCTCTGGAAAATTCACCACGGTCGCGATCTTGACCGGGCCGTCGCCGAGCGCCTTGCGCGCCGCCGCGACATGGCGCGGCCAGATGCAGACCGCGGCCGCCGGCACGGGCGCCGCCATGGCCCTGGCGCAGAGCGCCAGGGCGCCCTCTTCCGTCGCCTCGTCGCCGAGATCGGTCAGGTCGAGCAGCGCGAGCGCGCGGGCGGCGAGGGCGGCGTCGGACATGGTTCAGAGCTCCGTCATGAAGCCGCGCAGCAGGCGGCGCAGGCCGGTCAGCGCGGCCAGTGCCGTGTCTCGCGTCTCGCCATGGCTCGGCGCGCCGCCGAGCAGGCCCGCGCCCATATTGGTGACGACCGAGATGCCGGCGACCCGGATGCCGTAGCGCCGCGCCAGGATGACCTCGGGCACGGTCGACATGCCGACGAGGTCCGCGCCCATCGTCCTGGCCATGCGGATCTCGGCCGGTGTCTCGAAGCTCGGCCCGGCGAACCACATATAGACGCCTTCGCCGAGATGGGTTCCGGCCCCGGCCGCCGCCCGCTTCAGCCGCGCCCGCAGATGCGGGTCGTAGGCATCGACCATCGGCACGAAGCGGCCGTCGCCGTCGTCGCCGATCAGCGGGTTGGGGCCGTTGAAGTTGACGTGGTCGGTGATCAGCGCCATGCCGCCCGGCCGCAGATCGGCTCTCAGCGATCCGGCCGCGTTTGTCAGGATCAGCGGCGGCGAGCCGAAGGCGGCGAGCATGCCGATCGGAACCTTCATCGCGGCGGAATCACCGGTCTCGTAGTAATGCGCCCGGCCCTGGAAGATCAGCGCCTGCTTGCCGTGGAGCGAGCCGTAGCTGAGCTGGCGGGCATGGCCGGACACCTCGCCCTTCGGAAAGCCGGGGATGTCCGAATAGGGGATCGTGACCCTGGTCTGCATCTCCTCGACGACGCGGCCGAGCCCTGTGCCGAGCACGATCGCGCAGTCGATCGGGCCATCGATCCCCCGATCAATCAGCGTCGAAGCAGCCTCGTCGAAGATCGCATCCACCGCCATACTGGTCCGCCCCCGCAGCCCGTGCAATTCGTCACGCGGACCCGGAACCCGGCCGGCGCAAATCACCGCCGCAAGTTGGCCGGTCCGAACGAGGCTGGCAACAGGACCGAAAGCGAAAAGCGGTCGCGGATGCCGTCGGGACCGGCGACCGCGACCGGCGTGCCGGGTTCGGCGAACTCGCGGATGCGCTGCCGGCAGGCGCCGCAGGGCGTCACCAGTTCCTCGCCCTCGCCGAAGACCAGCAGCGCCGCGATCCTGCGCCCGCCGCCCGCGATCATCGCCGAGATCGCGCCCTGCTCGGCGCAGGCCCCGGAGGGGTAGGCGGCGTTCTCGACGTTGCAGCCTGAATAGACCGCCCCGTCGTCGGCGATCAGCGCCGCGCCGACCCTGAACCGCGAATAGGGCGCATAGGCGCGCGCCTGGGCGGCTTTCGCGGCGGCAAACAGCGCATCGAAATCGGGCCCGGCGGCCGGCATCGGCTCAGCGTTCCTTGACATAGGGCAGGCCCGAGGCCTTGGGCGGGGTCGACTTGCCGATGAAGCCGGCGAGCAGGATCACCGTCATCAGATAGGGCAGGGCCTGGATCGCCTGCACCGGCACGAGCCCGATTCCGGGCAGCGCGACGCCCTGCAGCCGGATCGCGACCGCGTCCAGCATGCCGAAGAGCAGGCAGGCCCAGAGCGCCGGCACCGGCCGCCAGTTGGCGAAGATCACGGCCGCCAGCGCGATGAAGCCCTTGCCTGCCGTCATGTGCGGCAGGAAACCGGCCGATTGCGACACCGCGAGATAGGCGCCGCCGAGCCCGCAGAGCGCGCCGCAGATCACCACCGCCGCATAGCGCAGGCCGGCGACCGAAATGCCGGCGGTGTCGACCGCGGCCGGGTTCTCGCCGACCGCCCGCAAGCGAAGCCCGAAGCGTGTCCGCTTCAGCACGAAGGCGGTCAGCGCGACGCTGGCGACGGCGAGATAGGCCAGCGCGGCTTGGCCGGAGACGACCTCGTCATAGAGCGTGCCGACGATAGGAATAGTCTGGCGCGCCGTCGCGGCGAAGGGCAGCGCGATGTCGGGAAACCGCGCCGCCCCCTCCAGCGAGGGCGTGCGCCCGCCCTGTCCGTACCAGGCATTGCCGAGGATCACGGTGAGCCCGGCCGCCAGCATGTTGATCGCGACGCCGGAGACGATCTGGTTGCCGCGCCAGGTGATGGCGGCGAAGCCATGCACCAGCGAGAGCAGGATCGCGGCGAGCATGCCCGCGCCAAGCCCGGCCCAGGCCGAACCGCTCTGATACGCGATAACGCCGGCGGCGAAGGCCGCGACCAGCATCTTGCCCTCGAGCCCGATATCGACGACGCCGGCCCGCTCCGACCACAACCCCGCCATCGCGGCGCAGAGCAGCGGGATCGAGAGCCGGATGCCGGAATCGAGGATGACCGCGAGGGTCTGGACCCACTCCATGGTCAGCGGCCCCCCCTTGTCATTCCGGGGCGGTCCGCAGGACCGGACCCGGAACCCACGACCGGGGGAGCGTTGCTGAAACGGTTGCAACCGGGTGAGCTTGCTCGTGGGTTCCGGGTTCTTCGCTGCGCGAAGGCCCGGAATGACAAGGGGAAGCGCCCGCTCATGCCACCCGCCCCAGTCGAAGCCCGCTCGCCACCACGCGTCGAAACAGCCCGTCGAGGGCGCCGGCGAACAGGATGATGACGCCGCCGATGACGACGACCATGTCGCGGGTGATGGTCGGCTTGTCGAAGGAAAGCTCGGCTCCACCCTGATAGAGGATGCCGAACAGCACGGCGGCGAGCGCCACGCCGACCGGATGGCCGCGCCCCATCAGCGCCACCGCGATGCCGACGAAGCCGTAGCCGGCGGTGAAATCGAGCACGAGCCGCTGCTGCACGCCCATCGCCTCGTTGACCGCGAGCCCGCCGGCCAGCGCGCCCGAGATCGCCATCGCCACCATGCTGATGCGCGCCGGCGAGATGCCGGCATAGGCCGCGGCCCTCGGATTGGCGCCGGTGGTGCGGATGGCGTAGCCCAGCCGCGAGCGGAAGATCAGGGCCCAGACCGCGACGAGCGCGGCGATCGCGAGCAGGAAGGCCGAATTCAGCGGCGTCGCCGGCAGCGTTATGCCTAGCGGCGCGAGCAGGAGATGCATCGGCGTCAGGATGGCGTGTTTGGCGAACTCCGGCGTCTCCGGCTGCATCGAGCCCGGCTTGCCGATCTTCTCGACCAGCAGATAGACCAGCAGCGTCGCGGCGATGAAGTTGAGCATGATCGTGGTGATCACGACATGGCTGCCGCGCGTCGCCTGCAGCCAGCCGGGGATGAAGCCGTAGAGCGCCCCGCCCGCCGCGGCGGCCAGGATCGCCAGCGGCACCAATACGATGCCGGGCAGGGGCGCGAGCCAGAGGCAGGCGAGCGCGGCGAAGATGCCGGCGATCGTCGCCTGCCCCTCGCCGCCGATGTTGAACAGCCCGGCATGGAAGGCGACCGCGACGGCCAGTCCCGTGAAGATGAAGTTCGTGGTGTAGTAGAGCGTGAAGGCCAGCCCCTCGGCGCTGCCGAGCGATCCGCGCAGCAAGAGCGCGGTCGCTTCCAGCGGGCTCTCGCCGATGCCGGTCACGACGAGCCCGGCGACGACGAGCGCGGCCGCGACCGAGACGAGCGGAACGAGCCCGGCGTCGGCCCAGCGCGGCAGGGCGACGGGGGCGGCGCTCACGCCGCGCGCTCCGTCACGCCGGCCATCAGCAGCCCGAGATCGCGTTCGTCCGTCGCCTCTGCCGCGCGCTCGCCGGTGATGCGGCCGCCGCACATGCACAGGATCCGGTCCGACAGCGCCATCACCTCCTCAAGCTCGACCGAGACCAAGAGGATCGCGACGCCGGCGTCGCGCAGCGCGATCAGCCGGCGGTGGATGAACTCGATCGCACCGATATCGACGCCGCGCGTCGGCTGGCCGACGAGCAGCACCTTGGGCGCGCGCTCGATCTCGCGGGCGAGGACGATCTTCTGCTGGTTGCCGCCGGAGAAATTCGCGGTCTTGAGCGCGGGGTCGGGCGGTCGCACGTCATAGGCCGCGAAGGCCTCGCGCGCATGGGCGGCGATGGCACGCGGCGACAGGAACGGGCCGGCGCCGAAGGCGGACTCGTTCTGGTAGCCGAGGATCGCGTTCTCGGCCGCCGAGAAGGCGGTGACGAGGCCGGCCTTCTGCCTGTCCTCGGGGATATGCATCAGCCCGAGTCGGCGCAGATTGGCCGGCGTGCGGTCCGACGCCGCGAGGATCTGGCCGCCGAGCCGGATCACGCCGCGCGACGGCGCCGTCAGTCCGGCGAGCACGTCGAGCAGCTCGCTCTGGCCGTTGCCGGCGACCCCGGCGATGCCGACGATCTCACCCGCGTGCAGCGTCAGGCTGGCCTCGTTCAGGAGCGCGACGCCGCGCGCGTCGGCGACGCTGAGCCCGACCGCCTCGAGCACCGGCGCGCCCCGCTCGCGCGGCTGCTTCTCGACGCGCAGCAGCACGCGCCGGCCGACCATCTCTTCCGCCAGTTCCGGCGGCGACGTCTTGGAGGTGCGCAGATGCGCCACCATCTCGCCGCGTCGCATCACCGAGACGGCGTCGGTCACGTCCATGATCTCGCGCAGCTTGTGCGTGATCAGGATCACCGTCTTGCCCTGGCCCTTGAGCGCCCGCAGCAGCGCAAAGAGCTGGTCGGCCTCCGGCGGGGTCAGCACCGCGGTCGGCTCGTCGAGGATCAGGATGCCGGCGCCGCGATAGAGCGCCTTCAGGATCTCGACGCGCTGCTGAAACCCGACCGAGAGTTCTCCGACGATGGCGTCGGGATCGATCGCCAGCCCATAGTCCTGCGAGAGCCGTGCGAGTTCGGCCCGCGCCTTGCCGAGCCCGCTTTTCAGGAACGCGCCGCCTTCCGCGCCGAGCACGACGTTCTCGACCACCGACAGCGTCTCGACCAGCATGAAGTGCTGGTGGACCATGCCGATGCCGGCCGCGATGGCGTCGCCCGACGATCTGATCGCGCGTGGCTTTCCGCCGATCCTGATCTCGCCGGAATCGGCCTCGTAGAAGCCGTAGAGGATCGACATCAGCGTCGATTTCCCGGCCCCGTTCTCGCCGACGATGCCGTGGATCGAGCCGGCCGCCACCGAAAGCGACACGTCTTTGTTGGCCTGCACCGCGCCGAAGCGCTTGGAGATGCCGACAAGCTCGATGGCGGGGGCGGGGATGTGCGTCACAGCGCGATCACCATGCCGTCGAAGGCGCGTTCCTCGGGCAGGGCTTCGTCGCGCGCGAGCATGGCCGGTCCCATATGGATCAGGATCAGCCGCTTCGTCGCCAGTTTCGCGCGATTGGCACTGATGCTGGCATAGTCGAGATGGTTCGCGAGCTTCGTCTCCCAGGAATAGCACTCGATCAGCATCGCATCCGTCCCCTCGGCCAGCCCGATCAGCGCATCGGTCCAGGTCGTGTCGCCGGAATAGGCGAAGATCGTGCCGTCGGCCGACAGGCGATAGCCCTGGCAGGGGCCGGCGCGCGCGTCATGGACCATCGGGAAGGCGGAGACCGCGACGCCCGCGACGGTCGCGGGCGTCTCCGGCGTGATTTCGAGGAACCGGATCGGAAAGCGCCAGCCGAGCGAGCGGTCGCCGGGGAAGAGCGCGTCCATCGCGCGCCAGCACCAGCCCTCGATGCCGGCCGGCCCGGCGATCAGCAGCGGCTCCCGGCGCTTCGAGACGAATTGCGCATCGAGCAGGAAGACCGGCAGACCGCCGAAATGATCGGCGTGGAAATGCGTGAACAGCAGTGCGGACAGGCCGTTGCGCGCGATCCCGGCCTGGTTCAGCGCCACCAGGCTGGACGAACCGCAATCGAGCAGCATCCGGTCGGCGCCCGCCTCGACATGGAGGCAGGTGTTGAACCGCCCGCCCGAGCCGAAGGCGTCGCCGGAGCCGAGGATGGTGATCTTCATGGCGCTGGAGGCGCGACGACCTCTCCCCCCGAGGAGGGGAGCAGGCCGAGCCTGCCTACATCGTGCACTTGGAGTCCGACATGTAGTCGTGCACCTTGACCGCGCCCGAGATGATGTCGGCGCGGGCCTTGTCGGCGGCGGTTTTCATCTCCGGGGTGATCAGCGCCTTGTTGGCGTCGTCGAGCGCCCAGCCGACGCCGTCCTCCTTGAGGCCGAGCACCGAGATGCCGGCTTTCCAGCTGCCGTCGCGCGCGCCCTTGAACGAGGCATAGGTCGCGACGTCGACGCGCTTCAGCATCGAAGTCAGCACCTTGCCGGGCTGCAGGCCGTTCTGGTTGGAATCGACGCCGATGCCGAGCTTGCCGGCGTCGGCGGCGGCGCGCAGCACGCCGATGCCGGTGCCGCCCGCCGCGTGGTAGATCACGTCGGCGCCGCGGTCGATCTGCGACTTGGCGAGCTCGCCGCCCTTGACCGGGTCGTTCCAGGCCGCCGGCGTCGAGCCGGTCATGTTCTGGAAGATTTCGGCGTCCTTCTTGGCCGCCTTGACGCCCTGGACGTAGCCGCAGGCGAATTTCCGGATCAGCGGGATGTCCATGCCGCCGACGAAGCCGACCTTGTTCGACTTCGAGGCCATGCCGGCGAGCAGGCCGACGAGATAGGAGCCCTCATGCTCCTTGAACACGACCGACTGCACGTTGGGCAATTCCACCACCATGTCGATGATGGTGAACTTCAGGTCCGGGAATTCGGCCGCGACCTTCTGCAGCGCCGTCGCCTGGCTGAAGCCGACGGCGATGATCGGCGAGTTGCCGTCGCGGGCGAAGCGGCGCAGCGCCTGCTCGATCTGGGCGTCGTTGGTCGGCTCGAAGTCGCGGAACTCGACGCCGGTCTCCTTCTTGAACTGCTCGGCCCCGTTGAAGGCGCCCTCGTTGAAGGATTTGTCGAACTTGCCGCCCTTGTCGTAGACGATCGCCGGCTTGATCGCCGTCTGCGCCATCGCCGCCACGGCCGAGAGGGCGACGCCGGCCAGCGCCAGCGCGAAAGACTTCAGACGCATGGAAATTCCCCTGTCGATGACGCGGAGCGATTAGTTTTGCTCCTCCATGGGCGCACGATGGCACGGCTTCGCGGCGCGGCCAAGCGGCGGCGGGCCAGCATGCTGCGACCCCCGCCGCGAGGATTGCCGAAGCTCCGGCTTCGGCCTAACCCTTGGCGATGAGCCTGACCGACGACGAGATCGAGCGCTATGCCCGCCATCTGGTCCTGCCCGAGATCGGCGGGCCGGGCCAGAACCGGCTCAGGAACGCGCGCCTGCTGGTGGTCGGCGCGGGCGGGCTCGGCGCGCCGCTGATCCAGTATCTGGCCGCCGCCGGCATCGGCAAGATCGGCATCGTCGACGACGACGTCGTCTCGCTCTCGAACCTGCAGCGCCAGACCATTTTCCGCACGCAGGATGTCGGCGCGCACAAGGCGGTCGCGGCCGCGGAGTTCATCCGCCAGCTCAACCCCAACGTCGTCGTCGAGGAACACGTCACCCGCATCGACCCGCACAATGCCCGCGCCCTGATCGCCTTCTACGACGTGGTCGCCGAGGGCTCGGACAATTTCGCGACGCGCTACGCCGTCTCGGATGCCTGCTTCCACGAGCGCAAGCCGCTGGTCACCGCCGCGCTCGGCCGCTTCGACGGCTCGCTGACGACGATCCGCGCCCATGAGCGCGGCGCCGACGGCGCGCCGAACCCGAGCTATCGCTGCCTCTTTCCCACGGAGCCGCCGCCCGGCACGGTCGCGCCCTGCGCCGAGGCCGGCGTGCTCGGCGCGCTCGCCGGCGTCATGGGTTCGCTGATGGCGCTTGAGGTCATCCGCGCTGTGACCGGCTTCGGCGAGCCGCTGGTCGGCAAGCTGCTGCTGGTCGATGCGACGACGATGCGCTTCGAGACGATGCGCTATCGCTGGGATGCGGCAAATCCGCTGAGCGGCACGCAGCGATAGAGGCGTGCAGGCAGACTTGCCGCTCGAACGCCGGGCGATCGCGGCCGATGCAGCCGCTTTCCCGCGTGCGCTCATGGCCGGCGCCGAGCGGCGCGCCCCGTTCAGCGCTTGCTTTCGATCACGTCCCAGAGCTGCGCCGCGAGGTCCGGCCCGCCGAGCTTCTTGATGGCGCGCACGCCCGTCGGCGCGGTGACGTTGATCTCGGTCAGGTTGCCGCCGATCACGTCGATGCCGACGAGCAGCAGGCCGCGTTCGCGCAGCGTCGGGCCGATCGCCTCGCAGATCTCGAGCTCGCGCCTCGACAGGTCGGTCGGGGCCGCCGCGCCGCCGCGCACCATGTTGGCGCGCAGGTCGCCGGTCGCCGGCACGCGGTTGACCGCGCCGGCCGCCTTGCCGTCGATCAGGATGATGCGCTTGTCGCCGGCCGAGACCTCCTTCATGAAGCGCTGCACCACCCAGGGCTCGCGGAAGATGCCGGCGAAGAGATCGTAGAGCGAGCCGAAATTCGGGTCGTCCTTGCCGGTCTTGAACACGCTCGCGCCGCCATGGCCGTAGAGCGGCTTCATCACGATCTCGCCGAACTCGTCGCGGAACGCCTCGATCTCGGCCCTGTCGCGCGTGATCAGCGTCTGCGGCATCAGTTCGGGAAAATGCGTGACCAGGATTTTTTCCGGCGCGTTGCGCACCTCGGCCGGATCGTTGACCACCAGCGTCTTCGGATGGATGCGCTCGAGCAGATGCGTCGTCGTGACATAGGCCATGTCGAAGGGCGGGTCCTGCCTGAGCAGCACGACGTCGAGGGTCGAGAGATCGACGCGCTCCCCGGAACCGGCGGTGAAATGGTCGCCCTCCTGGTCGCGCACCGTGACCGGCCTGATCCGGGCCGTGACCTTGCCGTCGCGCAAGGTCAGCTTGTCGGGCGTGTAGGCGTAGAGCGTGTGCCCGCGCGCCTGCGCCTCCAGCATCAGCGAGAAGCCTGTGTCGCCGGCGATCCGGAGGCGCTCGATCGGGTCCATCTGGATGGCGACGGTCAGGGTCATGGCAAGCGCTCCGGTCTCTGGCGCGCTCTTATGGCCGGGCGCGCGTCGCATCGGCAAGTGGGAGTGCCTTGTCTCACAGGGCAAGCTGAAACACGTTCGTCACATGCCTTGGCCAGCGCAGTGGCGCGAGGAACACCGCGTCGACCCGCAGATCATGGTCCATCGCCCACGGATTCCGCGCCAGCCATTGCCGGATGCGGGCCGCGACCAGCCGGCGCTTGCCCGGCGTGATCGATATCAGCGCCTCCTCCATCAGGCCGCGCCGCTTGACCTCGACGAAGACGACGCTGCGCCCGCGCTTCATGATCAGGTCGATCTCGCCGCCCTTGCCGCCGAAGCGGCGCGCCAGCAGCCGGTAGCCCTTGGCCCGGAGCCAGAGGATGGCAAGCCATTCCGAGCGGAGGCCGACCTTGCCGGAGCGCTTGGCGCGGGCGCTGCGGCGCGATTTGCTCAAGGGTCCCGCGTCAGTTCGAGGGCGCGGGCATAGACCTTGCGGCGCGGCTGGCCGGTCTCGGCCGCGACCCGCGCCACCGCTTCCTTCAGCGATACGGACGCAAGCGCGGCGCGCAGCTTCTCGGTGATGGCGTCGTCGGCCGGAGCGAGTTCGCTCGCGCCCGGCGGGCCGATGATCACGACGATCTCGCCGCGCGCCTCCTCCTCGGCCTCGTAATGCGCCGCGAGCGCCGCCAGCGGCCCGCGCCGGACGTTTTCGTGGAACTTGGTCAGTTCGCGCGCCACCGCCGCAGGTCGTGCGCCGAGCACCGACGCGGCGTCCGACAGCATCTCGGCCAGTCGGCGCGGCGATTCGAAGAAGACCAGTGTGCCTGGAATGGCCGCGAGTTCGGTCAGCCGCCCGCGCCGCGCCGCAGCCTTTGGCGGCAGAAAACCCTCGAAGAAGAAGCGGTCGGTCGGCAGGCCGGCCAGCACCAGCGCCGCCAGCACGGCCGAGGGGCCGGGAATGCCGGTGACCGGCAGGCCTTCCGCGACCACCTCCGCCACGAGCTTGTAGCCAGGATCGGAGACCAGCGGCGTGCCGGCGTCCGAGATCAGCGCGAGCCTGCCGCCCTCGCGCAGCTTGCCGAGAATCCGGGGCCGCATCTGCTCGGCATTGTGTTCGTGATAGGGATAGAGCGGCGTCGAGATGCCGTAATGCGCCAGCAGCGTCTTCGAGGTCCTTGTGTCCTCGGCCAGCACGGCGTCGGCCGCGGCCAGCGTCGCCAGCGCCCGAAACGAGATGTCGCGCAGATTGCCGATGGGCGTCGCGACGATGTGCAGCCCGGGCGCGAGCGGCTCGGCCTCCGCCTTGAGCCCGAAGGCGGTGTAGCTCGGCTGGCGCGGCGCGGGCGGGGGGCTCGACATCGCCGCAACCTGCCACAGCGCCGCCACCCGCGCCACGGCCGGGCGTCTGCTTGTGCGCCTTGCCGCGATCGCAACCCAGAGTTAACAACTTGAAAATACCATGCCGGACTGGCAGGAAAGCCCAACGGTCGGGGGACTGCGCTGTCGGGGGGGCTTCGCGTCGCCCCGGTGAGGAACGACTGACCCAGGACTGGAGACTCCCCCCGTGTTGCGTCATCGGAACCGCGCTTCGGTCCTTTCGGTCCCGGCCATCCGTCTGGCCGCGCCCATCCTCGCGCTCGCGCTGGCGCTCGCCGCCTGCGGCGGCGGCACCTCGGGCCTGCCGGGCTTAGACAATCAGCAGGCGCAGCCGCAGGGCGGGACCGCGCCGACCGGCCAGACCATCGGGCAGGGCAAGATCAGGGTCGGGCTCATCCTGCCGCTGACGGCGGAGGGGCAGGGCGCGACCGTCGGCAATGCGCTGAGGAACGCGGCCGAGATGGCGCTGGCCGAGTTTCCCGGCGCGGATTTGACGCTGCTGGTCAAGGACGATCGCGGCACGCCCCAGGGCGCTCAGGCCGCGGCCCAGGAAGCGCTGTCGGAAGGGGCCGAGCTGATCATCGGGCCGCTCTTCGCGCCCTCCGTCCAGGCGACGGCGCAGGTCGCGCGCGGCGGCGGCAAGCCGGTGATGGCCTTCTCCAGCGACAGCAACGTCGCGGGCCGCAACGTCTATCTGCTCTCCTTCCCGCCCGAGAACGACGTCAACCGCGTCATCGCTTATGCCTCGGCTCAAGGCAGGAAATCTTTTGCGGCGCTGCTGCCGGACACCTCCTATGGCAACGTCGTCGAGGCGGCGTTCCGGCAGGCCGTGGCCGACCGCGGTGCGCGCGCCGTCGCGATCGAGCGCTTCGGCTCGGACCCGGCCAGCATGCGCGCCGCCGTGGCCAAGCTCGCGCCCGCGCTCATCCAGGCCGACGCGCTCTTCGTCCCGGCGGCCGCCGATACCATGCCGGCGCTCGGCCTCGCCCTGCAGCAGGGCGGCTACGATCCGGCCAAGGTCAAGCCGCTCGGCACCGGCGTCTGGAACGACGGCAATGTCGCCCGCGTCCCGGCGATCCAGGGCGGCTGGTTCGCCTCGCCCGACACGGCGGGGTTCAACGCCTTCGCCGGCCGCTACCAGCAGCGCTTCAACAGCGCCCCGACGCGGACCGCGACGCTGGCCTATGACGCCGTCTCGCTCGCCGCCGCTTTGGCGCGCACGCAAGGCACGCAGCGCTTCTCGGAAAGCGTCCTGACCAATCCGTCGGGTTTCGCCGGCGCCGACGGCGTCTTCCGCTTCCGCCCTGACGGTCGCGTCGAGCGCGGGCTGGCGGTGCTCGAACTGCGCAACGGCCAGATCGTCACGGTCAACGCCGCTCCGCGCGATCTCGGGCCGCGGACGCAGTAGGCTTTACGCCGCCAGATCAGCCACCACCGCGTCCAGCAGCAGCGCTCCGTCGGGCGTGCAGGCCAGCTTGCCGCCGGGCCTTCGCATCAGCAGCCCGTCGCCGATCAGGCTTTCGACCCGCTGCGTCTTCAGCGCCCGCCCCGACAGCGCGGTGAAGATCGCCGGGTCGATACCCTCGACCAGCCGCAGGCCCATCAGCAGATATTCGTCGCCCTGCGCCTCGGCGTTGAGGCTCTCGTCCTCGACCAGCGCGTGCCCTTCCGCCTCGACGCGGGCAAGCCATGTCTCGGGGCGCTTCTCGGTCGATTGCGCCATGCGGCCCTCGCCCGTGACCAGCCGGCCATGCGCGCCCGGCCCGATCCCGGCATATTCGCCGTAGCGCCAGTAGACCAGGTTGTGTCGGCACTCCGCGCCCGGCCGGGCGTGGTTCGAGATCTCGTAGACCGGCAGGCCGTGCCTGGCCGTGATCTCCTGCGTGATCTCGTAGAGCACGGCGCCCGCCTCATGGTCGGGCATGGCGAGCCTGCCGGCCTTGAACAGCCGCTCGAAGGCGGTGTCGGGCTCGATCGTCAATTGGTAGAGCGAGAGATGCTCGGCCGCGTGGCCGATCGCGAGTTCGAGTTCCGCCCGCCAGAGCGCCGGCGTCTGGGTCGGCGAGCGGGCATAGATCAGGTCGAAGGAATAGCGCTCGAAATATTTTCGCGCGATCGCGACCGCGTCCAGAGCCTCCTGCGTCGAATGCATCCGCCCGAGCGCCTTGAGGTCGGCGTCGTTCAGCGCCTGCACGCCGAGCGAGACCCGGTTGACCCCCGCCGCACGGAAATCGGCGAAACGCTCGGCCTCGACGCTGGTCGGATTGGCCTCCAGCGAGACCTCGCAATCCGGATCGACGGCCCAGTGCTCCCCGATCGCATCGAGGATCGCGCCAACGGTCCGCCCCTCCATCAGCGAAGGCGTGCCGCCGCCGAAGAAGATCGAGGAGACGGTCCGGCCGGGCGCGAGCGCGGCGCGATGGGCGATCTCGCGCCGGAAGGCCGAGACGAAGCGGGCTTGGTCCGGCGGCACCAGCCGGACATGGGAGTTGAAGTCGCAATAGGGGCATTTGGCCAGGCAGAACGGCCAGTGCACATAGACGGCGAATCCCGCGCCGCTGGTCGGGTGTTCGGGCGCGCCGGGCCGTTCCAGCAGGGCGGCGGACGCGCTCACGCCGGTTTCCGCAGGCAGGCGGCGGCGAGCCGCGCGAAGGCGCGCGCCCGGTGCGAGAGCGCCTCGTCGGTTCCGCTCTTCACCGTGGTCGACATCTCGGCGAAGGTCTCGGCGTAGCCATCGGGCTGGAAGATCGGGTTGTAGCCGAAGCCGCCCGTGCCGCGCGGCGCGTCGACGATCGCGCCGAAGACGCGGCCCTCGAACAGCTCCTGATGCCCGTCCGGCCAGGCGATCGCCAGAGCCGAGGTGAAATGCGCCCGCCGCTGCTCGGGCGCGGTCGCGCCGCGCCTGGCGAGTTCGGCCAGCACGCGCGCCATCGCCGGCTTGAAATCCTTGCCCGGCCCCGCCCAGTTCGCCGAGAACAGCCCCGGCGCGCCGTCGAGAGCATCGACGCAGAGCCCGGAATCGTCCGAGAGCGCCGGCAGCCCGGACGCCTTGCAGGCCGCAACCGCCTTGATCGCGGCGTTCTCGGAGAACATGTAGCCGTCCTCCTCGGGCTCGGGCAGGCCGAGTTCGCCGGCCGAGGCGAGCTCGATCCCATAGGGCGCCATCAGCTCGCGCATCTCGACGAGCTTGCCCTTGTTGTGGGTCGCGAGCACGACTTTTCCGGTGAGGAGGCGGCGACCGCTCATCTCACGACACCGCGGCCTTCTGCAGCGCGACCAGATTGCCGACCCCGTCCCTGGCGAGCTTCAGCAGCGCCAGAAGCTCCTCCTCCGAGAACGGCGCGCCCTCGGCCGTGCCCTGGACCTCGACGAGGCCGCCCGAGCCGGTGATGACGAAATTGGCGTCGGTCTGCGCGCCGGAATCCTCGATATAGTCGAGGTCGAGCACCGGGTTGCCGGCGACGATGCCGCAGGAGATCGCCGCGACATGATCCTTGAGCGGGTTCGCGCCCTTCAGCATGCCGCGCCCCTCCATCCATTTCAGCGCGTCGTGCAGCGCGACCCAGGCCCCGGTGATCGAGGCCGTGCGCGTGCCGCCATCGGCCTGGATCACGTCGCAATCGACGACGATCTGGCGCTCGCCGATCGCGGTCAGGTCGACCACGGCGCGAAGCGAGCGTCCGACGAGCCGCTGGATCTCCTGCGTGCGGCCGGACGGCTTGCCGGAGGTGACCTCGCGGCGCGTGCGCTCATGCGTGGCGCGCGGCAGCATCGAATATTCGGCCGTGACCCAGCCCTTGCCGCTGCCGCGCAGCCAGGGCGGTCCCTTCTCCTCGACGGTCGCGGCGCAGAGCACCCTGGTCTCGCCGAACGTCACCATGCAGGAGCCCTCGGCATAGCGCACGACGCCGCGTTCGAGCGTGACCTTGCGCATCTCGTCGGCGGCGCGTTTGGAGGGTCGCATGGGGAAATCCTGATTTTCGAGGTCGGCGGCTTGTAGGCGGTCGGGCTCGACGGAGCAAGGAAAGGCTCTTTCTCTCCCCCGAGGGGGAGGGCGTGTAGCCACATCTCGTTTTCGCTTGATCCCCCCATGGCCCGAGCCGAGAATGCCCAAATGGTCAACCCGATCTCCGCCTGACATGAGCGCCCACACCCCGATGCGGCCGGAATCCCCCGGCGGGCTGATCGAGACCGATCTGCGCTCGCGCGAGATCTTCCGCCAGATCATCGACGGCTATCTCGCCACCGGCGAGCCCGTCGGCTCGCGCAACATCGCCCGCCTGCTGCCGATGTCGCTCTCGCCCGCGACCGTGCGCAACGTCATGACCGATCTGGAACTGGCGGGGCTGATCTATGCGCCGCACACCTCCGCCGGCCGCCTGCCGACCGAGCGGGGCCTGCGCTTCTTCGTCGATGCGATGATGGAGGTCGGCAACCTGACCTCCGACGAGCGCACCCGCATCGAGGCGCAGATGAAGGCCGCCGCGACCGGGCGCACGCTCGACGGCACGCTGACTGAAGCCTCGGCGCTGCTGTCGGGCCTCTCGCGCGGGGCCGGCGTCGTCGTCACCACCAAGGCCAATGCCCGGCTCAAGCATATCGAGTTCGTCAGGCTCGACCCGGCCCGCGCGCTCGTCGTGCTCGTCGCCGATGACGGCACGATCGAGAACCGGCTGCTCGCGCTGCCGCCCGGACTGCCGGCCTCGGCGCTGACGGAGGCCGCGAACTTCCTCAACGCCCGCGTCATGGGCAAGACTCTCGGCGATTTGCGCCGCGAGATCGCCGAGCACCGCGCGCAGATGGAAAGCGAACTCGACGCGCTGACGGCGCGCCTCGTCGAAAGCGGCATCGCCACCTCGTCCGGGCCGTCGAGCGACCGCCATCTGATCGTGCGCGGACAGGCCAATCTGCTGGAGGATTTGCGGGCGCAGGAGGATCTGGAGCGCATCCGGCTCCTGTTCGGCGATCTCGAAACCCAGACCGACGTCATCGACCTGCTCGCCCGCGCCGAGGCCGGCGACGGCGTGCGGATCTTCATCGGCTCGGAGAACAAGCTGTTCTCGATGTCGGGCTCCTCGATGGTCGCGGCGCCCTTCCGCGACGCCGAGCAGCGCATCGTCGGCGTCGTCGGCATCATCGGCCCGACGCGGCTGAACTATGCCCGCATCGTGCCGATGGTCGACTACACGGCGAAAGTGGTCGGACGGCTGCTGGATGGCGGGCGGTGAGGCTCAGAATTCGCTCGACAACGCGAGCCACGCTTTCTCGCGGTTGCCAAGTTCCTGAGCTTTCGAAGCAAAGGCTTCGCGTTCGCGTCTGAGAACATCGGCGCTTCGCGATGGCCTGATCGAGGCGGCATTGCCGGCGATCCCGCCGTAGTAGGAACGCCCCGAATCCGGTCGCCCGACGGAGGCGAATTCTTGCGCGAGCGCCATCTGAGCTCCGAAGAGATCGTTGCTCTTGCCGGTAATGTAGTTGAAGATCCGCATCCGTTTGCCCCGGACGAGATACTGGCGAAAAATCAGCTCTTGCATCGGCGGGTCGTAGAGGCGGCTGGTATCGAGATCGAGCTTCGCCACCGCCTCCGCCAGCGTCCCGGGAATCACTTGATACTTTCCGGTCGCGAAGATGCGGTCGGGATTGCCCTTTCTTTGCCGTTTCATCACCTCCGCCAGCGTCATCGTCTCGAAGGGCAGGCTCTTGCCCTGCGAATCGCCTGCCCGGCCGCGGTTGAAGGCACGATAGGCGGCTTCGCCGGAGCCGCCCTCGCCGCCACCGATCAGGCGCCCGAGAAGCCCGCCGCCGCGGCCTGCGGCGTCGCCCAGGCCTTCGGTCGTTCCGACCTTGGCGTCCAAGGGCGCCTCCGGCTTTACCGGCGGCAGCAACTGCGGAGCGTGCGTGGCGATGAGCCGGAAGGCGTCATCCATCCGCTGACCTAATGCAGCAGCGGTCTGGATCAGGAACTCCCTTACTGTCGCGGGCGCCTGTGCGGTGCCGAAAAATTCCGAGCGCGCCGCATAGAGGGCGGGGAACACCGCAGCGGGGAGCAGGACGGCGAGCGCCTTCTCGACCGATTGATCCGCGACCTGCGTGTCGAGGCCTCCATCCTTCGTGATCTGAGCCGACAGCTTGGCCAGCAACAGCGCGGCTTCGGCGCTATCGAACAGATAGGCGTGGAAGAGGTCGAGATAGCTTGGCACGTAGTCGTCGTCGCCGGTCTGTTTGGCGGCGAGCCTGGCGGCATCGTGATGCATGCGGTAGCTCGCCGCCCAAATCTGCTGGATTGGACTGTCCCAGCCATCGGGCGAGAACTGACGCGATTTGCCGCTTTCATGAAGGAACGCCTTCCATTCGTCACGGCTGACGCGGAAGGGCCCGAAGCCATCGGGCCCGCTGGCGCGCGGGTCCGAGTTGGAAAGCCCCGTAGCGATCAATCCACGCGCGAGCACGAAATCGGCGGTCACGAAGAACGGGGCGGTTTCAGGCTCCTCATTCAGATCGTTCTCGGCTTTCATCGCCTCCAGCACCAGAGACCGGATGTCGATATCCGGGCGCTTGAAGTCGTTCAGCAACCGCCTTTCGATCCAGCCCATCTCTTCGCGCGGGTTGGCGACGAACACAAAGCCGTTCGACTCTTCGGCGACGTCGATTTCCTCGAAGGTCGACAACGACACCGTCATCACCTCCGAACCGAGAGACAACGACGCCACGACCGGAGAGTTGGTGGTTGGCTTCCGGAACAGATTAGCGAGCCCGATTGTCCTGTGTATCATGGCGGCGTGTCCCCCGGTGTCGTGATCTTGTTTTGCTGGCGGCCTCGACGCTGAGCAGTGGCGTTATTGCAGCATCTGGCAAGTGAGGTTCTTGTCTGCAATCTCGCGCATTTCCTGGTCGTCCAGTCGGCCAGGGCTTTTGATGATGTTTCTAAAGCTGAATATCTTCTGCGGAGCGGTTCTTTCGAAGAACTCGATGCGTTTTTTCAACGCGGCCTGACCGGCTGGCTGGCCGATCGCCTTCAACTCGTCCTCGGTCGCGCAAATGCGTTCGAAGATGTTCCTGAGATAGGGCTCCGCGTGCGAGTTCGGCCGATAGTCGACGATGAGATCGCTCACGGCCGGCAGGCTCGGCTGCGGCTGACGTCCCGGCTTGCGTGCGGGCTGCTCCGGCCGGAACGCTTGCCCCACGGTATCGGCGGAGATCAGCGGCGGCGACCGGTCGAGCGCGGCGCCGCCGCCGCGTTCGAACGTGGTGATCGTTGTGTTGATCTCGGTCTCGATCGTGAAGGGCATGCAGATGCGCAGATAGGAGCGCAAGGCGTGGATCGCGGCGGGACGGTTGGTGATCGACTGCCCCGCGAGATCGCGCCGGAACTGGCTCTGGCGATTCAGGACGATCGACTGCACCGTGGCGTGATTGATCTGCATCAGCAGGCTCGATTGCACATTGCTGAAGGTGCTCGAGGCCAGTCCGAAGGCGGAGGCGACGATCGCAATCGGCGTGACCCCGACGCCGGAAGCGGCGAGGATTGCGATCGTCGCGGTTCTCACGTCCGAAATCTGCTGAAGCACTGGCGCTGCCGAGCGGCGGCGCGTATCGAGCCAAGCGAGGTAGGCGTCGCAGCGCTGGTCGATATCGTTCAGTCCGGCCTGTGCGATGACGGCCCAGTCGCCGCCGCGGAGCTGCGCGCTACAGGCTTCCGAGTCAGACGCCGAGGCAAAGCCCGCGCGCTGACAAAGACTTCCGACATAAAGGTCTTCAAGCTGCGCCGAAGCGACTGCGTCGCTGGCAAACAGCTCTGTCCCGACGCCTTCTCGAAAGTAACCGGAGTTGCAGCCCGCCAAAATCAAAGAAAAGCAACTTGCAACCAAGACCCGCAGCCTAAGCAATCGCCCCTCCTGACGCTACGTCCATACAAGCATGGCAGGCTGCGCGAGGCAAACATCAAACGCTGTGGTTGTAGGCTCGTAACCGCCACTGTGCCGACGCCCATCGATTTGGCATCTCCGTGCCGACGCGGTAGGGGGGGCCGCGTTCAGCCCTCCGCTATCACGAGATTTCGCCATGACCGACACGCTGCCCGACCGCCTCTCCTCCAATCCCAACAGCCCGTTCTACGACGAGGAGTTGCTGTCGCGCGACATCGGCATCCGCTTCAAGGGCGTCGAGAAGACCAATGTCGAGGAGTATTGCGTCAGCGAGGGTTGGGTCCGCCTCACCGCCGGCAACGCCAAGGACCGCTTCGGCAACCCGATGACGGTCAAGCTCAAGGGCGAGGTCGAGCCCTATTTCCGCAAGGCCGGACCGGAGGCCTGAGCGAGGCTCAGGCGAGGCTCTTGTAGAAGAAGGTCGAGCCGCAGTCGGTTCCGTCGGGCATCAGGGCGAAGCGCGGGATGGTGCCGACCTCCGTCCAGCCGAGCCGGTTGTAGAGCCGGCGCGCCGCGCCGTTCTCGTCGGTGTCGAGCACGAGCAGATCGCGCCCCGCCTCGCGCGCCGCGTCCTCAGCCGCGCGCATCAGCGCCTCGCCCAGCCCCCGCCGGCGGGCGCTGGAATGCACCAGCACCTTGGAGATCTCGGCCCTGTGCGGCTGGTTCGGCTTGCCGATCAATTGCAATTGCGCGGTGCCGACGATCGCGCCGCCCCGCCTCGCCACGAACAGGATCGTCCGTCCGGCCGCGACATCGGCGGCGACGCCGGTCCAGAACGCCGCATAGTCGGCCAGCGCGTTCCACTGCATGAAACCGACGGACGCGCCGTTCCCGACGCAGTCGGCCAGCACGTCGGCAAGCGCGGGAACGGCCTCGCGCGCATCGTCCGCCGCCAGCGTCTCGATCGCGATCATGTCCAATTCGGTCATCTCCGCCCGTCCAGCGGCAGGCCGTCATGGTTCGTCAGCACGACGGCATAGCGCGCCGGCTCGCCGCCTGGATTGTGATAGGCGATCGGCCCGTCGAGCAGCATCTGCAGGCAGTCGCCGGTCGAAAGCCGGTGCGTGGCCTCGCCCAACGTCACGGCCATCTCGCCCGCCAGCACCCAGACCTGCTGGTCGAGGCGCTGCGTCGCCCGGGGGGCGTCGAGCAGCACGCGCCCGCCAGCAGGCATCTCGACCTCGACGATCTCGATCCGCGAGCCGGTGCCGGGCGGAGTCAGGCTGCGCCGGACATAGCCGCTGGCGGGATCGGTCCAGACCGGCTGCTCGGCATGGCGGGCGAGCGGCGCGCCCGTCGCCGGCTTGTCGTCGCGGAACAGTGCGGAGAGGACGATGCCGAGGCCGGCGCAGAGCCGGTCGAGCAAGGCGGCGGTCGGACTCGATTCGCCGCGCTCGACCCGCGAGATCATGGCGCGACTGACGCCGGAACGCTCGGCCAGCGCCTCGAGCGTCAGGGCGCAGGCCTGACGCTCCGCCTTGAGGCGCAACCCCAGCCGCCGGTCGAGTTCGAGATCGCCCATCGTCTCCATGAAAAGAGATTTATTCCACTATATAGGAAATGCAAGCCGTTGCTTTTCCAAGGCCCGCTGGCTCTCCCGGCTCTCCTCAGGATGAGGGTCGCTGGCCACACGCAAGGAGAGACTCGTCAACCGCGTCTTCACCACATTCCCAACGATCTCCGCCGCAGCGCGCCGCGACGCCTTGATTTTGCCGAAAGATTCAGGGTTTCGCGCTGGAATGCTGCTCAACGACGCCTTCAAGGGCGCGGAAGGTCGAGGGGACGCGGCCATGAACAGGGGACTGGACTTTCTCGGGCGCTCCGTCGTCCGCTTCATCACGCGAAACCGGCAGGAGATGGGGCCTGTCGACGCGAAGGCGCTGGCGCGCCTGCGGAGCGCACTCAAGCCCGGCGACGTGCTGCTGGTCGAGGGCGGGATGAAGGTCTCGACCGCGATCAAGTACCTGACCCAGTCGACCTGGTCCCATGCGGCGCTTTATGTCGGCGACACCGGGCAGTTCAGCGAGGACGGCGAGCCGCTGGTGCTGGCCGAGGTCGAGATGGATGTCGGCTGCGTGCTCTCGCCCTTGTCGAAATATGGCGCCTTCGGCACGCGCATCTGCCGGCCGCAGGGGCTCGATCCGGCCGGCCGCGAGACGGTCGTGGCCTATGCGCTCGGCCGTCTCGGCACGCAATACGACCTCAAGAACATCATCGACCTGCTGCGCTGGCTCGTGCCGCTGCCCTGGGTGCCCTCGCGCCTGCGCCGGCGCATGATCGCGATCGGTTCCGGCGACCCGACGCGGGCGATCTGCTCGACCATGATCGCCCAGGCCTTCGAGGCGGCGCGCTATCCCGTGCTGCCGACGGTCGAATATGCGCAGGCGATGGACGAGGACGACGCCGAGGAGATCCTGCATATCCGGCATCACTCGCTCTATATGCCGCGCGATTTCGACATCTCGCCCTATTTCTCGGTGGTCAAGCCGACGCTGGAGGCCGGCTTCGACTATCGCGCTCTGACCTGGGCCAAGCCCGCGCAGGCCGAGAGCCGACAGCCCGCGCCGGCCGGCAAGGTGCAGTTGGCCTGAGGTCGCGGCGGCGGGCCTGATCCGCACGGACGCCTTGTCTGGCAAAGCCTTGGCGCGATGCGGCAACGCTGCTATTCCCGCGCCCATGAGCACCCAGAGCTTCGACAACATCCGCAATTTCTCGATCGTGGCGCATATCGACCACGGCAAGTCCACGCTCGCCGACCGGCTGATCCAGCAGACCGGCACGGTCGCGGCGCGCGACATGAGCGAGCAGATCCTCGACTCGATGGACATCGAGAAGGAGCGCGGCATCACCATCAAGGCCCAGACCGTGCGGCTCGACTACCGGGCCGAGGACGGCAGGGACTACATCCTGAACCTGATGGACACGCCGGGCCATGTCGACTTCGCCTATGAGGTCTCGCGCTCGCTGGCGGCCTGCGAGGGCTCGCTGCTCGTCGTCGACGCCTCGCAGGGGGTGGAGGCGCAGACCTTGGCGAACGTCTACCAGGCGCTCGACGCCGACCACGAGATCGTGACGGTCCTCAACAAGATCGACCTGCCCGCCGCCGAGCCCGAGCGCATCAAGCAGCAGATCGAGGACGTGATCGGGCTCGACGCTTCCGAGGCCGTGCCGATCTCGGCCAAGACCGGCCTCAACATCGAGGGCGTGCTGGAGGCGATCGTCAAGCGCTTGCCGGCGCCGAAGGGCGACAAGGACGCGCCCCTGAAATGCCTGCTGGTCGATAGCTGGTATGACGCCTATCTCGGCGTCGTCGTCTTGGTGCGCGTCATCGACGGCGTGCTGAAGAAGGGCATGACCATCAAGATGATGCGCGCCAACGCCTCCTACGGCGTCGACCGCGTCGGCGTGTTCAAGCCGAAGATGCTCGAGGTCAGGGAACTCGGCCCCGGCGAGGTCGGCTTCTTCACCGCCTCGATCAAGGAGGTCGCCGACACGGCGGTCGGCGACACCATCACCGACGACCGCAAGCCGGCGGCGCAGGCGCTGCCGGGCTTCAAGCCGGTGCAGCCGGTGGTGTTCTGCGGCATCTTCCCGGTCGACGCGGCCGATTTCGAGACGCTGCGCGGCGCGATGTCGAAGCTGCGGCTCAACGATGCCTCGTTCAGCTACGAGATGGAGACCTCGGCCGCGCTCGGCTTCGGCTTCCGCTGCGGCTTTCTCGGCCTGCTGCACCTGGAGATCATCCAGGAGCGGCTGGAGCGCGAGTTCAACCTCAACCTGATCTCGACCGCGCCTTCGGTCGTCTACCATCTCAAGCTGCGCGACGGCTCGACGCTCGAACTGCACAATCCGGCCGATATGCCGGACCCGATGAAGATCGAGTTCATCGAGGAGCCCTGGATCAAGGCGACGATCTTCACGCCCGACGAATATCTGGGTTCCGTGCTCAAGCTCTGCCAGGACCGGCGCGGCGTGCAGACCGACCTGTCCTATGTCGGCTCGCGCGCCAAGGTGGTCTACGACCTGCCGCTGAACGAGGTCGTGTTCGATTTCTACGACCGGCTGAAGTCGATCTCGAAGGGCTACGCCTCCTTCGACTACGCCATTACCGACTATCGCGAGGGCGACCTCGTGCGCATGTCGATCCTGGTCAATGCCGAGCCGGTCGACGCGCTCTCGATGCTCGTCCACCGCTCGCGCGCCGACGCGCGCGGCCGGGCGATGTGCGAGAAGCTGAAGGACCTGATCCCGCCGCACATGTTCCAGATCCCGGTCCAGGCGGCGATTGGCGGCAAGATCATCGCCCGCGAGACCATCCGCGCCCTGCGCAAGGACGTGACGGCGAAGTGCTATGGCGGCGACGCCTCGCGCAAGCGCAAGCTGCTGGACAAGCAAAAGGAAGGCAAGAAGAAGATGCGCCAGTTCGGGAAGGTGGAAATCCCGCAGGAGGCGTTCATTGCGGCGCTGAAGATGGATTCGTGAGGATGTCACGGAGGCGGGCCTGAACGGCTTCAGGCTCCTTCAGCTCGCATTCCCAGATGACAACGGGACGCCAGCCTTGCTGTTCGAGCGCCGCCAGGTTCGCGGCGTCTCGCGCCTTGTTTCGGGCGATCTTGGCCGACCAGTAATCCGCATTTGCTTTTGGCGACCGCGCACCGCGCGCGCAATCATGGCCATGCCAGAAACAACCATGGGCGAAGATGGCGATGCGGCGGCCGGGATAGGCGATGTCGGGCCGGCCGGGGATGTCCTTGCGGTGCAGACGGTAGCCCGACGCGATGGGGCGCAGGAGCTTGCGGACGAGGCGCTCGGGCGCGGTGTCGCGGGATTTGACCGCGCGCATGATGGCCGAGCGGTTAAGTCTCGGCCGTTGCGTCATTCGACTCATCGTTGTCGGTTTTTTTTCGTTCGACGGCTTCTTCGCCACCAACAGCGGCGAATTGTTTTTTTGCCAGCGATTCAAGCCTAAGCGCCTGTGTCAGGAGGGTTCGCCGAAGCCCGCTCTGCACCTGTCGTTCCGAGATCGTTTGAGCGAGCCGTGCGATCGTCTGGGACCGACGAGCGATTCGGGTATCGGGATGGCTCCTGAATTTCTTCACGTCATCGGACACAATTCGTCCACGGATCGACACTGGCAGGCTCTCCAGAGGCTCGGCCGGCGCAGGGTCTTTCTCGTTCAGGATTTTCCCAAAGGCGCTGTCATGAATGCATCTATGAAAGACCGCCAGCTCCAAGCTGTTCAGCTTTGCCTTGGCGGTCCTGTCCTTTGAGTTCGCCGCCTGCAACTCAGGCAACGGGAAGATCTCAATCTCGTAGACCTCGAAAGGATCGAGAACTGACATGGCCACGGCGTCGGTGCGCTGATTGGTTAAATGCCGTCCGATGCGGCTGCTAAGTCCTTCAAGTGTCTGCCCGACGTAAATCGGTTCTCCATCGTAGTCAAAGAATGCGTAGACACCCCATTTGAAGGCTCCGATCGTCTTGATCTCGCTTTTGAAGGGCGGCGGTTGTCGGAAAAACGCCGCGAGACCCTTCCTGAGTTCGGCGGTCTCAAACGGCGGTTCAATACGCTTTGGCTCGCTTCTTGAAGGCATTTTCGTCAGGCAGCCACAAGCGCGAGTTTCGAAGGTTTGACGACGGGGAAAAGCAGATTTTCTGCCAAAAACCTAACCACCGGCACCGCCACCCCGTCCCCGAGCAGGTGATATGCCTCGTTATAGCGCGCCGGCAGCAGGTAATCCTCCGCCACGCCCATCAGCCGCGCCGCCTCGCGCGCCGTCATCAGCCGGGAGCGCACGCGGCCATGCTCGACCATCACCACCGTCTGTCGGCTTGAGCCGCCTTCGGGCGTACGCAGGCAGCCGGCGACGCCGTCGAAGCGGATTTCGGCGCGCTGGACCTTTTCGCCGGCCTTATCCAGACGCGTGCGCCGATAGACGGTGCCGAACAGCCGGCCGCCCTTGTCAATCGCGGCCTGCAGCTTGGCGCGGTTGACCTCCGACATCATCGCAACCAGCCGATCGGTCTCGGCTTGGGAGTGCCAGGAGATATCGGCGCTTTCGTCGATCAGCGCATCGAAGCCAAGATTGCGCTTGGGCGGAGCCGGCAGCCGCCACCAGCGCCACGCCTTGCGCAGGTCGGGCCGCAAGGTCGCTTGCGCCTTCTTCAAAGCGTCGGATGCCCACAGATCGACCGGCGCGATCGAAACCAGACCGGCGTCGATCGCAACGTCTTTTCCGACCGCAACGATGAACAACCTTGGCCGCGACTGCGGGAGAAAATGCGCTGCGTCGATCGTCAGCGCTCCAAAGACATAGCCCAGTTCGAACAGCGACCGGCACAACACATCGAAATCACGACCGCGATTGGAGGTGATCGCACCGACGACGTTTTCGATGACGAGAATGTTCGGAGCCCGCTGTTCGCGACGTAGTCCACGTATCAGCAGGTCGAAGCCCCAGAACGCGCCCGACCGCTCGCCTTCCAACCCTGCGCCATTTCCGGCCAGAGACAAGTCCTGACAGGGGAAGGAGGCCCAAGCGAGGTCTGCGCGGCCTGGCAGGTCTGCCGCATTGAGCTTGTGGATGTCGCCCAGCCCAAACTCTTTGTCGCCCCAATTCTCGACGTAGGTCTTGCCTTTCTTGGCGTCGAAGTCATTCGCAAACAGGCAGCGCCAGCCTTCGCCAAGGCCGGCTCGGGCCATGCCGCCGCCAGCGAAGAACTCATAGAAGGTTGGCTGCATCGGGACCCTGGAAAATCGGCATGCGTGAATCTAAAGTTCCAGTTTCGTTCTGTCTAGGCCCGTTGCGTTAATCTCCGGTGTATGACGCTGGCGCAGCCCCATCCGGGAACCCCTGCGCCCCCTTCGCGTTTTCACCCCGGGTGCGACCAGCCGTCGCGACTGGGAGATCGCGGCGCAGAAACGGAGGAACCGCAGTGGACAGACGTTCCTTTATTACGACGCTGATCGGCGGGTTTGCCGTCGCCAGCCTCGGCGGCGCGGCGATGGCGAAGGCGGCGGAGCCGGTCGCAGCCGGGCCTGCTCCCGTCGATGACGGCGTCAGGCTCGACGCCGAGGCCCTCGACAGGACCGACGCCGGGTTCTCGCAGTATTATCACCGCCGGCGGCCGCGCTGGCGCAGGCGCTACTATTATCGGCCGAGGTTCTATCGCCGGCGCTATTACTACCATCCCCGTTACCATCGTAGGCGCTGGCGTCGCTGGTGACGCAGGCCGAGCTTCGCGAACGACCCCTGCGCGCGTCCCGCGCGCAGGGTTTTCCACGCCGCCGTCAGAGCGCCGCGCCCAGGCTCCTCAACTCCGCCCTGAGATCGATCGGCTCGACGAAATGCACGGCCTGCATG
Organism: Allobosea sp. GW821-FHT12C12; assembly: GCF_058807355.1. NCBI lineage: Bacteria > Pseudomonadati > Pseudomonadota > Alphaproteobacteria > Hyphomicrobiales > Alloboseaceae > Allobosea > Allobosea sp. GW821-FHT12C12. Next base: position 64,392 of record NZ_JBXAQP010000016.1, read on the forward strand.
CCGACCGCGCGCGCCGCCGCGACGTTCTTCTCGCTGTCGTCGACGAAGATGCAGTCGCCTGGTTCCAGCCCGTAGCGCTCCAGCAGGACGCGGTAGATCGCCGGATCCGGCTTGATCAGCCGCTCATGCGCCGAGACGACGACCCCGTCGAAGCTCCGCAGGAAGGGGAAGCGGATCAGGCATTCGGCCCATTTCTCGCGCGAGAAGTTGGTGATGGCGTAGACCTTTTCGCCCTTCGCCTTGAGCTCGGCCAGGAGCGCGACGCTGTCCTCGACAACGCCCGGCGCCGTCTCGTGCCAGCGCTCGTCGTAAGCCCTGATCTCGCGCTCCCATTCGGGATGCGCCTTGACCAGCAGCGCCACCGCCTCCTTCCAGGAGCGGCCGCGATCCTGCTCGATGTTCCAGGCCGCCGTGCAGACATTGGCCACGAACCAGTCGCGCTTGCCGTCGTCGGGAATCAGGTCGCGGTAGAGCAGGCGCGGATCCCAGCGGATCAGGACATTGCCGACATCGAAGACGATGATGGGTCGGTTGGAAGGCATCGCCGGGTCCGTTGAGTTCGGTGCGGATCGTGGTCACGCTCTTGTGTGCCGATGTGCGAGACAGTGGCAAGCGTCGTCGCGTATCCGGAACGCAGCGACCGAGACAAGCGAGGCGACGAATGGCTCCGGCCGGCCTGCACGGATATCTGCCCTGGCTCGACCGGCAGGGACGCTTCTCCTATCTGCGCGCGGCGGCGTTCGCGCTCGTCGTGATCCCGGCGCTGATCCTGGCCTGGGAGGCCTTCACGCATCAGCTCGGCTCGAAGCCCTGGACGCACGCGGTGCACGACACCGGAGCCTGGGCGATGCGGCTGCTGCTGGTCACGCTCGCGGTCTCGCCGCTCAGAAAGATCCTCGACTGGAGCAAGCTGATCGGCGTCCGCCGGATGCTCGGCCTTTCGGTGCTGGCCTATGGCCTCGCCCATCTGGCGCTCTACTGCATCGACCTCGCCTTCGACTGGGGCCTGATCGTCTCCGAGATCGTCAGGCGCTTCTATCTGACGGTGGGCATCGTCGCGCTGACCGGGCTGGTCGCGCTCGGCGTCACCTCGACCGACGGCATGATCCGGCGCATGGGCGCGAAGAACTGGCAGCGCCTGCACAATCTGGTCTACGCGATCACCGCGCTCGGGCTGCTGCATTTCGCGCTGCAATCCAAGATCGACGTCACCCAGCCTGCGCTGCTGAACGGACTTTTCGCCCTGCTGATGCTCTATCGCGGACTCGGCCGCTGGAAGGTCGGGTTCAGCACGCCGGTCCTGGTCGCGGCCGCGCTCGCGACAGGGCTCGCCACCGCGCTCTGCGAAACCGCCTGGTATGCGCTGACCACCGGCGTCTCGGCCTGGATGGTGTTCCAGGCCAATGCCGACGTCGTGCTCTATCAGGACTTGGCCTTCCTGCGGCCGGGCCACTGGGTCGCGCTCGCCGGGCTCGCCGTCGCGGGGCTGCATGCCTGGCGCGCCCCGGCCGAGAAGCAGCCGCGCGGGCGGCGTGGCGCTGCCGCTTTGCCTGTTGCAAATCAGCCCTCGTCCTGAGGAGCGGACGTAAGTCCGCGTGTCGAAGGATGAGGGCCGAGATCGGTCCGTTAGCGAGCAAGGTTGGCAGGACAGGGCTTAGCCTCTAACCCTTGAGCCGTGCCCGCCGATCTCAAAGCCCAGCCGGTCGAGGATGTCGCGGCCGCCGAACTCGCGGCCGAAGGCGTCGCGCTGCCGGGCGGCGGCTCGCCCTTCGTGCCGCTGCGCCAGCCGATCTTCCGCGCCGTCTGGTTCGCCAGCCTCGCCTCCAATTTCGGCGGGCTGATCCAGGCGGTCGGCGCGTCCTGGCTGATGACGGCGATCGCCGCCTCGCCCGATCTCGTCGCGCTCGTCCAGGCCTCGACCACCCTGCCGGTGATGCTGTTCTCGCTCGCCGCCGGCGCGATCGCCGACAATTACGACCGCCGCGGGATCATGCTGACGGCGCAGTTCTTCATGTTCGCTGTCTCGATCTCGCTCGCGGTCTTCGCCTGGCTCGGCTGGCTGACGCCCTGGACCCTGCTCGGCTTCACCTTCCTGATCGGCTGCGGCACGGCGCTGAACAATCCGGCCTGGCAGTCCTCCGTCGGCGACATGGTGCCGCGGCAGGACGTGCCGGCCGCCGTCACGCTTAACAGCGTCGCCTTCAACATCGCCCGCAGCGTCGGCCCGGCGATCGGCGGCGCGATCGTCGCGGCGTCCGGAGCCTTCGCCGCCTTCGCCATCAACGCGGCGAGCTATGTCGCGCTGCTCGCCGTGCTCTGGCGCTGGACGCCGCCCAAGGTCGAACGCCTTTTGCCGCGCGAGACGCTGACGATCGCGATGAGCGCCGGCCTGCGCTATGTCGCGATGTCGCCCAACATCCGCAGCGTCATCCTGCGCGCCTTCGCCTTCGGGCTCGGTGGCATCGTCGTGCTGGCCCTGCTGCCGCTGATCGCGCGCGACCTCGTCAAGGGCGGGCCGCTGATCTTCGGCGTGCTGCTCGGCGCGTTCGGGGCCGGTGCGGTCGCGGGCGCTTTCCTGAGCGCGCGCCTGCGTCGCATGATGACCACGGAGGCGCTGGTCCGGCTGACCTTCGCCGCCTTCGCGCTTGCGGTCGCGGTCATGGCTTTCAGCAACAGCCTCTGGCTGACCATGCCGGCGCTCTGCGTCACCGGCGGATCATGGGTGATGACGCTCTCGACCTTCAACGCCACGGTGCAGCTTTCGGCCCCGCGCTGGGTCGTCGGCCGGGCGCTGGCGCTCTATCAGATGGGCGCCTTCGGCGGGATGGCGCTCGGAAGCTGGGTCTGGGGCCGGGCCATCCTGTTCGTCGGCACCGAGAAGACCCTGCTGCTCGCCGCTGTCGCCCTGCTCGGCGGCGCGGCGCTCGGCCTGCGCTACGCCCTGCCGCCGCTCGCGGCGCTCAATCTCGATCCGCTGAGCCGCTGGCGCGAGCCGACGGTCGCGGTCGACATCGAGCCGCGCAGCGGCCCCGTCATCGTCACGATCGAGTACGTCATCGCCGAGGCGGACATCGTCGCTTTCCTGGGGGCGATGGCGGAGCGCCGCCGGATCCGCCGCCGCGACGGCGCGCGCCACTGGGCGCTGCTGCGCGACCTGACCAATGCCGAACTCTGGATCGAGCGCTACGACAGCCCGACCTGGGTCGAGTATGTCCGCCAGAACCAGCGCGTGACGCAGGCCGACGCCGAGATCGGCGAGCGCGTCAGGGCGCTGCACAAGGGCCCGAGCCCGCCCGTGGTCCACCGCATGATCGAGCGCCAGACCGGCTCGCTGCCGGGCGCGCCCGGCGTCGCGGCGCGGTCGACGTCCGCGCCGGTCACGGATTCCGGCCCGGCCTGAACGCCGGCCTCACCCGACGATCCACAGCCCCGCCAGCCCGAACAGCCCGACGATGATCCGCCACCAGCCGAAGAGCGCGAAGCCGCGCCTGGAGACATAATCGAGGAAGGCGCGGACCACGACCAGCGCCGACAGGAAGGCCGTGACGAAGCCGACGACGATCAGCATCGAATCGTCGAAGGTCAGGATCTTGTAGTTCTTCAGCAGGTCGTAGGCGAAGGCCCCGGCCATGGTCGGCATGGCGAGGAAGAACGAGAACTCCGCCGCCGCGCGCTTGCTGGCGCCCAGCAGCATCGCGCCGACGATGGTCGCGCCCGAACGCGAGACGCCCGGAATCATCGCCAGGCACTGGAACAAGCCGATCTTGAAATACATCGCCAGCGGGAAGGTCGTGGCGTCGTTGTGCTTCACCTCGAGCTCGAGTTCATCGACAACCAGAAGCACGAGCCCGCCGGCGATCAGCGTGACGCAGATCAGAAAAGGGTTGAACAGCACGCTCTTGATGACGCTGTGCAGCATGGCGCCGATCAGCGCGGCGGGCAAAAACGCGACGACCACGCCGATGACGAAGCGCCGGGCGGTGGGATCCGTGCGCAATCTGAGCGCGATGTCGAGCAGGCGGCGGAAATAGACCAGCATGATCGCCAGGATCGCGCCCAGCTGGATCAGCACCTCGAAGGCCTTGCCGTTCGATTCGAAGCCGAGGAAATGCCCGAGCAGCAGGAGGTGCCCGGTCGAGGAGACGGGGAGAAACTCCGTCAGTCCCTCGACGATGCCGAGTACGATCGCTTCGAACAGGTTTTCCATGGCGAGGGTCTCGGGCGGCGGGTCGGCGCGGGCAGAGGTAAACTGCTCTATCTCTTGCGCCCAGCCTCTTTGCGAATTGGTTACCACTTCCTCAGGACGATCGCGTCAAATCGAGGCGGCTCGCCCGCGGCGGGTTGTGACGGGGAAAGCTCGGGACTATAGCAGGCGCCGATCGCCCGCGTCTCGCGCATGACCGCGCCGCGCTTGTCCTCCGGCCCCGCTTCAGCCGCATCCGCCTGTTTCAAGAGTGCCATGGCGACGCTTCATCATTACCCGCTCTGCCCGCATTCGCGTTTCGTCCGGCTGGTCCTCGCCGAATTCGGTCTCGAAGCCGATCTCGTCGAGGAGCGCGTCTGGGAAAGACGGCGCGAATTCCTGGAGATGAACCCGGCCGGGACGACGCCGGTCTTCCGCGAGGATTCAGGCCTTGCCGTGCCCGGCGCGGGCCTCATCGCCGAATATCTCGACGAGACGCGCGGCCTGGCGCTCGGTCAGAACCGGCTGCTGCCGGACGGCCCGGCCGAGCGCGTCGAGGTCCGCCGCCTGCTCGACTGGTTCAACGGCAAGTTCGACGCCGAGATCACCGCCCCGCTCGTGCTGGAAAAGGTGATGAAGCGCTTCATGGGGCGCGAGGAGGGCGGCGGTCCGCCGGAAATGGGCGCGATCCGCGCCGGGCGGGCCAATGTGCGCTATCATCTGCGCTACATCGCCTGGCTCACCGCCAAGCGGAACTGGCTGGCAGGGCCCGATCTGAGCTATGCCGATCTCGCCGCGGCGGCGCATCTCTCCTGCGTCGACTATCTCGGCGACGTGCCCTGGGACGAGGACGAGGCCGCGCGCGCATGGTATGCGAGGATCAAATCCCGACCGAGCTTCCGGGCGCTGCTGAGCGACCGCGTGCCGGGAATGGCCCCGAGCGCGCATTACGACGACCTGGATTTTTGACGCGGACGGCAACCCGCGGCCCTCATCCTGAGCGGGCCGCCTTGGCGACCGTCTCGAAGGATGCTCCAGAGCGTTCTGGATCATCCTTCGAGACGAAGCCCGCGGCTTCTCCTCAGGATGAGGCTTCCGGGTCCAGGGACCGCATCAAGTCCGAGCGGCTGAAGCAGGCGGTCCTCGCGCGGGCGCTGGCCGAGGGGTTTTCGGTCGCCCGCGTCGCCGCGGCCGACTCCATCCCCGAGGCGCCCGCCCAACTGCGCGAATGGCTCGCCGCCGGTCATCACGGCGAGATGGGCTGGATGGAGGAACGCATCGCCGAGCGCGCCGCGCCGCACGCTCTCTGGAGCGAGGTCCGCTCCGTCGTGATGCTCGGCATGAACTACGCCCCCGAGAGCGATCCGCTCGCGATCCTGAGCCAGACCGACAAGGCGGCGATCTCGCTCTACGCCCGCCGGCGCGACTATCACGACGTCATCAAGGGCAAGCTCAAGAGCGTGGCCGGCCTGCTGGCGGGGCGCGGAGGCGCGGACGTGAAAGTCTTCGTCGACACCGCGCCGGTCATGGAGAAGCCGCTGGCCCAGGCGGCCGGTCTCGGCTGGCAGGGCAAGCATACCGTGCTGGTCTCGCGCGAGCACGGCTCCTGGCTGTTCCTGGGCGCGATCTACACCACCGCCGAACTGCCGGCAGACGAGCCCGAGGCCGACCATTGCGGCTCCTGCCGACGTTGCCTCGCCATCTGCCCGACCGACGCCTTCCCGCGGCCCTACCAGCTCGATGCCCGCCGCTGCATCGCCTATCTGACCATCGAGCATCGGGGCCATATCGATGTGGAACTGCGCCCCGGCATCGGCAACCGCGTCTTCGGCTGCGACGACTGCCTCGCGGTCTGCCCCTGGAACAAGTTCGCGCAAGCCGCGCGGGAGACGCGGCTGTCCCTCAGGGACGATCTCGCCGGGCGTCCGCTCGCGGAGCTGGCGATGCTCGACGATGCCGGCTTCCGGACGCTCTTCGCCGGCACGCCGGTCAAGCGCGCCGGCCGCGACCGCTTCGTCCGAAACGTCCTGATCGCCATCGGCAACAGCGGCCGCCCGGGCTTGGCGCAAAGCGCCGAGGCGCTGCTCGCCGACGCCTCGCCGCTGGTGCGCGCCATGGCGGTCTGGGCGCTGGGCAGGCTGGCGCCGGGCCGGGCCTCGCGGCTCGCATCCGCCGCGCTTGACGACGAGCCGGACTCCGCCGTGCGCGAGGAATGGCTCGCCCTTTCCGCTCCACCGGATCTCGCCGCATGAAGCTCGTCGTCCCATGAAAGTCGTCATCCTCGGCCTCGGCTATTCGGCCGGGTTTTTCGCGCGCGCCGCCGTCGCGGCCGGCTGGGATATCGTCGGCACGGTGCGTTCGGCCGAAAAGGCCGGCAGACTCAGCGGGGAGGGCATCCCGACCCTGGTCTTCGGCGGCTTCGCCGTGTCCTCGCGGCTCTCGGCCGCGATCGCCGAGGCCGACGCCGTGCTGGTCTCGGTCCAGCCGGGCGAGGACGGCGATCCGGTGCTGGCGACGCTGTCGGACCAGCTCGCCGCCGCGCCGAACCTGCGCTGGATCGGCTATCTCTCGACCATCGGCGTCTATGGCGACCATGGCGGCGCCTGGATCGACGAGAGCGCCCAGACGCGTCCCGGCTATGCCCGCTCGAAGCTCAGGCTCGAAGCCGACGAGGCCTGGCTCGCTTTCGGCGAACGCACCGGCAAGCCGGTCCAGATCTTCCGCCTCTCGGGCATCTACGGCCCCGGCCGCAACGCCATCGTCAACCTGCGCGAGGGCACGGCGCGGCGTCTGGTCAAGCCGGGCCAGGTCTTCAACCGCATCCATGTCGCGGATATCGCAGGCGTGCTGCTGGCCTCGCTGGCCAGGCCCCGAAGCGGCGCCGTCTACAACGTCACCGACGACGAGCCCGCCCCGCCGCAGGATGTCGTCACCTTCGCGGCCGATCTGATCGGCGTCGAGCCGCCGCCCGGGCAGTCCTTCGACGCATCGAAACTCTCGCCCATGGCGGCGAGCTTCTACGGCGAGAACAAGCGCGTCTCGAACGCGCTGGTGAAGCGCGAGCTCGGCTACGCGTTCCGCTATCCGACCTATCGCGAGGCGCTGACGGCGCTGGCGGCAGACGGCGAGTGAGCCGCGCTCACGCCGCGTAGCGTTGGCCCTCTTCGCCGTAGTAATCGACATAGCGCCGGTCGATCGCGGCGACGGGCAGGATCACCAGCACGTCGGTCGTGCCGAACTGCCGGTCGATCACCGCGCCCGAGCCGCAGCGCGCGCCCAGCCGAAGATAACCCTTGAGCAGCGGCGGAAGCTGCTTCAGCGCCAGCTTGGCGTCGATCGTGGCGGCCGGCAGCCGGTCCATCGCGACATGGCGTTCCGGCTGCGCGCAAGCGCCCCAGTCGCCCTCGGCTCTGGCGTGGTGATGCAGGAAGCTCAGCGGCAGGGCGAGCGCATCCGGATCGGCGCCCTCGAAGCTCGCGCAGCCGAACATCGCGTCGATGCGGTGATGCCGGATATAGGCCCAGATGCCATGCCAGAGCAGCTCGACCGTCTTCGTGGTGCGGTAGGGCTTCAGCACGCAGGAGCGGCCGAGTTCGAGGAAGCGCGCGCCGGGGTGCCGCGCGATCAGGGGGCCGAGGTCGAACTCGCCTTGCGTGTAGAAGCCGCCGAGCCGGCTCGCCGCGCTCTGGCGCATCAGGCGGTAGGTGCCGACGACCTTGGAGCGCGTGCCGCCGAAGCGCCCGCTCGCCGCATGGTCGATGACGAGAAGATGGTCGCAAGCCGCGTCGAAACGGTCGGCGTCGCGCCGGAACATCCGCGAGACCGCGTCGGGCTTCGCCGACATTTCCTGATAGAACACGCGGTAGCGCAGGCGCTGGGCAAGCCAGACCTCGGCCGGTCCACGCGCCAGCCGGACCTCCAGCGAGCCGCGGCGGCCGAGCGTGCCGGTGAGCGCATCATCCGTGGCCGGCCAGCAGCCGATCAGCCTGAACGGCAGCCGCGACAGGAAGGGGTGTCCGGCGGGAAGACCTTTTGCCGGCTGTTTCAGTCCGCGGAAGACATCGAACGCCATGGCGCTATTGTTCCTTTGCCGTCGATTCTGGCAATCGGAAACGCTAGCGCCCGACAAATCACAGGATCGCGACAGGATTGCGTCAGAGCGGTGACTGGTCGGGCCCGGATCAGCCGGTGAGTTCGAACCGGGCCGGACTGCCGATCCTCGCGATCCAGCGCGCAAGGGCCGCGCGTTCGAGCGGCTTGGCCAGGCAATCGTCCATGCCCGCCGCCAACGCCGCCTTGCGGTCCGAGGTCGCGACATTGGCGCTGACCGCGATCAGCGGCAGCCGCGTCTCGCCGCCGGCCTCGATCGCGCGGAAGGCGCGCGCCACCGACAGGCCGTCGAGTTCCGGCATGCGGATGTCGAGCAGGCAGAGGTCGAAACGCTGTCCCTCCGGCGTCAGGCTGTCCTCCAGCGCGCGCAGCGCGGCCTTGCCGTCGCGCGCCCATACGGCGGCGCAGCCGAGCCGCTCCAGCGTCCGCGTCGCCAGCAGCGCGTTGATCTCGTTGTCCTCCGCGACCAGCACACGCAAAGCCGACGTCACAGTGCCGGCCTGAGCAGCTTCCGTCGACGCGGAAGGCTCGGCGCTCGGCCGCGGGTGCGGCGACAGCCGTTCATAGAGCGTGCGCGCCCTGACCGGCTTGATCAGGAAGCCTGTGAAGCCGGCGGCGGAGGGTGCGCCGAATTCGCGCCGCTGCAGCGGCGACAGGATGACCAGGCGCTCCGGCACGCCGCCTTCGCGCGCCGCTTCGGCGACGACCCGAACGGCCGTGTCGCCGAGCGCGAGATCGACCAGCGCGGCATCGAACCGCGCCCCGGTCAGCAAAGACAGCGCGGCCTCAGGCGAGGCGGCGCTTTCGACGCCCGCCCCGGTCGCGACGATGGACTCAGTCAGGAAGCCGGCGCTGAACGGCGCTGGCGAGACCAGCAGCACGCGCCTGCCGGTCCAGTCCGGCGTCGCCGGCTCGCTGTCGGCGCCCGCCGCGACCAGCGGCAGCACGACGCGGAAGGTGGCGCCTTCGCCGGGCCGGCTCTCGGCATCGACGGCGCCGCCCATCAGGGTCGCGAGCCGGCGCACGATCGCAAGCCCGAGCCCGGTGCCGTCATGCCGGCGCGCGGCCGACTGGTCGGCCTGCTCGAACTCCTCGAAGATCGCCTCGATCCGGTCGGCCGGGATGCCCGGCCCCGTATCGGAGACGGTGATGACGAGTCGCTCGCCCTCGCGGCCGAGCCTGACGCCGACGCCGCCCGTCTCGGTGAACTTGATCGCATTGCCGACGAGGTTGAGCAGGATCTGGCGCAGCCGGTCGTGATCGCCGACGACATGGCCCGGCAGGTCGGCCGCGACCAGCGTCGCGACCTCGATGCCCTTGGCCTGCGCGCGCGGGGCCATCAGTTCGGCGACGGTCTCGACCAGCAGGCCGAGATCGAGGCGCGCCTCGACCAGCTCGATCCTGCCGGCCTCGACCTTGGCGAAATCGAGGATGTCGTCGACCAGCGCCAGCAGCGCCTCGCCCGAGGTGCGCAGCGCCCGGACATAGGTTCCCTGCTCAGGATCGAGCCGCGTGTCCTCGAGCAGGTCGGCCATGCCGAGGATGCCGTTGAGCGGCGTGCGGAATTCGTGGCTGACTGTGGCGAGGAAGCGCGACTTGGCCTCGTTGGCGCCCTCGGCCCGGGCCCGGGCCTCGACCAGTTCCTGCTCGCCGGCGATCCGGGCCGAGATGTCGCGGCCGACGCGCTGCAACACGGTCTTGCCATGGGCGACGGGAACGGCGGTCTCGACCCAGGATATCCAGCGTTCGCCCGTCGCCTCGCCGTCGGGCGCGCCGAGGCGTTCGTCGAAGACGCGCGCGCCGTCGTCGAGCGTCTCCGCCGGGCGCAGCGCGATGCGCATGGGTTCGGCGGTCGCGCCGACCACGCTGGCCTCGTCGAGCCCGAGCAGGGCGGCATAGGCGGCGTTGGCGTAGACGATGCGGCTGCCGTCGCGGCGCACGATCAGGTCGCCCTGCGCCTCGATCAGGCTGCGATAGCGTTCCTCGCTGTCGGCCAGCGCCCAGAGCCGGTCGTTCAGCGTCTCGACATCGCGGGCGAGTTCCGTCGCCTGCCGGATCGTCCGGGCGCGCTGGATCGCCATGGCGACGCTGCCGATGCAGGCCGCCGCCGCAAGCGCGATGGCGATCCACGTCATGAAGGCGGGTGACAGGCTGTCCATGACGCCAAGTCTAGCAGCCGCGGCTTGAGAAAGAGTTTGACTTATCGTCGAAGTCTAGGGGTCGCGTGATGCAGTTCGTTAACCATGGCAGAGGCTTGCCGGCGTAGGCGAGACGCCCGGCCTTGGCCGTTCAGGCCGCCTGCGCCACCTGGTCGACGCGCGAGCGATAGGACAGGGCCTCGGCCAGATGGATGCGGCCGACCCTGGCCTCGCCGTCGAGGTCGGCGAGCGTGCGCGCCACCTTGAGCACGCGGTGATAGGCCCGCGCGGTCAGGCGCATCGCATCGGCCGCGTCGCGCAGCAGGCCAAGTCCCGCGTTGTCGGGCCGTGCGATCTCGTCCAGCACATTGGCCGGGCAGGCGGCGTTGGTGCCGACCGAGGCCAGACCCAGCGCGGCGAAGCGCTGCGTCTGCAGCCGCCGCGCCGCCGCGACGCGGGCCGCGACCTCGGCCGAGCCTTCGCTGGCGGCGGGCAGGATCAGGTCGGCGGCGGTCACCGCCGGCACGTCGATGGTGATGTCGATCCGGTCCAGCATCGGCCCCGAAATCCGGGTCTGGTACTGCGCCATGCAGCGCTCGTTCGGCTGTCGCCGGCAGGCGAAGCCGGGCTCGGTCGCCTTGCCGCAGCGGCACGGGTTCATCGCCGCGACGAGCTGGAACCGGGCCGGATAGACGGCGCGGTGGTTGGCGCGCGAGATCAGCACGTCGCCGGTTTCCATCGGCTGGCGCAGCGCGTCGAGCGCCTGCGCCTGGAACTCCGGCAATTCGTCGAGGAAGAGCACGCCGTGATGGGCGAGCGAGACCTCGCCGGGCTTGGCCTGCAGCCCGCCGCCGACCAGCGCCGCCATCGAGGCCGAGTGATGCGGCGCGCGGAAGGGCCGCCGGTCGGTCAGCGCACCATCGGCGAGATGGCCGGCGACCGAGAGCACCATCGAGACCTCGAGCAGCTCTCGCGGCGTCAGCGGCGGCAGGATCGAGGGCAGCCGGCTTGCCAGCATCGACTTGCCAGCGCCCGGCGGCCCGTTCATCAGGAGGTTGTGCCCGCCGGCGGCCGCGATCTCGAGCACGCGCCTGGCGCTCTCCTGGCCCTTGATGTCGGCGAGGTCCGGCAGAGGTCCGGACTGGCGCGCGACCGCTGGCTCCGGCCGCGCCATCGCCTGCGTGCCCTTGAAATGGTTGGCGAGCTGGATCAGCGAGCGGGGCGCGAGGATGTCGATGTCGGCCGCGGCCCAGGCCGCTTCCGGCCCGGAGCCATGCGGGCAGATCAGTCCCTGGCCCCTGGCATAGGCCGCGATCGCGGCCGGCAGCACGCCGGCGACCGCCGTGATCGAGCCGTCGAGCGCCAGTTCGCCCAGAACAGTGTAGCCGGCGAGCGCGTCGGCGGGAATCGCCCCGATCGCCGCCATCACGCCGAGCGCGATCGGCAGGTCGTAATGGCTGCCTTCCTTGGGCAGGTCGGCAGGCGCGAGATTGACGGTGATGCGCTTGGCCGGCAGCGCCAGCCCCGACGCGATCAGCGCGGCGCGCACCCGCTCCTTGCTCTCGCCGACCGCCTTGTCGGGCAGCCCGACCAGGACGAAGTTCACAGTGCCGGAGGTCACCTGCACCTGGACATCGACGGCGCGCGCCTCGATGCCCTCGAACGCCACCGTCGCGACCCGCGTCACCATGTCCCGCCGCCCTCTTCCCGAGCGGAAGGCTAGCCGAGCTTCGCGGGGCGCGCAAGAACATAAAGTGAACTTTTCGGCGGCCGACAGCGTCTCGTCGACCTCGCGCCAACACGCCCGCGCCGCGCCACGGCCTGATCGGGCGGGTATGAGAAAAGATGCGAGATGGTTGGTCGAGCGTCCTCGCCCTCGCCTCGAATGGAACAGCGGGTCGTAAACCCTGCCGGCCTGGTTCACGAGCTGGTTAACGCCCGACGGGATGCCCTGATGCCCGAGCAGGGCCGCCGATAGCCGAACCGCCGCCGCTGGTGGACAAGCTCGCGCCGCCGGGCGCGAAACATTTCATCCGGCGGACGGCGGGACTTGTGGCGAACGATCCCTCCGATACGCCCCGCCTATGCCCCGGACCCGACGTTCCGTCAGGCCCATCGCGGCATCAGGGCCGGACCCTGACGCCGCGTGGAGGAAACTCGGTGGCAGGTCAGATCTTCTTGTCGCGATGACCATGCTGATCAAGGTCTCCGGGCTTGTGCCCGGGGTGATCATGATGCTGGCCGGGTTTCTCGGACATCGACTTGTCACGGTGTCCATGCTCGTCGAGGTCGCCGGGCTTGTGACCCGGGTGGTCGTGATGCTGGCCGGGCTTCTCGGACATCGACTTGTCGCGGTGTCCGTGCTGGTCAAGGTCGCCGGGCTTGTGGCCCGGGTGGTCGTGATGCTGTCCTGGCTTTTCTTGTGGCATGGTTCATCTCCCTTTCGAGGTGGCCATGAAACAACAGGTCGGCTCGATTGTTCCCTCGGAAAGTAAATCGTCCGGCAAGGCTTGAACCTATAGTGACGTCAGCTCCCATCTCCATGGCGTCGAGCATGAGGAGGTGGAGGATATGGGATCCGCTGGGTCTGGGCAGGAGGGGCTTGGAACGCGCCTGTTCGATTGCCTTGTGATCGGCGGCGGTCCTGCCGGCCTGACGGCCGCGATCTATCTGGCGAGATTTCACCTGTCCGTTCTGGTCGTGGACGGCGGGCAGAGCCGCGCGGACTGGATTCCCGTCAGCCACAACCATGCCGGCTTTCCGGACGGGATCGCGGGCTCCGAGCTTCTGGCGCGCATGAAGGCTCAGGCCAGGCGCTATGGCTCCCGTCATCTGTCAGGCGAGGTGACCGCGTTGACGAAAGACGGGAATGTTTTCGTGGCGGCGGCCGGGGAGCTGAGCCTTCGCGCCCGGACCGTTCTGCTGGCGACCGGCGTCGTGAACCGCCGTCCCGACATGCCGGACGATATGCACGCCGAGGCCCTCGCGCGCGGTTTGCTGCGCTACTGCCCGATCTGCGACGGGTTCGAGGTGACGGATCGCCGGGTCGGCGTGATCGGTTCCGCCGCGAGCGGGCTGGGCGAGGCGGAGTTCCTGCGCAGCTTCACGGCGGACGTGACCCTGATTTCGCCGAATGGCGTTCACGACCTCGATGCTTCCCAGCGCGGACGCATCGACAAGGCCGCGATCAGGCTGCTGGACGGTCCGTGCCTCGCCTTCGATCTGCGCGATACGACGATCGCGATCGCCTTGCCCGGCGGCAGCCACGCTTTCGACGCAATCTACCCGGCGCTGGGCAGCGATGTGCGATGCGGTCTTGCGGCTGGCCTCGGGGCGAGGCTCTCCAGCCAAGGATGTCTGATCGTCGACGCGAAGCAGCGCACCGATGTGCCGGGCCTCTACGCCGCCGGCGACATGGTCGAGGGGCTCGACCAGATCAGCCACGCCATGGGGAATGCCGCCGTCGCCGCCACCGCGATTCGAAACGACCTGTGCGACCTTGAAGCCCTGCGCCGATAGCGCCGCCCGCCGCGGCGGCCGAGCGCCTCCGCCCGAAAGTGGCAATCGCTTTCGTCCAGCCCCTCCGGTGCCGGATCACCGCATGAAGACCGTGACAAGAGCGGATAACGGGACAGGAGCCATTGAAATGACCGGGACGTCGGTCGTCGCGGCATTTCTCGACGCCCATATGTCGTCGATCCTGCACGTCGTCTCCAGCCCTGCGACAAAACCATGCGTCATCGATCCCGTGCTCGATTTAGACGAGAAACCGGGTGCGGCCGCGACAGTCGATGCCGACGCCATCCTTGCCCATGTCGAGGAATATTCGAGGCGGAAAGCTGCCCGAGCCCGACGGCCGGCGTTGCCTCGGGATACCGCTCGGCGCGCCGGGACAATTCTTTCCAGCCCGGGCCGCAATGGGCCCGGAACGACGAGCGATAGACCCGCGAACGTGATGCCGTGGCGCCGTCGCGGGTCATATCGAGCCATCCTTGGCCGTCCGGGGCGCAAGCGATTCCCGCTGGCCATGGAGAAAGTGGATGGTATGGTCCCTGAGACGCCGTCAGGGCGTCCGGCGCGTCTTGGAATCGCGCATCGAACCGCATTCTCCCGCTCCAGGGACAAAGACGATGCACATCATGACCAGTGGCCGCTCACCTGGCCAGAGCTGCCGCGACAGGAGAGGCCGATGAAGCCGACGACCATAGGAGCCCCTGCGCGCGTCGTGACGGAATCCGCCGCCCGGCCCGCGGCTCCGCCGCAGGCGCCGGTCCCGGCCGCGCCGATCGAGACCGGCGCCATCGTCCTGAGACCCGACCAGGCGGTGGCGGCCGAGAAGTCGCTCGCCGAACTCGACTTCGAAACATTGCCGTCCGGCGATGTGATCAAGATCGGGCTCGGCGCGGAGCAGGCGCTCCAGCGAACCCTGGACGGGTTCCTCGCCAGGCTCGACAAGAACAGCGCTTCGGCCGTGTTCGCGCTGTTCGGGCGCCTCGAGGAGGGTGTGCAGGACGCCAGGCTTCCCGATATCCTGGACAAGATCCAGAACGGCGAGAAGCCCGGCCTCATCGGCTCCCTGCTGGCGCGCTTCACCGGCAAGCGCCCCGGCCAACTGGCGGCGGAGGCGCTGGCCGAGATCGGCGAACTGATTTCCGGACGCACGAAGACGCTGGCCGACCAGATGATGAAGCTCGAAGGCGAACTGTCCGGCGAGATGCAGAAGCTGTTTGGCGAATTGCAGGCGCTGGAAGCGCTCAAGCGCAGTTATGGCGAGCATTTTGGCGACTTCACGGTTTCGGCTGGCGTGGCCAGGGCCTTCCTCGCCAAGGCGCGGGCCTATGTCGAGGCGCGGGAGGCCAGCCTCAACCAGGCCGATCCCGTCGCGCTGACACGGCTGATCGAGCTCAAGGACAAGCTGCGCCTGCTCGAAAGCCGGGCGCTCGCGCTCGAGGGCGCCTATACGCGCCTGCCCGCCGACCAGCTCGTGATCCAGCAGATCGAGCAGGCCGGCATCGCGACGCTGCAGGAGACCGCCACGACGGTCGCCTCGCGATTTGCGTCCATCAAGATGACGCTGCTGTCGATCCACGGCGCCTTCGCGGTCAGGAGCGTCCAGCAACTCGCGGGCAGGCAGGCCCAACTCGACAGGCAACTGACCGAACTGCGCGGCAGGGCGCTCAAGGATGTCGCCGTTGCCGCCGCGGCGGCGCCTGGCGAAAACCGTCTCGCGCAGGCCCAGCAGATCGAACAGATCATCGCCACCACGAACGAAATCCACGGCCTCGTCGCCGCGGCGCGCAAGACCACGGAAGAGAAGTTCGAGCAGGCGCGGCAAAAATTCGCGGCGGCACGGCAAGAACTCGCGACCCTGTCGTCGCGGCAACCCGCGCCATGAGGGCTTCGCGCATCCCGCCGACCGGAGCGGTCAAACCACAGGAGCCATGTCACCCATGCTGACGCTTTCCCTCAAAAAGGCCGGCGTCGATACGCCCAAGCTGCAATTGTCCCTGAAAAAGGGCAGCCGCTTCACGGCCAGGGTGGAGTGGCGTTGCGACGCCGAGCATGCCGACGACGTCGACGTTCACGCGCTCGAGGCGCGCAATGACGGCAACGGCGCCAAGGTCACGCAGCTCGCGAGCATCTTGTCGACCTACAACACCACACGCATGAATCCGAAAGGGGGAGCGCTTCCGGCCAACCCGGACGGATCCTTCCAGACCGCCAGCGGCGGACTGATCCACAGCGGCGACAAGCTGGTCCAGAACAATGTCGAGTCCATCGTCATCGACGGCTCCAGGATTCCCGATGGCGTCAACGAAATTCCGATCCTCGTCACGGTCCACGACGCCGAGCATGGCGTCGGCCATGAGACAGGCGAAGCCGGGGAAGAGGAGCCTGCGTTCGGCGACATCGAATATTGCGCGATCACGCTCACGGACGATGCCGGCAAGGAGCTCGGCGCCTACAGGCTGTCGGACGAATTCAGGGATTTCAACGTGGTCCAGCTCGGCAGCATCCTGCTCGGACCCGATGGCTGGGAATACGCGGCCGTCGGCAGCGGCTTCAAAGGCACCTTCAACGACGTCCTCGCGCATTTCTCCTGAGCCGGTCATGTCGGGGGACGAGGACGCCGAGCCGAGCCTGCCCGGAGGGGCGAGTGACCCGCGACGCCCTCGTCCGACCGTCATCGGCAGGCCGGGCGGGCTCCGGCACGGGCCGGAGGTCGCGGCGCGAGAGAGGGGCGAGGCGGTCACGGGCCCAAAGCCGAGCGTGGTGACCCCGCCGCCCCGTGCTCCCCGGCCGGGCCGTCCGGCGGCGCAGGCCGCCACGTCCGGGCCAGGCAAAGCCGGCATTGTCCGACCGACCGCGATTCCGGGATACGAGCGCAAGCGCATCGCGGTCGACCGCGCCGATCTCGCCAGGTTGTCGCCGCGGAGCGGGGCGGGCGTGCTGGAGGAGGCGCTGCGCCTCATCGGAACCTTCGTGGTCGAAGGTGCGCGTGATCGCCAGGTGGTCCTGTGGGGGCACCGGCTGCAGCAGGACTTCAGCGAGCTGGTTTCGCGCAGCCTGGAACTGTCGCAGGCCGAAATCGTCAAGCGCGTGACGGCCCATATCGGCCGCATGAGCGAAATTCTCGGGGCGATCGATCTCGAGGCCGTCTGCGGCGTCGGGCCCGGACGGGGCCTGCTCACCCAATATCTCGCGGCGGTGAACGGCAGGATCGACACGCCAGACGAACTGCGGCGGGCCCGCGTCGAACTGGATCAACTGCTGGCGCTCATGAACGCGGCGCTCGAGCCGCTGCTCTCCCTGAAGGACGCGCTCGACCGGCATTCGCGCCGCATCGACGAGGTCGGCGACGAGGTCGAGGCCGCCGCCCTGGCGGCGGAGTTCCTCTCGGCCCATCTCGCCGAAAGCGCCAGGCCCCTCTCGCAGCGCTTCCTTGAGCGCAGCATGAGCCTGACCCAGACCGTCGCGCAGATCCGCGGCGGCGCGTCGATGCGGGCGCTGCAGATCGAGCAGCCGCTCCGTCTCGTCGCGGCGATCCAGAACGTGGCGCTCGTCACGGTTCCCGGATTGCTGGGTGGCATCGCCGCGTTGACGGCGATGCTGGAGGAGAAACGACAGGTGACGCCGACCCAAGCCAGGGAGTTGGCCTATCAGCTGCGCACCATCCTGCAACAACTGAAGACATAGGGACGACCCGCCATGGCACTGCAACTGGACCTCAGGAAGTCGGCCGAAACCCTGCGTCTGTCGCTGGACAAGGCAGGCGTCGCTCCCGGCATCAAGGCGGAGCTGATCTTCGACATGGATGTCTCGGGCTCGTTCGAGCATGAGCATGAGGAGGGCACCACGAGCAGGCTGATCGAGCGGCTCGTGCCCTACGGAATGGTGCTGGACCCCGATGGCCAGATGGATGTGTTCAGCTTCAGCCATGGCGGCGAGAACGCCCACCATGTCGGCACGGTCTCGCCACGGAATTGCAGGAACTACATCATCGACAATGTCATCGACAAAGTGCCCGGCTGGAAGGGCGGCACCACCTACAGCTACGTCCTGGAGCGCAATCTGCAGCATTTCGGCTGGTTGCCGCGCGACCCGGGCGGCAACTTCCTGAGCCGCTTCTTTGGCCTGTCGCGAGACGAGCCGGCGGCGGAGAAGAAGCGCTCGATCGTCATCTTCGTCACCGACGGCGAGAACGACGCCAGCGATCTCGACAGGACGATCCGGGTGCTCGAGGCATCCGAACGGCGCGGCGACCAGGTCTATTTCCTGTTCATGGGCGCCTGCGAACACGCGGTCGATTTCGGCTTTCTCAAGACGATCGCGGCGCGGTTCAGGAACACCGGCATGGTGATCGTGCGCGATCTCGACGGCTTCGTCGAATTGTCCGACGAGGAACTGAACGCGCAGCTCCTCGGCCCGAAACTGCTCCAGTGGCTACGCGGCTAAAGACTGACGGTATCGGGGGAGGAAGTTGCTGATCGGGTGGCGGAGCCACCGGGCCCCCACTGGTTGAACGACGGGTGGACCGGTTCGTCGATGACGACGAGATCGTGGCGCGGCAAGGGCTCGACGATGCGCCCGCTCTTGCCGGCGGCGTGGTGTAGCTGAGGCGGTCGTCGGCGGTCGCGGTCTCCCGGTCGCCGACGTTCACCAGCAGTTCATTCGCATCCGGCTAACCAAGCGGCAGGTTCGGCTGCGGGGGCTGGCCGTCATCGTCCCGAACGGGATCGATCCGGAGATCTGTCGTCCTTGGCGAAGCGTGAGGCGAACGGCGAGGCGGCGCCTGCCGGGCCGGGCGACAAGCAGGTCGCCTGGCGCTTCGCGCAGCTGACCGGCGGTTTCTGGCGCGGCCGTGGCGCCGGAAGAGCCTGGTTCTGGACGCTCTCGCTCGCGACCGCGATCGTCGTCAGCGTCTTCGCCAACGTCACCGTCAACCGCTGGAACGGCTGGTTCTTCGACGCGCTGGAGAACAAGGACGCCGGGAGCGCGCTGGTCGCGATAGCGGTGTTCCCGGTGCTGGCCGTCATCGTCGCCGGCATCGGCGTCGCCATCCTGGTCTCGCGCGAGACCTTTCAGGTGCATTGGCGCGCCTGGGTCGCGGCCAGGCTGGCCGATGGCTGGATCGGCGAGCGCCGCTTCTTCCGGCTCAGCCTGTCCGGCTACGAACCGGCCAATCCCGAATACCGCATCGCCGACGACGTGCGCTGGGCGACCGAGCCGGTGGTCGATTTCGCGATCGGGCTGCTGTCGTCGATCATCACCGCGATCACCTTCATCGGCATCCTCTGGAGCATCGGCGGCAGCCTGAGCGTGCCGACCGCCGGCGGGCCGGTCGTCATCCCGGCCTATATGGTGCTGGCGGCGATCGTCTACGCCATCCTCGTCTCCCTGCTGATCAGCGTCGTCGGCCGGCGGCTGCCGCGCCTGATCGCGGCGCGCAACGAGGGAGAGGCGCGGCTGCGTTTCTCGCTGATGCGCATCCGCGATCATGGCGAGACCATCGCGCTG
This sequence comes from Allobosea sp. GW821-FHT12C12, assembly GCF_058807355.1. NCBI lineage: Bacteria > Pseudomonadati > Pseudomonadota > Alphaproteobacteria > Hyphomicrobiales > Alloboseaceae > Allobosea > Allobosea sp. GW821-FHT12C12. The sequence goes on from NZ_JBXAQP010000016.1 coordinate 83,841, forward strand.
ACGAGGACCGAGGCCGGCGAGCGCCGCGCCGTCGCGCAGACCTATGACAGCCTGGTGCAGCGCTGGCTCGCCATGATCAGGCAGCGCGGCCGGCTGACCTGGATCACCAACGGCTCGGGCGCGCTGGTGCCGGTGGCGCCGCTGCTGCTGGCCGCGCCGAAATACCTGTCTGGCGAGATGTCGCTCGGTGGGGTGGTGCAGGTCGCCGCCGCCTTCGTGGCGGTGCAGAACGCCTTCAACTGGCTGCTCGACAATTTCATGCGCATCGCCGAATGGCTCGCCGCCGCGCGCCGCGTCAACGAACTCGCGGACGCGCTGGAGCGGCTCGAACGCGATCCGCAGGGCGCGCATCTGGCGCTGGAGCGGAGCCGTGACGGCGGCTTGCGGCTCGACGCGGTGACGCTGGTCGACCGCGACGGCCGCACGCTCGCGGCCGAGATCGGACTCGACGCCGCGCCGGGCGCGACGCTGCATCTCTCCGGCGAGCTCGGCTTGGGCAAGGCGGCGCTGATCCAGGCCATCGCCGGCCTTTGGCCGTGGGGGCGCGGCCGGATCGCGCTGCCGGAGGGCGCGATGGTGACGGTGGTGCCGCACAAGCTGCATTTGTCGGAGGGCACGCTGCGGGCGGTGCTCGATTCCGGCGCGGAGCATGACGGCGACGCGATCGCCGGTGCGCTGCGGCGCTACGGCCTCTCCAGCCTCGCGCCGCGCATCGACGAGTTTCGCGACTGGGACAAGGAGCTCGCCACCGGCGACCGGCAGCGCCTGGCGCTGGCGCGGGCCGAGCTGGAGGCGCCCGACATCCTGCTGCTCGACGAGGCGACGAGCGCGCTCGAGACCGAGACGGCGCTCGACCTGATCGCGGAGCTGCGCGCCGCGCGGCCGGACGCGATCATCCTCGGCTTCGGTCAGAGCGCCGGTTTCGCGGAGGCCGCAACGCAGCGCCTGACGCTGAAGCGCGCCGGCGGCGTGGTGCGCATGGCCGGTCCGGCCCGCGCCGAGGCGCGGCCTGAGCTGACGGTGCCCGGCGCGTCGTGAGGCTGCCCGTTCAGGCGCGGTTCAGCGGGAACGCCCTCTGTGAGCCGAGAGATTTCGTGTGTTTCAGAGAAAGCCACGACGACTTGCGACATTGGAGCCATCCGACATGACCGCCGCCAGCGCCGCCGCGCCGATGAACATCTGGGACGTCTATTGGGGCCTGCGCGTCGACCAGTGCCCCTGCGACGTGCATTTCGTCGAATGGCTCGAGGAGCAGGGCGTCACCGGCAAGCGCATCTATCATTTCGGCACAGGCGGGCATCACTATGTCGGCATCCGCTGCGCGGAAGCCGAACTCGACTGCACGGTTCTCGGCATCACCGCCTCGCCGAAGGAATACGACGCCTTCGTCAAGCTCGCGACCGGCAACCCGACCATCACCAAAACCTACAGCGCCTATTTCGGCGACATCTACACCACGAACGCCAAGCTGCTGCCGCGCTTCGACATCGTCACCCTGTTCCACGCCTGCGAGTTCAGGACGCAGGCCAACGACGCCTATGGCGCGCTGACCGACCGCGAGGTCATCGACCTGTTCACCGGGCAGATCGACGCCGGCGGCTACCTGCTGTTCTACACCGGCTCCTTCGCCTATGCGACGGCCGAGCCGATCATCGCGGAATGGGCCAAGGCAGCGCCGGTCGAGGAGGTCGCGACCTTCAGGACGCTGCGGGTGTTCCGCAAGGCGGGTTGAGCGGGGCGGCCTCCCCACCGCAAGCGGGGGGAAGGGGATGAACCAATTCTCTCGCGGTGGCCCCCGTTGCGCCGCGCCCGGCTTGTGGATCGGCGGCGAGGCGCTATGTCTGGCGGCGAGGGCCGCGCTCGGCGGCCGTCTTTCGCCCCGCCCGGGCCCTGCGATGCCGGGGTCGGAGAAGTCGTCGAGTCGGTCCCCGCATGTCGTTCGGCCAGGATGAGCCAGGAATATCCCACCCGGCCATTCCCCTGCGCCGGCGCAGCCGCTGGTGGTGGCTCGGGCCGCTGGCGAGCATGCTCATCTTCTGCGCCTCGCTCGTGGTACTCTACTACATCGTCCGCGAGATCGAGCCGGGCGAACTCGCGGGAGCCTTCCGCAACGCCAGCGCCCGCCAGATCGGGCTGGCGCTCGGCTTCACCGCGCTGAGCTATCTGCTGCTGACCGGCTACGACGCGCTGGCGCTGAAACGGCTCGGTCTCTCGATCCCCTACCGCACCACGGCGCTCGCCTCCTTCACCTCCTATTCGGTCTCGTTCACGCTCGGCTTCCCGATCGTGACCGGCGGCACGGTGCGCTACTGGATCTATTCGCCCAAGGGCGTGCGGGCCTCGGAAGTCGCGAGCCTGACGGTGATCGCGGGGCTGACCTTCTGGCTCGGCCTGGGGGCGATCCTGTGCGCCTGCCTGCTCTATGCCTCGGACTCGGTCGCGGAGCTGGCGCGGACCACGCCGCTGGTGGTGCAGGGCGTCGGCGCGGCTGTCGCGCTCGGCACGCTCGGCTATCTCGGCTGGGTCGCCACCGGCGAGCGCACCATCCGGGTGCGCGGCTGGAACCTGCCGCTGCCGGGCCTCGGCATCACGCTCGGCCAGATGTTCCTCGGCGCGGCGGAGGTCTGCGCGGCGGCGGCCGTGCTCTTCGTGCTGCTGCCGGGCGGGCACAACATCGCCTATCCGACCTTTCTCGCGGTCTATGTCTTCGCTTGTCTGATCGGGATCGCCAGCCACGCGCCGGGCGGCCTCGGCGTGTTCGAGGCGACGATGCTGGTCGCGCTCTCGCGGCTGCCCTATGAGGGCGTGCTCGGCGCGCTCCTGCTCTTTCGCATCGCCTATTATCTCCTGCCGTTCATCCTGGCGCTGGCGCTCCTGGCGCTGAACGAGATGTGGCGGCGGATCAGGGGGCGGGAGCGGTAGAGCCGCGACCCGGAGCGGCTCGTCTCGACGGTTTTGGCGGTCGCCGGATCAATTTCGCGTGCGACGCGTTTTGATTCACGATCCGGTGAATCATGTCCGTCAGCATGCGACCCGACCAACGACTCGCCGGATCGCGGACATGGCGAAAGGTGACATGATGACGTCGATAACCGTCAATTGCGCCTATGAGGAGGGCCATCAGGCCTGCCTCGACGGTCTCGCCGTCAGCGAGTGCCCCTATCCTGCCGACGACCCGTCGCATGACGCCTGGATGGACGGGTGGGAAGCTGCGCACGACAAGGTCGAGGCCGAGGAGGCGCAGGACGTCATGGGCTGACCTGCCGCCCTTTGAGACAACCCTATCGTCATTGCGAGCGCGGCGAAGCAATCCGGAGGGTTGCGCGAGACCGCGGATCGTTTCGCGCGCACGCAATGACGGTGAGCGCTATGATCGGCTGAACGTGACGGCTTTATTCCGACGCCAGCGCCGGATGGTTGCGCGTCTCGTAGTCCAGCATCGCCGCGGTCAGGGCCAAAAATTCGTCCTGGGCGTCGCCGTCGAGACCGGCCTCGCTCAGCCGGTTCAGCGTCTCGAGCGCCAGTCTGTAGTCGTCGTCGGTCTCGATCATCATCGTCATCGCTTGCTTCGGTCGCCGGATCAGGAACGCGGCAAGAGCCAGTTTGATCCGAGGCGAGCGCTGCCTGCGGCGCTTTGCGTTGCGGCCGTCAGCTCTCCCCGCCCTGGTCGAGATAGGCTTTCGCGCTCAGCACGACCTTGTCGTCGATCGCGCCGATCGCGTCTTCGTCCTTGCCGTCATAGGGGATGGCGTGGAGGACGTGGCGGATCGCGTTCAGCCTGGCGCGCAATTTGTCGTTGGCGCGGATCACGGTCCAGGGCGCCCATTCCGTCGAGGAGCGCGACAAAAGCTGCTCGAAGGCGTCGGAATAGGCGTCGAAGCGCGGGATCGCCTCGAAATCCATCGGCGACAGCTTCCAGCGCTTGAGCGGATCGTGCCAGCGCGCATGCAGCCGCGTCATCTGCATCTCGCGGCCGATGGTCAGGAAGAGCTTGATCGCGCGGATGCCGTCGCGCGCCAGCATGCCCTCGAAGACCGGCGCCTCGCGCAAGAGCGCATCGGTCTGCTCGGGCGTGCAGAAGCCCATCACGCGCTCGACGCCGGCGCGGTTGTACCAGGAGCGGTCGAAGAACACGACTTCGCCCGCCGTCGGCAGCTGCGCGGCGTAGCGTTGGAGATACCATTGCCCCTTCTCGATGTCCGACGGCTTCGACAGCGCCACGACGCGGGCCTGGCGCGGATTGAGATGCTGGGTGAAGCGCGTGATCGCGCCGCCCTTGCCGGCCCCGTCGCGGCCCTCGAACACGATCGCGATGCGCTCGCCGCTCTCGCGCGTCCAGGCCAGCAGCTTCTGCAATTCGATCTGGAGCGGCTCCATCTCCCTGTCGTAGCGCTTGCGCTTCAGGCGCTTGCCATAGGGATAGCCGCCCGAATGGTAGGCCGCGTCGACGATGGCGGCGGGCAGCGTCTTCGCCTCGATATCGAACGTCGGTTTGCCGGGAGACGCCTTGGCGACCGCCTTGACGACCTTGCGGGTTCGCGGCGCGATCCTGCCTGCTTTCGCCGCGGGGGCGGGTTTGTCCGCCTTGGCCTTGTCCGCCCCGGCCTTCGCCGTCGTCTTCGCAATCGCCTTGGCCATCGGTTCCGCTCCACGCTTCTCAGCCCAAGCCTAGCCGGCTCCGCGCCACAAGGGAACGCGTCTGGATCGTTTGGGTGGCGGCCGCGTCGCCATCAGCTCCCTCCCCCGCTTGCGGTGGACAGGACTGGAATGGGGGGCGGTCCGACCGGGCACGCCTTCGAGCATGTTCGGCTCACCCGGTCGAGCGGCGCCCCATCCCTGACCCTTCCCCGCCGCAAGCTAGGGGAAGGGGATGAGCTTCGCTGTCGAGCGATTGCCTTCGGCGCGCGGCGAGGCGATTGACGCTTGCCTGCGTTGCGATCAGGAAGAGCCGCATGGATATCCCCTTCAACCCGCAGGCCCGTTCGGTCGCGAGCCTCGTCGAGGCGATGGGCGCGGCCGTCGTGCTGCTCGACGCGCAGGGGCTGGCGCAGGCGCTGAGCCCGGCGATGCGGGCCCTGATCCCGGGCCTCGACACCGGCAAGCCCCTGACGCTGGTGCTGCGCGATCCCGATCTGATCGAGGCGATCGGCGAGGTCTCGCGCGGCGGCGGCCGGCGCGTCATCGAGTTCGTCGAGCGCGTGCCGGTCGAGCGGACCTTCCGCATCCATATCGCGGCGCTGCCCGGCGCCGACTGGCGCAGGCCGGTGCTGCTGACGTTCGAGGATCTGAGCGAGCAGCGCTCGACCGAGCGCATGCGCGTCGATTTCGTCGCCAATGCCAGCCACGAACTGCGCACGCCGCTCGCATCGCTGCTCGGCTTCGTCGAGACCCTGCAGGGGCCGGCCCGCAACGACGCCGGCGCGCGCGACCGCTTCCTGACGATCATGCGCGAGCAGGGCCTGCGCATGGCGCGCCTCGTCGACGATCTGCTCTCGCTCTCGCGCATCGAGCTGCGCGCCCATCTCGCGCCGGAGACGCCGGTCGATCTCGCCGGAATCTCGCGCGAGATCGTCGACTCGCTCGCTTTGATGGCGCGCGAGCGCAAGGTGACGCTGAAGCTCGCCACGCCGCCCTATCCGGTCCGGGTTCCGGGCGATCGCGACGAATTGCTGCGGCTGATGGAGAATCTGGTCGAGAACGCGATCAAATACGGTCGCGAGGGCGGCGAGGTCGAGATCGACGTGCGGGACGGGGCGTCCGAGGCCAGCGTCAGCGTCCATGACGACGGGCCGGGCATCGCGCCCGAGCACCTGCCGCGCCTGACCGAGCGCTTCTACCGCGTCGACACCGCGGCCAGTCGCGAGGCCGGCGGCACGGGCCTCGGCCTCGCCATCGTCAAGCATATCGTGCTGCGCCATCGCGGCCGGCTGACGATCGAAAGCGCGCCGGGCGAGGGCGCGACCTTCAAGGCGATCCTGCCGCGCTTCGACACGGCGCGCGCGTCGTCGTGACGACAGGTCCGGGCGCGGCCCGCAGCATCGCGATCATCGGCGCTGGGCCGGCCGGGCTGATCGCGGCCGAGCGGCTGGCGCAGGCCGGCCATCGCGTCACGCTCTACGACCGGATGGCGTCGCCGGCGCGCAAGTTCCTGCTGGCGGGGCGCGGCGGGCTGAACCTGACCCATTCCGAGCCGCCGGAGCTGTTTTCGACGCGCTATCGCGGCGCGAAGCCCTGGCTGGAGCCGGCGCTCGCGGCCTTTCCGCCGCAAGCCCTGCGCGACTGGGCCGACGGGCTCGGGGCGGACAGCTTCGTCGGCACCAGCGGGCGCGTGTTTCCGAAGGCGATGAAGGCCTCGCCCCTGCTGCGCGCCTGGCTGCGTCGGCTCGACGGGCTCGGCGTGACGCTGGCCGCAGGGCACGACTGGACCGGCTGGGACGGGGCGGGCGCCCTGAGCTTTCGCGATCGTGAACCCGTCCGGACCGACGCGACGCTGCTGGCGCTCGGCGGCGCGAGCTGGCCGAGGCTGGGCTCGGACGGGAGCTGGGCCGGCTTGCTCGCGGCGCTGGGCGTAACGGTCGCGCCGCTGCACCCGGCCAATGGCGGCTTCGCGGTCGCGTGGTCGCCCGTCATGCGGGAGCGGTTCGCCGGCCAGCCGCTCAAGCGCATCGTCATCCGCCACGTCGGCGCGCAGGCGACGGGCGAGGCGATGATCGACGCGAACGGCATCGAGGGCGGCGCGGTCTATGCGCTCTCAGCCGTGCTGCGCGAGGCCGTGCTGCGCGACGGTTCGGTCGGAATTTCCATCGACCTGCGGCCCGACATGACGGCGGAGCGGCTGACCGAACGGCTCGGCGGCCGCCGCAAGGGCGAGACTCTGAGCAACCATCTGCGCAAGGCGGCGGGGCTGTCCCCGGTCGCGATCGCGTTGCTGCGCGAGGGCGGGGCGCTTCCCGAGGATGCCGTGCGGCTGGCGGCGCTGGTCAAGGCCGCGCCGCTCAGGCTGACGGGGCTGTTTCCGATCGAGCGCGCGATCTCGACGGCTGGTGGCGTGATGGCGAGCGCGGTCGACGACGGTTTCATGCTGAAGGCGCTGCCGGGCGTCTTCGTCGCGGGCGAGATGCTGGACTGGGAGGCCCCGACCGGCGGCTACCTGCTGCAGGGCTGCTTTTCGACCGGAGTCGCCGCGGCGGCCGGGATCGAGGCGTGGCTGGCGCGACGTTGATCGGGTCACGTCAACCGTCATGCGAGCGCGGCGATTTATGCAGTCACCAAGCCTTGGTCTTCAGCGCCTCGAACTGCGCCAGCTGCGCCGCGATCAGCTCGCGGCTCTCGTCGCGGCGCACGAAGACCTTGAACATCGCCTCGCCGGCGCCGTTGAAGAACTGCACCGAGCAGGAGCGCCGCCCGTGGAAGGCGCGGTCGACCAGGTAGATCGCGCGGCAGTTTCCGGCCTTGATGTGTCCGCCGATCGGGCTGTCGCCATGGATGTTGTAATAGCCCTGGCCGAAGGAGCCGACCGGCAGCGCGCCCTCACATTCGAGCACGATGTCGGACGTGTGCACGATGAACAGCACCTCGCCCCAGGTCGAGAGTTCGAGCCAGAGCGCCTCGAAGCGCTCGGGCGAGATCGCGACGCGCTGCCCGGCCGGGGTCTCCTCCAGCACGGCCAGCGTCGAGACGCCGACCTCGCGGGCGACGGCCTCGATGACGCCGTCGGGCTTGGCCGCCAGCATCTCCCGCACGCGGGTCATCTTGCCGGCATCCGGCGGCTCCTGGGTCGCCGGATGGGCGATCGCCTGCACGCTCGCCATGCCGCTCACTCCGCCGCCTGCCGGGGACGGTCCGGATTGCTCTCGCTCAGCACGGTCTCGAAGCCCTCGAACTCCGGATGGCCGAGATAGAGCGGCCGCTCGCGCGGCTGGCCGGCATTGCGGTGGCTCTCGCGGAACTGCTCGGACTTGGTCCAGGCCGTGAAGGCGTCCCTCGACGCCCAGGTCGTGTGCGAGGAATAGAGCGTGTGGTCGTCCTTCTCGGGACCTTTCAGCAGATGGAAGGCCTGGAAGCCCGGCATCTCGTCGAGACGGGTCTTGCGCGCGGACCAGACCTCCTCGAAGGCGGCCTCCTCTCCCTTGACGACCTTGAAGCGGTTCATGGCGATGAACATGGCGGAGTTCCTGATGTGGCTGGCTGGCGTCTGGCTGGCGTCGGCTGTTCGCGCGCGTGGCTGGCTGGGCGGCAGGATGCGCGCGAACGGTCGCGAAGTCGAGATGGGCGCGATTATGTTCCGAAGCGCGTCGAGAAGCCGATCTTGCCGACGAAGCCGGGGCTGTTGTCGCCGTCGCGGTAGCGCCGATAGCGGACGTCGCCGACATTCTCGATCGTGACATAGGCGCGGGCGTCGGCGCTGATCTTGTAGTCGGCATAGAGATCGACCAGCGTATAGGCCTTGCTCGCGGTCGCGATCGCCGAGACCGGCAGGCGGCGCTGCTCGTCGACCAGCGTGACGCGGCCGCCGATGGTCAGCTTCTCGTCGAGGAAGCGCAGGCCCGCGCCGAGCGTCAGCTTGTCGGGATAGACCGATTGCAGCGGCTGGCCGTTGGTCTCGTTGTCGCCGCGGATCGACGAGCCCGAGACGCTGGCGAACCAGCGCCCGGCGTCGTAGGCGAACTCGCCCTCGATGCCGGTCAGCTTCGCCTTGGCGACGTTCTGGTAGATGAAGAAGGCGTCGGCGCAGGCGCCGGGGACAGGCGAGCCGCATGGCGCGCCCGGATCGGTGAAGATGCCCTCGATCAGGTTGGTGACGTTGTTCTGGAAGACCGAGAGCTTGCCGCGGAAGCGGTCCCCGGCCTGCAGCACGTTGTCGTATTTCAGGTTGACGCCGGCCTCCAGCGTCTTGCCGACCTCGGGCTTCAGGTTCGGGTTCGGGCGGAACAGGAAGCTCGCCGGGACCGGATGCAGCCCGTCGACCAGCGTCTCGGTGACGGACGGCGCGCGATAGCCCTCGGCATAGGTGGCGTAGACCTGCAGGCCCTGGATCGGCGTGACGGCGAAGGTGGCCTTGGGCGAAACGCGCTGGCCGTCCGACGTGGTGCGGCCGCCGCTGAGCTCGTAGGAATCGTAGCGCAGCGCGCCGATCAGATCGAAGATCGCGTATTTGAAATGCGCCTGGACGAAGCCGCCATAGACGCTGCGCTTGCCCGACGGCGTCGTCTCGTCGCCGTTGCCGACCGGATCGCTGGTCTTGACCCGGTCCTCGAACCAGTCCGCGCCATAGGTCAGGTCGAGTCCGAGCGCGCCGAACTGGAACTTGCTGGTGTTGGCGATGTCGAAGCCGGTGGTCTCGATCTTGAAGAAGCGCTTCGCGCCGAGCGCGACGCCGGCGCCGGAGATCTGGGTCTGGTCTGTGTCGGTCGAGGTCTTGTAGGCGCCGACCTTGAGGTTGAGCCACGGGATGTCGGGCCGCGAGAACGAGTACTGCGCGGTGTAGTTCTGCGTCGCGACGTCGTTCTGGCGGCGCGGCGCGGTCGCGGTGCCGAGCCCGTTGGCGAACTCGTAGCGCTGGTACTGGCCGCCGAGCTTGAGCTCCTGGCCCTCGCCCGGCGTCAGGACGATCTTGCCGAGACCCGAGCGCAGGTCCTGGTCGGAGTCGAGGATGCGGTTGCCGCCGCCGTCGCGATAGGGGTTGAGCGAGCGGAAGGAGAGGCCGACGAGGCCTGCCGCCCAGTCGGTCGGGCGGACCGCGCCGATGACGTTGCCGAACGCCCCGCTCTGCCGGCCGAAGACGCCGGTCGCGCCGATCTCGGCCGCCGCGCGCTCGCCGGGCTTGAGGATGTCCTTGGGATCGACCGTCTCGAATGAGACGACGCCGCCGATCGCGCCCGAGCCGTAGATGTTGGCGACGGGCCCGCGCGTCACGTCGATGACGCGCACGAAGGCGGGATCGAGGAAGAACGCGCCGTTGGCGTTGTGGCCCGAGCGCTGGAAATTCTGGCGCGCGCCGTCGATCGTGACCGCGACGCGGCCGAAATCCTGCAGACCGCGGATGTTGATCGCGGTCGCCGGGTCGTTCGGGTTCTCCTGCGTCGCGACGCCTGAGATCTGGCTGATCACCGTGCCGAGGCGCTGCGGCTGCTGCGAGCGCAGCTCGGTGCGGCTGATCACCGAGACGGCGGCGAGCGCGTCGATGGCGCGCTCCTCCTGCCGGCTCGCCGTCACCGTGATCTCGTCGAGCGCGATCGGGGCGCCGGGAGCCGCGACGACGGGAGCGGGGGCCGCGGGCGTCGGGCGCGGCCGTTGCTGCGCCAGCGCGCTTCCCGCGCAAAGCGTCAGGGCGAGAAAGGAAACGGATGCGCGCATGAGCGCGGCGTGCGAATGCATGATGTCAGCCCCGGACCACAAGAACATAGCGCTGGCTGGCTGACGCGGGCGCGTGTGGCTGGCTGGCTTTTCGCGATGCGCCACGCGACGCATCGCTCTTGACCCTGTGTAGTAAAGCTGCCTATCACCGTCAATAACGGCGGCTGATCTTCTTATTTTAGAAGCGTTAAAAACAAGCGTGTTGCTTGTTTGATTCTGCCGTTGTTCTGGATTTGTCGAAACGCCGCGATCGGCGCGCCTGGCGCGTCGGTTCGGGCGTTTCGGAACAGGATGGAGGCTCATCGCATGACCGTCGGCAAGCCCCTGACCGCGACTGTGTTGCGCCCGCAACAGCGCCGCGAATTCTGCGCCGCGCTCGCGCTGACATGCGTCGCGCTGGCGGATCTCGCCGGTCCGTCCTGGCTCGTCGGCCGCTCCTTCGCGCAGGCGCAGGAGCGCATCGTCGTCGCCGGCGGCGTCATCACCGAAGTGCTCTATGCGCTCGGCCTCCAGGACAGGATCGTCGGCGTCGACACGACCAGCCAGTTCCCGGCTGATGCGCTGAGGGACAAGCCGAATGTCGGCTATGTCCGGGCGCTGTCGGCCGAAGGCGTCGTCTCGCTGAAGCCCTCGCTGGTGCTCGCGATCAACGGGGCCGGGCCGCCCGACGCGCTGGCGCTGCTGAAGGAGGCCGGCGTCCGGATCGCGACCATCCCCGACGATACGAGCGAGGACGGCGTCGTCAGCCGGATCGAGACGATCGGCGCGGTCGTCGGCGCGGCGGAGCCGGCCAGGCGGCTGGCGGCCCTGACCCGCGAGAGCTTCGCCGAGCTGGCGCGGATGCGCGACGGGGTTAAGCGCAAGCCGCGCGTCCTCTTCGTGCTCTCGCTGCAGAACGGGCGCGTCATGGCGGGAGGCCGCAACAGCTCGGCCGCCGCGATGATCGCTCATGCCGGCGCGGTCAACGCGGCCGAGGCCATCGAGGGCTACAAGCCGATGAGCGACGAGGCGATCCTGGAGGCCGCGCCCGACGCCATCCTGATGATGCGCAACAGTTCGAGCGTGAACGTCACCACCGACGCGCTCTTCGCCATGCCGGCCTTCGCGCAGACGCCCGCCGCCGCCAGGCGCGCCCATATCGTGATGGACGGGCTCTATCTGCTCGGCTTCGGCCCGCGCACGCCCGCCGCGGCGCGCGACCTGATGGCGGCGCTGAATCCCGATGCGAGCCTGCCGGCGCTGAAGACGGCGCACAGACCATGACCCTGGCCGCCGGCCGGGACGACGTGCCGGCGCTGGCGGCGCTGCACGCCTATGCCGACAGCCGCCGGCGTCAGGCGGCTTTCGCGGTCGTGGGGCTGGCGCTGCTCTGCGTCGTCGTCGCCATCGTCGCGATCGGACAGGGCGCGGCGCAAATCCCGCCGCTGCGCGTGCTGGAGATCCTGCATGGCTGGGCGACGAGCAACGACGCGGCGCTCGCCGGGCGCGACGGCCTCGTCGTGACCGCGATCCGCCTGCCGCGCGTGCTGCTCGGCCTGCTCGTCGGGGCGGCGCTCGCGGTCTCGGGCGCGCTGATGCAGGGCCTGTTCCGCAACCCGCTCGCCGATCCGGGCCTCGTCGGCGTCTCGTCCGGCGCGGGACTTGCCGCGGCCGCGACCATCGTGCTCGGCGACCGCTATCTCGTCGGCTTCCTCGGCAAGCTGCCCTTTCTCGCCTTGCCGATCGGCGCCTTTCTCGGCGGGCTCGCGGCGACGCTGACGCTCTATCTGATCGCGACGCGGCAGGGCCGCACCTCGGTCGCGACCATGCTGCTGGCCGGCGTCGCGCTCGGCGCGCTGGCGGGCGCGCTGACGGGGCTGCTCGCCTTCATATCCGACGACCGGCAATTGCGCGACCTGACCTTCTGGTCGCTCGGCAGCCTCGGCGGCGCGAGCTGGAGCAAGCTCGCCGTCGTCGCGCCGATCATGCTGCCGCTTCTGCTCGCCTTGCCTTTGCTGGCGCGCGGGCTGAACGCGCTGATGCTGGGCGAGGCCGAGGCCTATCATCTCGGCGTGCCGGTGCAGCGCATCAAGGGCCTCGCCATCCTGCTGGTGGCGCTCTGCGTCGGCGCGAGCGTCGCCTGCGCCGGGGTGATCGGCTTCGTCGGCATCGTCGTGCCGCATCTGGTCCGGCTGCTCGTCGGACCGGACCACCGCCTGCTGCTGCCGCTTTCGGTGCTGGGCGGGGCGGCGCTGCTGGCGGGAGCCGATATCGTCGCGAGGCTGCTCGTCGCGCCGGCCGAACTGCCGATCGGCATCGTCACGGCCGCGATCGGCGCGCCCTTCTTCCTCTGGCTGCTGCTGCGCCGCAAGAGCGCCTTCGATGCCTGAGACCGTCATCCGAACCCTCGGCCCTCATCCCGAGGAGCCTCGCACCGGCGTCTCGAAGGATGCTCCGGATGTCTCCAGAGCCTCGGCCAGGATCCTTCGAGACGCCATTCCCGACGGCATGGCTCCTCGGGACCAGGGCGTTGGTGAAAGAAGGGCCGGCTCGGAAACCATCGTCGTCGAAGGCCAGAACCTGAGCTATCTGGCATCGGGCCGGGCGCTTGTCGAAGAAACGTCGCTGGCGCTTCCGGCTGGGCGGCTGACCGTGCTCGTCGGCCCCAACGGCGCCGGCAAATCGACCTTGCTGAAACTGCTCTCGGGCGAACTCAAGCCTGCCGGCGGCGAAATCCGCTGCGGCAGCGAGCCGCTCTCTTCCATCCCCGGCTGGCGGCTGGCCTGCCGGCGGGCGGTGATGGCGCAGCAGACGCGGCTCGCCTTTCCCTTCACTGTCTACGAAGTGGCTCGCCTCGGCGTCGACGGCGTCGGCCGCGCCCCGACGCGCCAGCGCCGCGAGGCGCTGATTGGCGAGGGGCTGGAGGCGGCCGGCGTGCTGGAGCTGGCGGCGCGCTCCTATCAGAGCCTGTCCGGCGGCGAGCAGCAGCGCGTCCAGTTCGCCCGCGCGCTCTGCCAGCTCGAGGCGGGCGCGAGTTTGGGCGAGAGCCAGGCGCTCTTCCTCGACGAGCCGGTCGCCAATCTCGACTTCTGCCACCAGCTTGCGCTCCTCGACCGAGCCCGCGCGCTGGCCGGCCGTGGCGTCGCGGTGCTCGCCGTATTGCACGACCTCAACCTGGCGGCAGCCTATGCCGATACGCTGGTGGTGATGGATCAGGGCCGCATCCTCGCGCGCGGCGCGCCGAGCGATACGCTGAACGACGCGCTGCTGCGGCAGGTCTTCAAGGTCGATCTCGCCTTCGGCCGCCTGCCGCCGCCGGGCCTGCCCTTCCTGCTGCCGCAGCAGGCGCGCGAGATCGCGCGCGCGAGCGCGGCCGAGGTGGGCTGAGCCCCACCCGGGCCCCTTCCCCCGCTTGCGGTGGGGAAGGGTTAGGGATGGGGGGCCGAACGACCGGGCGAGCCGTCGACAGTTGAAGTCGCACCCAGTCGGACTGCCCCCCCAACCCTCCCCAACGCAAGCGGGGGAGGGGGCGGAAGGCGCAGCGCCTCGGAGTTGGCAGAAACCATCTCAAGCTGCGGCAGGATGCCGCTTGACCTTCCCATCATGGGAAGGCCCATATGCAGCGTCATCGCTTTCGGAGATGACGTCCATGTCCCTTGCCGCAACGGCCCGCCCCGCCGCGCCCGCCCCGCTCGAGCTCGCCATCGACGGCATGAGCTGCGCGGCCTGCGTCGGCCGCGTCGAGCGGGCGCTGAAGGCGGTGCCGGGCGTCAGCCGCGCCGACGTCAACCTCGCGACCAACCGCGCGACGATCGCGGTCGAAGGCGGTGCGCAGGCCGCCCCTGGCCTGATCGCGGCGCTCGAAGCCGTCGGCTACGAGGCGAGGCTGCGCGTCGAGCAGGGCGCGCCGGCGAACGACCGCGTGCAGGCGGCGCGGATCGCGGAGCAGGACGCGCTGAAGCGCTCGGTCATCCTCGCCGCCCTGGCGACATTGCCGCTGCTCGTGATCGAGATGGGCGCGCATCTCTCCGACGCCTGGCGCCACGAACTGGCCGGCCGCTTCGGCGAGTTGAATCTCAAGGCCGTCGCCTTCCTGCTGGCGAGCCTCGTGCTGTTCGGGCCGGGGCGGCGCTTCTTCGTCAAGGGCGGGCAGGCGCTGTGGCGGCTGTCGCCCGACATGAACTCGCTCGTCATGCTGGGGGCCGGCGCGGCCTGGTTCTATTCGACCGTGGCGAGCTTCGCGCCCGGTCTGCTGCCGGCCGGCGCGCGATACACCTATTTCGAGACCGGCGCGGTCATCGTCACGCTGATCCTGACCGGGCGCTGGTTCGAGGCGCGCGCCAAAGGCCGGACCAGCGAAGCGATCCGCCGGCTGGTCGAGCTGGCCCCGAAAACCGCGCGCGTGCTGCGCGACGGCGTCGAGGCCGATCTCGATATTTCCGAGGTCCGGGCCGGCGATCTCGTGCTGATCCGGCCGGGCGAGCGCATCCCGGTCGACGGCGAGGTGACGGAAGGCTCCTCGCTCGTCGACGAGGCGATGATCACCGGCGAGCCGGTCCCGGTTCGCAAGACGCTGGGCGACGCCGTGATCGGCGGCACGGTCAACGGCGCGGGCGCGTTTCGGTTCGTGGCGCGGCAGGTCGGCGCGGACACGCTGCTCGCCCGCATCGTCGCGACCGTCGAGGCGGCGCAGGGCGCCAAGCTGCCGATCCAGGCGCTGGTCGACAGGGTGACGCTCCGGTTCGTGCCGGCGGTGATGGCGTTGGCCGCGCTGACCTTCGCGATCTGGCTCGTCTTCGGCCCCGAGCCCGCGCTCTCGCATGCGCTCGTCGCCGCCGTCGCGGTGCTGATCATCGCCTGCCCCTGCGCCATGGGGCTGGCGACGCCGACCTCGATCATGGTCGGGACCGGCAAGGCGGCCGAGCTCGGCATCCTGTTCCGGCGCGGCGAGGCGCTGCAGTCGCTGTCGCAAGCCAGGATCGTTGCGCTCGACAAGACCGGGACGCTGACGCAGGGCCGGCCGGAACTGACCGACATCGCGGTGGCGGACGGTTTCGCCGAGGACGAGGTGCTGGCGCTGGTCGCGTCGGTCGAGGCGCGCTCGGAGCACCCCGTCGCTGCCGCGCTCGTCGCGGCGGCCAAGGCGCGCGGCTTGGCTTTAAGCGAGGCGGATGGCTTCGCCAGCGAATCCGGACTCGGCGTCCGCGCGACCGTCTCAGGCCGGGCGGTCGCGGTCGGCTCCGACCGGATGATGGCGGCGGCCGGCCTCGACGTGGCGTCCTTCGCGGCCAAGGCGGCCGAACTCGGCGACGCCGGCCGGACGCCGCTCCATGCCGCGATCGACGGCAGGCCGGCGGCGATCCTCGCCGTCGCCGACCCGCTCAAGCCCACGACGCCGGCCGCCATCGCCTCGCTGCGCAAGCTCGGCCTGCGCGTCGTCATGGTCACCGGCGACAACGAGCGCACGGCCCGCAGCGTGGCGCGCCAGCTCGGCCTCGACGAGGTCGTGGCGCAGGTGCTGCCGACCGACAAGGCGCAGGTTGTGAAGCGGCTTCAGGCGGAGGGCGCAAAGCTCGCCTTCGTCGGGGACGGCATCAACGACGCGCCGGCCTTGGCCCAGGCCGATATCGGCATCGCCATCGGCACAGGAACCGACATCGCGATCGAGACCGCCGACCTCGTCCTGATCTCGGGAGATCTCGCCGGGGTCGCCAAGGCCATCGCGCTGTCGCGCGCGACCATGGCCAATATCCGCCAGAACCTCGGCTGGGCCTTCGGCTACAACATCCTGCTGATCCCGGTCGCGGCCGGCGCGCTCTATCCGGCCTTCGGCCTGACGCTGTCGCCGATGGCGGCCGGCCTCGCCATGGCCTTGTCGAGCGTCAGCGTGCTGACCAATGCGCTGAGGTTGCGGCGCTTCAGGGGAGTTGCGCCATGAATATCGGGCAGGCGGCAGCGGCCTCGGGCGTCAGCGCCAAGATGATCCGCTATTACGAGAGCATCGGGCTGATCGCCGCGCCGGCGCGCACGCAGGCCGGCTACCGGGTCTATGCCAGCGACGAGGTCCATACGCTGCGCTTCGTCAAGCGCACGCGCCTGCTCGGCTTCTCGATCGAGGAGGGGCGCGAACTGCTGGCGCTCTGGCGCGACAAGAGCCGGGCCAGCGCCGACGTGAAGCGTGTCGCGCTGCGGCACGTGCGCGATCTGGAGACGCGCATCGCCGAGCTTCGGGCGATGGCCGGCACGCTGAAGCACCTCGCGCGGACCTGCCATGGCGACGACAGGCCGGACTGCCCGATCCTGCGGGATCTGGCGGGCTGATCGCTGCCGGGGCGCGCCGTCAGCGGCCGTTGCGCGACCAGTCCAGCGCCTCTTCGAGCCGGTCGTCGCCCCAGAACAGCTCGCCGTCGCCGGTGACGAAGGTCGGCGCGCCGAAGATGCCGAGGGACTTGGCGTATTCGGTCTCGGCCTTGAGCCGGCCCTTGACCTCCTCGCTGCGCGAGGCCGGGATCGCGACGCCGGGATCGGCGCCCGCTTCCTTCAGCGCGGCGTGCAGCACGGCTTCCTCGGCGATGTTCCTGCCCTCGCAGAACTGCGCCCGGAACAGCGCCTTCGAGAAGGCCGGCAGCCAGCCGGCCTCTCGGCCGGCGAGCGCGACGCGCGCCGCGATCAGCGAGTTCTGCGGAAAGGTTTCGGGCCGCACGAAGCTCAGCCCGTTGCGGCCGCCGCGTCGCGCCATGTCGCGCCACATGTAGCGGCCCTTGTTGGGGTAGAGATTGAAGGGCGAGGTCGTCCAGCCTTGAGCCGCGAAGATCGGCCCGAGCAGAAAGGGCCGCCAGCGCAGGTCTACGCCGGCCTCCTCCGCCAGGACCTCGATCCGCAATGCGCTCAGGCAGGAATAGGTCGATGCGAACTCGTACCAGAAATCCAGCACAGGACGATTCGGCATTCAGCCTCCGAGTCGGTCGTGTTTTGAGTCGCGCATCCGAATCTTCTGCCTCCCTTGGACAGACCGCAAGTGCGGCGCTCGCATCGTTTCCGGCGGCGGAGCCCCGACGCCTCTGATCCATCACGAAAAGACGCGACGACGATCAGAAGGTTCCGATTGCGCCGGTCCAAGGCCTGCGATAGTGCGCCTTCATGGTCAAAACACGGCCCGCGCGGGCTGCGTCGTTGTTTCGGCATGGAGCCCATGCCATTTTTGCGGGAAGCCGGTTTCATGTCCGAGAAGCGCGTCAAGAAGGTCGTGCTCGCCTATTCCGGCGGGCTCGACACCTCGATCATCCTGAAATGGCTGCAGACCACTTACTCATGCGAGGTCGTGACCTTCACCGCCGATCTCGGCCAGGGCGAGGAACTCGGACCGGCGCGCGACAAGGCGCTGCTGCTCGGCATCAAGCCCGAAAACATCCACATCGAGGATCTGCGCGAGGAGTTCGTGCGCGACTACGTCTTCCCGATGTTCCGCGCCAATGCCGCCTATGAGGGCGTCTATCTGCTCGGCACCTCGATCGCGCGGCCGCTGATCGCCAAGCGCCTGATCGACATCGCCGAGGCGACCGGCGCGGACGCCGTCTCGCACGGCGCGACCGGCAAGGGCAACGACCAGGTCCGCTTCGAGCTCACCGCCTATGCGCTGAAGCCCGACGTGGTGGTGATCGCGCCCTGGCGCGAATGGGATCTGCGCTCGCGCGAGCAGCTGATCGCCTTCGCCGAGCAGCACCAGATCCCGATCGCCAGGAACAAGCGCGGCGAGGCGCCGTTCTCGGTCGACGCCAATTTGCTGCACGCCTCCTCGGAGGGGCGCGTGCTGGAGGACCCTGCGGAGGAGGTGCCGGACTACGTCTATTCGCGCACGATCTCGCCCGAGGACGCGCCCGACAGGCCGACCTACATCACCGTCGATTTCGAGAAGGGCGACGCGACCGCGATCGACGGCGTCGCGCTCTCGCCGGCGAGCCTGCTGGCGAAGCTCAACGATCTCGGCCGCGACAACGGCATCGGCCGGCTCGACCTGGTCGAGAACCGCTTCGTCGGCATGAAGTCGCGCGGCATGTACGAGACGCCGGGCGGCACGATCCTGGCCGTTGCGCATCGCGCGATCGAATCGATCACGCTCGACCGCGGCGCGGCCCATCTCAAGGACCAGCTCATGCCGCAATATGCCGAGCTGATCTATAACGGCTTCTGGTTCAGCCCCGAGCGCGAGATGCTGCAGGCTCTGATCGACAAGAGCCAGGAATTCGTCGCCGGCCAGGTGCGGCTCAAGCTCTACAAGGGCGGCGTCCATGTCGTCGGGCGCTCCAGCCCCTATTCGCTCTACGACCAGGACCTCGTCACCTTCGAGGAGGGCGCGGTCGCCTACGACCACCGCGACGCGGCGGGCTTCATCCGGCTGAATGCGCTGCGGCTCAGGACGCTCGGGCAGCGCAAGAAGAAGCTCGGGCTCTGAGAGCTCAAATCTGCCCGGACTGCACGCCGTCATCCCGGACAAGCCGCGAAACGGCGCAGCTCCGGGAACCATCATGGAACTCAGTCAGCGCCTTGCGATGGCTCCCGGTCGACCTGCGGTCGCCCGGGATGACGACGCGCTTCCAGCCTGAAATTCATCAGGTTTACTTCTTCCTCGCTTCCTTGACCGGGTCCTTCACCGCCGGCGTGGTCGCGAACTCGACGTTCCAGAGCTGGCCGTCGACGCGCTCGACCTTGCGGATATAGACGTTCTGGATGATGTCGCGCGTCTCGGGATCGATCGAGACCGGCCCGCGCGGGCTGATCCAGCTCAGGCCCTTCATCGCCTCGACCAGCTTCTCGCCGCCCTCGCCATTGGTCTTCTTCAGCGCCTCGACGATCAGGTGCATGCCGTCATAGGCGCCGACCGCCATGAAGTTCGGACGCATGCCGTTGTTGTTCTCGCCGAAGGCCTTCACGAAGGCCTTGTTCTCCGGGCTGTCATGGGCGGCCGAATAGTGATGCGCGGTGATCGCGCCGAGCGCGGCGTCGCCGATGCTGTTGAGCAGGTCGTCGTCGGTGACGCTGCCCTCGGCCAGGAAGCGGATGCCGCTCTTGTCGAGGCCACGCTCGACGAACTGGCGCACGAACTGCGAGCCGGCGCCCGACGGCACGAAGGCGAGCAGCGCGTCCGGCCTGGCGTCGGCGATCTTCTGCAGGAACGGCGCGAAATCCGGATTGGCGAGCGGCACGCGCATGTTCTCGACCGTCCCGCCGGCCCTGGTGAAGGTTTCGGTGAAGGCCTTCTCGACATCGACGCCGGGGCCGTAATCCGAGACGATGGTCATCACGCGCTTGATGCCGTTCTTCGCGGCCCATTCGGCCAGCGGCACGGTGACCTGCGGCGCGGTGAAGGAGGTCCGCGCGATGAAGGGCGACTGCTCCGTGATGATCGCGGTCGCGGCCGCCGTGACGACCTGCGGCGTCTTCGACTGGGTCGCGAGCGGCGCGGTCGCGAGCGCCAGCGGCGTCAAGCCGAAGCCGGCGAGCGCCGTCACCTTGCCGTTGATGATCAGCTCCTGCGCGATGCGCTTGGAGACGTCGGGAACGCCGGTGTCGTCGCGCAGGACGAGCTCGATCCTGCGGCCGGCGACCATGCCGCCCTGCTGCTGAAGATAAAGTCGCGCGCCGGCCTCCGCCTGCCGCCCCGTCGAGGTGAAGGGCCCGGTCATCGGCAGCACGAGGCCGATCCGGATCGGCTCCTGCGCAAGGCTCGCGCCGCCTGAGAGCGCAAGGGCCAGAGCGGCCGTCAGGGCCGGAATGCTGAGCTTCATGGTCGGTTTCTCCCCTTGTGTGGTTTTATGATTGCGGGCGCGATCGGCCGTTCGCGTCGAGTCTTGCCCGTCAGCTCCCCATGGGACCGATGCGGCCGGCGGGAAAGCGCGCCGGCAACGCCGTGATCTCGATCGTCTCGACGATGCCGGCGAGCGCATAGGGGTCGCTTTCGGCGAAACGCTGCGCCGCCTCGCGGCTGTCAGCCTCCAGCACGCCGAAATTGCCGAGCGCCGTCACGGCGTCGTCCTGCGTCAGCGCGCTGCCGATCAGCACCCGCGCGAGCCCGCCGCCGCCCGAGGCGACATGGGCGCGATGGGCCTCGCGGGTCTGCTCGCGCAACGCCGCTGCGTCGGGCCTGTGGCGGCAGGTCATCAGCCAGTAGGCCATGGCTCAGGCCGCCTTGTCGTGGTTTTCGAGCACGATCATGCCCGCCCCCGTCATCGAGGCCGGCACGTGGTAATGCGTGTGCTTGACGGCGACCCGGGCGTCCATCGCGCCGCGCATGACGAGCCACATCATCAGCTCCGCGCCCTCGCTGCCGAAGGTCTCGACATAATCCTCGCGCGACATCGCGGCATAGCGCTCGGGATCGGTCGCGATCCCGCGCAGGAAGGCGCGGTCGGCCTCGGGGTTGGTGAAGCCGGCGCGCGCGCCCTGCAGTTGATGCGAGAGCCCGCCCGTGCCGATGACGACGACCCGATCGTCGCCGGGATAGCTCTCGATCGCCCGGCGCAGCACGGCGCCCATCTCGTAGCAGCGGGCCGGCAGCGGGATCGGATGCTGGATCACGTTGACGAAGATCGGCACGACCCTGACCGGCCAGGATTTCGGTCGGCCGAAGAACAGCTCCATCGGCACCTGGATGCCGTGATCGACCTCGATTTCCTGGCAGATCATCGGGTCGAAGCGGTTCTCCACCAGCGTGTCGACGAGATGCCAGGAGAAATCGACCGCGCCCTCGAAATCCGGGATCGGGCGCGGGCCCCAGCCCTCGTCGGCCGGCGCGTAGCTCCCGGCGCAGCCGACGGCGAAGGTCGGCACCTTGTCGAGAAAGAAGGAGTTTCCGTGGTCGTTGAAGATCACGACGGCGATGTCGGGCTTCTGCTCGCGGACCCAGTCCTGGCCCGGGACATAGCCGTCGAAGAACGGCTTCCAGTCCGGCGTATCGCGCAGGCCCCTGTCGATCGCGGCGGCGATCGAGGGGACATGCGAGGTGCCGAGCCCTCCGATGAGCTTCGCCATGGTCAGCCTTTCCCCAGTCGCTCGCGCAGGAACGCGTCATGGCCCATGCCGGCCTGATGCGCGCCGATCTCGGTGATGCGGACGGGATCGACCGCCGAAATCTTCAGGATGAAGAACAGGTTGCCGCCGAGCCGCACCATCTCGCGCCAGTCGCGCGCCATCACCGCGCGCTTCTCCTCGGCCGAGAGACCGAAGCGGTCGATATAGGCCCCCTCGTCGGCCAGGAAGGCCTCACGGTTCTCAGGTCTGGCCAGCCCCATCGCCATCTTGTTGAGGCGGTAGCCGCGAAGGCTGCGCCGGCGCTCGAAGATCATCGTCTCGGGGATGCGGTCCTCGGGCTCGTCCTGCGCCATCGTCGTCTCCCTCGCCCCGGTGAAACCGAGCCAGCGCAGCAGCGCAAGCGAGACCGCCTCCGGCTGCTCGACCGGCGCCATGTGGCCGCTCTCCTCGATCACGACGAGTTCGGCGCCGGGAATCGCGGCCGCGATCTCCTCGTGCTGGGCGAGCGGGCTCCAGCGATCCTGCCGGCCGACCATGACCAGCGTCGGGCAGGCGATCGTGGCGAGCCGCGGGCGCGCATCCGGCCGGCCGAGCAAAGCGCGGATCTGGCGCTCGTGCTGCTCGGGCGTCGCGCGGGCGACCATCGCCTTGAGCGGCTCCATCAGCGCGGGGTCGCCGGCGCGGGCCTCATGCACCATCGGCGGCAGCCAGCGCTCGGCCAGCGCCGCCATGCCGTCGCGATAGGCAAGATCGACGAGGACCTGCCGCGTCGCCTCCTCGCCGTCGCGGCGCGGATGCGCGCCGGTGTCGATCAGCGCGAGCTTTTCGACACGCTCCGGCGCTTGCGCCGCCATGGCGAGCGCGACGCGGGCGCCCATCGAATGGCCGATCACGACGAGCGGTCCCTCGGCCAGAGCGAGCGCATCCCGGGCCATCGCCGCGATCGAATCCTGCGCCGAGAGGTCGGCGACCAGCACCTCGGCATGAGGGCGCAACGCCGCGACTTGTGCCGACCAGACGCCGGCGTCGCAGAGCAGGCCGGGGATCAGCACAATTCTCACGGACCGCGGCGCCCCATTCCGAATGAGGCTCCAGTGATCCGGCAGGCTACATGTGAATCAAGTGATTTCTTTGGGACGTTTCATGAATGGCATTCATCAGGTGACGAGGCGAACCACGCTCGGCGAAACGGGCACGACGCCTAGCGAGAGCCGGCGAGCCGTCAGATCGCCATGCGCCCCACCTGACGCAAGGCGGCGATCCATCTCGTTGTTCAAGCATTGGACCGAAAAGTGGATTCGACTTTTCGATCCAATGATTTAGCGGCGTGTCTGGTAGGCAGGATTGACCCTCGGATCAGGCGACGCCAGTTGCAGCTTCTTGACCTCCGCTTGCAGGCCATCGATCTGCTCTTCGAGCCCGTAGATCAAGTGAATCATCGCTGTAAAATACAGATTCATCGATGCATTCATTCCATCGAAGACCTTGCTCTCCGTTCGGCTCATCGACAATCGTGTATTCGCGAATGCGCGATCGAATGTCTGCTTCGCTAAATCTCGACGCTTGTGCTCATGGGCATGGTGTGCCTCGCGGTGAAAGACGATGATGATGGCAGGCCGGCGCTGTTTGGTCGGTGGATTTTCCGTGTACTGCTTTCGGTCGCAAGCGCGCCGCCCTGACTTTGCGTCGGGTGCTGCACGGGTCAAACGGCTGCGTCGTGACACTCGCGCGACCGCGCAACGGCCGGAAGCTTGACGCGAGTCTGCCGTGAACCGCGACGCCGTTCGCGCGTTGGGCCTTGACCCGCACTCCGAGTGACCCTCATGCCGCACCTGACCGCCTCCGTCCTGCTGCTCTCGACCCTGCTCGCCGCGCCCGCCCTCGCACAGACCGCCGGGCCGACCTCGAACATGCCACCCGAAAAGCCGGCGACGAACGAGATCGCCTCCTGCAAGGCGGTGGCGCTGGAACGTCTCGCGGCGCGCGAGCCCGAGATCAAGGACATCTATATCGACGAGGACGGCGCGACGATCGCGAC
The DNA here is from genome assembly GCF_058807355.1 of Allobosea sp. GW821-FHT12C12. Classification (NCBI taxonomy): domain Bacteria; kingdom Pseudomonadati; phylum Pseudomonadota; class Alphaproteobacteria; order Hyphomicrobiales; family Alloboseaceae; genus Allobosea; species Allobosea sp. GW821-FHT12C12. The sequence continues at coordinate 107,242 of NZ_JBXAQP010000016.1, forward strand.
CGCCGACACCAAGGTCGAGGACACGCCGATCACCCGCATCATCATGGGCGAGGCCTATCTGCGCACCGACAAGTCGGACAAGCCCCGCCGCTTCCTCTGCCTGATCGGCGAGAAGGGGAAGGTGCTGCTGACCTTCTTCACCTCGAAATAGGAGAGGGTCGGCTCCGGTCGACGACCCGGGTCGCCGGCCTGTCGCGGCCGTCGGCGAGTTCCTCGTGCCATTGGCCGTCCTTGTCCTGGTAGACGATGCCGTCGGTCGTGCCGGCCACGGTCTGGCGGGCGGCCGCGCTCTCGGCCGCCTTCAGCGCGGCGTCATGCGAGGGAAACGTCTCAGAGATCGCGCCATTGGCCCGGTAGGCCCAGCCGCCATCATGCTCGACGATTTCGTATCGGACCGTGACCATTGCATCTCTCCCGGTTGCTCCCGGAAGAACGAGGGCAGGGCGGTCCTGTTCCCTATTCGGCGGTTCCGGCATCGGCCGCGCGCAGACCGTCCAGCGCCGGCATCGAGGTGATGTGGTAGCCGGCGTCGATAGGGTGGATGTCGCCGGTGACGCCGCCGGAGAGATCGGAGAGGTAGTAGAGCGCGGCCCCGCCGATCTCCTCCAGCGAGACCGACTTGCGCAGGGGCGAGTTGGCCCGCTGCCAGGAATACATCGCTCGGGCATCCGAGATGCCCGCGCCCGCCAGCGTCCGGACGGGACCGGGCGAGAGCGCGTTGACGCGGATGCCGCGCGGGCCGTAATCGGCGGCGAGATAGCGCATGCTGGCTTCCAGCGCCGCCTTGGCGACGCCCATGACGTTGTAGTTCGGCATCACGCGGGTCGAGCCGCCATAGGTCAGCGTGATCATGGCGCCGCCCTTCGGCATGCGCGCGGCCGCGCGCTTGGCGGCTTCGGTGAAGGAGAAGCAGGAGATCACCATGGTGCGCGAGAAATTCTCGCGCGAGGTGTCGGCATAGAGGCCCTTGAGCTCGTTCTTGTCTGAGAACCCGATGGCGTGGATCAGGAAGTCGAGCGTGTTGCGCTCGGGATCGCCGCCCCAGGCGGCGTCGATGGCCGCGAAGGTCGCATCGACCGAGGCGATGTCCTCGACATCGCAGGGGACGACGAGGTCCGAGCCGATGCTCTCGGCCAGCGGCTTGACCCGCTTGCCCAGCGCCTCGCCCTGATAGGTGAAGGCCATCTGCGCGCCGTGGGCGTGCAGCGTCCTGGCGATGCCCCAGGCGATCGAGTTCTGGTTGGCGACGCCCATGACGAGGCCGCGCTTGTTGTGCATCAGGGGAAGCATGGGGCTGTCCGGTAACGGCAGGAAGATCAGGAAGTCGGAAATGCGGATGGCAGGTCGGTCCGGGAGAAGTCGTTGCCCTTGAACAAGATCGGCAGGGCCGCTTCGGCCGCGACGGCGTAGCCGAAACAATCGCCCATGTTGAGTTTGGCAGGGTGTTGTCCCCTGCCGAAGCGCTCATGGGCTGAAATCGCGGCATCCGCATGTCGATCGTCCAGGGCGACGACCGTGACCGAGGCGGTTTTCAGCAGCCCGACGACGAGTTGCCGCGCCCTCGCGACTGGACACGCCAAGACCCTGGCGACGCCAAGCGTCGCTTCGTAGATGGCGATCGGCGCCGTCACGCGACCAGTCCGCGAGTCTCGTATCGCCAGAGCAAGGACTTCAGCCTCCGGTTCGTCGACGATGATGGCGATCAGTGCGGATGCGTCGATGTACATCAGATGTCGCCGGACAACTCGTCGAAGAACGCCTTGTCCGCCTGTAGGCCAGTCTTGGGGTAGGCCGCAGCCTGGCGCTGAAGATCACGGATCCGATCCATGAACGGCACATCCTGATCCATCAGCCGCAGTTCGTTCTTCGCCGCCTGCCTGACCGCCTCCGTCAAACTGACACCCTTGCGCGCAGCCAGTTCCCTGACCGCCTCGTCAGTGTCTCGATCGCGAATGTGAAACGCCATCGCTTCCCCTCGTCTAGACGATCCGTATACCCGTCTAGACGCGCGCCGTCACGCTACAAATGCTTCTTCACCGCCGCCGCCGTATCCTTGGACGCCGCCAGCGGCACGATCTCGAACCTCGCGAGATCGCCCCAGGCCAGCACCCATTCCTGCAGCTTGGTGACGTCGTCGCATTGCATCACCTGGAAGCAGCGCGCGAAATCGGCCGAGATCCAGCTGTCGACATAGGTCAGGCCGTCCGGGATCATCCGGCCCTTCTCGTGGAAGCGGGCATAGATCTGCTTCACCCGGGCCTGGTCGAAATGCTCGATCACCATGAACAGCATCGGCGGGTCCTCAGGCTTCGAGCTTCTTCATCACGATGGTGGCGTTGGTGCCCCCAAAACCGAAGGAGTTCGAGAGCACGCAAGCCAAGCCCGCATTGTCGACGCGCTTCCTCACGATCGGCATGTCGGCGAAGGCGGGGTCGAGCTCCTCGATATGGGCGCTCTCGCAGATGAAGTCGTTGTTCAGCATCAGCAGCGAATAGATCGCCTCCTGCACCCCGGTCGCGCCGAGCGAATGGCCGGTCAGCGACTTGGTCGCCGAGATCGGCGGGGATTTGTCGCCGGCCCCGAACACCTCGCGGATCGCCTCGATCTCCTTGGCGTCGCCGACCGGGGTCGAGGTGCCGTGCGGGTTGATGTAGTCGACCTTCGCCTTGACGCCCTCCAGCGCCATCCTCATGCAGCGCACCGCGCCTTCGCCGGAGGGCGCGACCATGTCGTAGCCGTCCGAGGTGGCGCCGTAGCCGACGATCTCGCCGTAGATCTTCGCGCCGCGGGCCCTGGCGTGCTCCAGCTCCTCCAGCACGACGACGCCGGCGCCGCCGGCGATGACGAAGCCGTCGCGCCTGACGTCATAGGCGCGCGAGGCCTCCGAGGGGATGTCGTTGAAATCCGACGACATCGCGCCCATCGCGTCGAACAGCACCGACAGGGTCCAGTCGAGCTCCTCGCAGCCGCCGGCGAAGATCATGTCCTGCTTGCCCCACTGGATCAGCTCGTAGGCGTTGCCGATGCAATGGTTCGAGGTCGCGCAGGCCGACGAGATCGAATAGTTCACGCCCTTGATCTTGAACCAGGTCGCGAGCGTGGCCGACGCCGTCGAGGACATGCCCTTGGGCACGGCGAAGGGGCCGACCTTCTTGGACGAGCCGCTCTCGCGCGCCTTGTCATAGGCGTCGATCAGCGCCCGCGTCGAGGGGCCACCCGAGCCCATGATGATGCCGGTGCGCTCGTTGCTGATCTCGTTCTCCTCGAGGCCGGCGTCGCGGATCGCCTGCTCCATCGCGACCTGGTTCCAGGCCGAGCCGCCGCCATGGAAGCGCATGGCGCGGCGGTCGAGCACGGTTGCGGGATCGAGCGAGGGCACGCCGCCGACGCGGCTGCGGAAGCCGTGCTCGGCGAATTCCGGGACCAGGGCGATGCCCGATTTCGCCTCGCGCAGCGAGGCCAGCACCTCCTGCGTGTTGTTGCCGATGGACGAGACGATGCCCATCCCGGTGACCACAACGCGTCTCATGCTCGCTTCTCCGGCTTGATCCCGCGCCGCGCACCTCGGGTGCGCGGCGCTTCCTGTCCTGTCGAGGCGCACATGGACCGCGCGGATGGCGCGCGCAAGGCCGCCAGACGGCTTTCATGTGCTTCGCGAGGCTTTTCCTCAGGCGGCATCCGGCTTGAACAGGCCGACGCGCATGTCGCTCACCGTGTAGATCCGCTTTCCGTCGGCCTCCAGCCAGCCATCGGCGATGCCGAGCACGAGCTTGGACTTGAACACCCGCTTGAACTCGACGCCGTAGACGACCTGCTTCACGGTGGGCAGCACCTGGTCGGCGAACTTGACCTCGCCGACGCCGAGCGCCCGGCCGCGGCCGGGCAGGCCGAGCCAGCCGAGGAAGAAGCCGGTGAGCTGCCAGAGCGCGTCGAGCCCGAGGCAGCCCGGCATCACCGGATCGCCCTTGAAGTGGCAGTCGAAGAACCAGAGGTCGGGCCTGACGTCGAATTCGGCGCGGACCATCCCCTTGCCATGCTGGCCGCCATCCTCGGCGATCTCGACGATGCGGTCGAACATCAGCATCGGCGGCAGCGGCAATTGCGCATTGCCCGGCCCGAACAGCTCCCCGCGCCCGCAGCTGAGGATCTCTTCGTAGCTGAATGAGGATTGCCGCTGCATCGTCAGTTCCGTTCCCTTGTCCGCCTTGCCGCAAGCCGGCGACGGTCATCTCGATGACCGTGCCTAACACGCCGCCGCGCGGGAACGGAAGGGCGCGACAAGCCGAGCCCATGACCCAGCGTCTGCGTCAGTCATAATCTGTTGGCCGTTGACGCTGAGCAGCTTCGTCCAGTGCTGATTGAGATCAGCAGACCAGCGGAATGGTCGTCAATTCCGTTGCTGCATCTGAATCGAATTCTGCCGTTGAAGCCATTGCAGCGCTTCGGGACGCATCAGATCGACATCACGATTTGTGCCCACGCCACCAGTGCCGCCTCCGGACCCAACGCCACCGCCAGAGCCGCCACAAAGAAGAATGCATCGCGTATTGTCGCCGCAACCGCAGGGACCGGAGTCGGTCGCAGCCAAACGGTTCGGGACCGTGCCGGGTTGTTGCGCATAGGTCGGCGTAGCCAAGCACAAGGCAATCATCACAGAAAAGCTTTTTATCACGTTCTCCTCCGTGCGTTTTAATTAGAAACCTGCCAGCGTATAGTTCTGAAGCCGATGACCACGGGCCGCTCGAGGGTCTGGATAACCGATAGATTCGATCCTGTGCCGCGCTGGATCGTGGTCGATAAGCCGGGCCGAGTTGCAGCTGTGGGAAGCGAGGCGGCGGCCGCGGCCCGCTCAGCGACCTGGCTGACGGCGCTGCTGTTTGCCATTACTTGATCTTGCGGCTCCGACGGAGCCAGCCGAGCATTTGTCTCGCGTTCGGAGTTGGTAGAGCTTTCTTCTCCTGCCCTTGCTCCGAAACCAGTTTCGCGGTCGATTACCGTCTCGATCGAGCGGATCAAAAAGACGCGGTTGACCAATCCTAATTCGACGCTGAAGCGCGACCTTTCGTTGCCTGAAGCGTCACGAATCTTCTCGTAAATTTCCTTGCCGATCAGTATCGACAATTGCTTGCGTAAACCGCGATCGGTGCACACTGGCTTCGTGTCCGGAGCTTTACAAAATTCATCCAGCTTCCACTCCGCCGGGATCGCAGGCACCCCGTAGGTTTCCGCTCCCTCGACCTTGACGCGCATCGTGCTGCTGTTGCCGGCGCGCAGCCCAAGCCGAGTCGCTAGCCCGGCTATTGCCCCTGTCTCCAGAGCTGCAGATCTGAGTGTCGCAACTGTGAAATTGGGTAGCAGGACTAGCGGCAGCTCCTTGCGATCAACCAAAGGTTTGAAGATCGAATCTGCAGCAGCGGCTTGTCGCCAGACCTTATTGGCTTCAGGGCGATCATGCGTGCCCGGAAACCTGTATGTTGTTCGGTAAGCTTCTTCCAATTCCTTTGTCAGGTCGATGTGAAACAGCTTCAGAGCACGCAAGGGAAGTGGGTCGGATCGCACGTCGCGCTTCGCATCCGCCGCAATAAAAGCAAAAACGTCACCGACGGCAATGTCTTCTTGTGGCGGATAAGCTGGCTCGATGCCGAACTGCGAGATCGCTTCAATCCATTGTTGCGAGATCGGGGCGGTAGGCTGCACGCTTGGGGAGGTGGCCCAAAGCCCGACGCCGACTATAGCAATCGCCGCCGCGGCGAAAGCAAAGCCGCGAGAGGTCCACTGGCGCACATTGCCCCATGTCATCTGCCGCATCCCCCTGGCCGCCAGATGCGCAAGCTACAACCACCAAGGGCAAATCGTCTAGGCGCATTGCGATAGGTCATGCAGCTTTCGCTTGCATCGCCTCTTAGCTTGCGAGTGTAAGGCCAAGGCCTTACATCTCTGTTCATTCTCCACCGCCATCATCGCGACCACGACCATCAGGAGCCGGCCCGACGCCATGACCGATCTGATTTCCCAGGACCAGGGCTACGGATCGACCGCGCGGCCGGGCTGCCCCTTCCATGACGTGCGCCAGCGCCTGCGCCGCGTGGGCTTGCGGCCGACGCGTCAGCGCGTCTCGCTCGGCTGGCTGCTCTTCGCCAAGGGCGACCGGCACGTCTCGGCCGAGATGCTGTTCGAGGAGGCGATGAAGGCGCGTGTGCCGGTCTCGCTCGCGACCGTCTACAACACGCTGCACCAGTTCACCCAGGCCGGCCTGCTGCGCGAGCTCGCTATCGACGGGGCCAAGACCTATTTCGACACCGACAACAGCGAGCACCACCATTTCGTCGTCGACGGCGAGAACACGGTGATCGACATCCCGGCCGCGGCGATCGACGTTGCCGAACTGCCCGACCCGCCGGCGGGCTACGAGATCGCCCGCGTCGATGTCGTGGTCAGGCTGCGCAAGATCGGCAACTGAGCGCCCGTCTGGAAACTCTATTCCGGCGCCCGTCTGACGCGGCTTTCTGCGCTTCCGATGCTCACGGACGAAAAGTCCGCTCCGCTCCGGTTCTCGAAAACCACGTCAGTCGACTCACCGGAGCGAGTTTCGAGACGGGCTTTGCGCTCGCTCGCCGGCCGTCGCACTCAGTCGACCTTCTCGTTCGGATAGACGCCCCAGAGCCGCTCCTGGCGCAGATAGCCCTCGACCTTGCCGATCGAGACCTTGCACCAGGCATCGGCGCAGCGCGAAACGTTGGCGATGACGTTTGGCTGCACCTGAGCCACCACGGCCGAGCCTTCGTCGGCGCTGGCGCGCAGCACGAAGGTCTCGTCCTTGACCTTGGACCAGGGCGCGACCAGCGCGGTGCGCCGCCCCGAGAGCAGGCTGTTCAGGACCCAGCCATCGGCCCCGTCGGCGTCGCGCACGCGCCGCCAGATCTCGAATTCGGCGACGATCTCGACGGGCAGGCCGGCGCGCTGATAGACCCAGCGCGTGCGATGCTCCTTGGAGGGCCCCTCGCGCAGGTTCACGCGGTCGGATTTCAGGCTGACATAGCGCGGCACCGGCAGCTTGGTCACCGAGCCGGTCTGGACGTCCTGGGCCGAGGCGGGCGCGGCGGTCAGCGTCGCCGTCGCAAGTCCCGCCGCCAGCATCGGGCCAAGCCTGCCCCGAACCATCGCCAAAGGCATCATCAACGCGGTCTCCGTCTCAGCGTCGCGGCCTCGCCGAGGAACCCGGCGAAGGGTCATGTTGTCATCCGCCGCGCCGCCACTTATGCAACGAGGCCAGTCTCGAGCGATGACGCCGCTCCTCATTCCTGAAGCGCCTCGGTTAATGGCGGGTTGAGGCCGAATGGCGGCGGGGTCCTGATTGGCGTGAGAGGAGGCGTCGATGTCGAAGAAAAAGCCGCTGGTCGTGGTCACGCGCAAACTGCCCGCGATCGTCGAGACGCGGATGCGCGAGCTCTTCGACGCACAGCTCAACATCGATGATTCGCCGATGAGCCAGGCGGCGCTGGTCGAGGCGGTGAAGACCGCCGAGGTGCTGGTGCCGACGGTGACCGACAAGATCGACGCGCGCCTGATCGCCCAGGCCGGCGACCAGCTCCGGCTGATCGCCAATTTCGGCAACGGCGTCGACAATATCGACGTCGCCAGCGCCGTGCAGCGCGGCATCACCGTGACGAACACGCCGGGCGTCCTGACCGACGATACGGCCGACATGACGATCGCGCTGATCCTCGCCGTGGCGCGGCGCATCGCCGAGGGCGCGCGCGTCATTCCCGACGACGACTGGGCCGGCTGGTCGCCGACCTGGATGCTCGGCCGCCGCATCACCGGCAAGAGGCTCGGCATCGTCGGCATGGGCCGGATCGGGCAGGCGGTGGCGAAGCGCGCCTCGGCCTTCGGCCTCTCGATCCACTACCACAACCGCCGCCGCGTCGATCCGCGCACCGAGGAGAAGCTCGACGCGACCTATTGGGATTCGCTCGACCAGATGCTGGCCCGGATGGACATCGTCTCGGTCAACTGCCCGCACACGCCGGCGACCTATCACCTGCTCTCGGCCAGGCGGCTCAAGCTGATGAAACCCGACGCCATCCTGGTCAATACGGCGCGCGGCGAGATCGTCGACGAGACGGCGCTCTCGCGCATGCTCGAGGCCGGCGAGCTCGCCGGCGCCGGGCTCGACGTCTACGAGAGCGAGCCGGCGGTGAACCCGCGCCTGCTCAAGCTCGCGCGCAACCACCGCGTCGTCGTGCTGCCGCATATGGGCTCGGCCACGCATGAGGGCCGCGCCGACATGGGCGAGAAGGTCATCGTCAACATCAAGACCTTCATGGACGGCCACAAGCCGCCGGACAGGGTGCTGCCGAGCATGCTTTGACGGGACGCATCCCTTCCCCGTCATGGTCGGGCTTGTCCCGACCATCCACGTCTTCGCTTTGCGCCGGCGGTGGTCAAGACGTGGATGCTCGGCACAGGGCCGAGCATGACGGGTGGTGCAGGCGGCGCTGCGTCAGCCCGCCCGCGCCGTATCGAACTGCCCGGTCTTCCGGAACCGCCAGAGATAGGACGGCGCCACCGCCTCAATCGAGGTCGGCGCGATGCCGAGGCCCGCGAAATCACGGCCTTCCGCGATCGCGGCCTGCGAGACGACATTGTCGCTTTCGAGCAGCGTGACCTGGTCGCGGGTCAGCTTGAACTCGTTCGGCACGAGGCCGAGCGTCAGCGCATCCGCGATCTCCATGATCCGCGCCTGCAGCCGCGCCAGCGGGAAGGGCAGGGCGACGAGCGTGCGCTTGCGGCCCGTGACCTCGCAGATATAGGCGACGAGTTCGCGGAAGCTCTTCACCTCCGGCCCGCCGAGTTCGTAGATCGTGCCGCCCTCGACCGCGCCCTCGACCGCGCGCGCGACCGCCTCGGCGACGTCGCCGACGAAGACGGGCTGGAATTTCGTCTCGCCGCCGCCGACCAGAGGCAGCACCGGCAGCATCCGCGCGAGCGAGGCGAAGCGGTTGAAGAAGCCGTCCTCCGGCCCGAACACGATCGAGGGCCTGAAGATCACAGCGCCCGGCGCCGCCGCGAGCACGCTGGCCTCGCCCTCGGCCTTGCTGCTGGCATAGGCCGAGGCCGAGCCGGCATCGGCGCCGATCGCCGAGATCTGCACCAGCCGCGTCACGCCCTGCGCGACGCAGGCTTGCGCGATCGCGCGCGCGCCGCCGGCCTGGACGCCACTGAAGCTCTGACGGCCGTCCTCCCGCAGGATGCCGACGAGATTGACGACGGCGTCGGCCCCCCTGATCGCGGCCGCGACCGAGTCGGGATAACGCAGATTGGCCTGCACGCCATGGATCTGGCCGACCGCGCCGAGCGGCTGCAGGAAGCCTGCGAGATCGGGCCGGCGCACCGCGACGCGCACGCGGTAGCCGCGCTTCGCCAGCGCCCGCACGACATGGCGGCCGACGAAGCCGGAGCCGCCGAAGACCGTGACGAGCTGCTGGCTGGGCGGTGTCTGGTCATGCGCCATGGTGATCGTGCCTCATTGCTCGCGAGCCGTCGTGCTTAAGCATGTTTGCGCCGCCGTGAAAACCGGGCAATTGCGCGCGCCGCCCTGCCGGCGCGAACCAGGCCGAAAGGCGCGAAACCGGCTGGCGGGCTTGCGCCGGCTTTGCGCGAAATGGCCGGATTCAGCGTTTCTTCACCAATCCCGATGATGCTCGCTGCCGTCATGCGCCATGCGCGTTTCGTCACGCACCGGGCGCTTCGGGGCACGGTCATCATCAGGTCAGGGGCCGGATCTTGAATTCCATTCGCATGAAAATCCTCGCCATGCTGGCGATCGTGGCTTTTGGCGCGATCGCCTCGGCGGGCCTGAGCCTGTTCGCGCTGTACCGCAGCGACGATCTCAACGACCGTGCGAGCCGGCAGGACGACATCGCGCTCGTCACCGAGCGGATCAATGCGCAGATCCTCGGCGTCGTGATGGATGCGCGCGGCATCTATATGTCGAAGACCGCTCAGGAGGCCGAGCCCTTCGCCAAGGGCGTGGAGGCGCGCTTCCCGGTCTTGCGCAAGCTCGGCGGCGAGCTCAACAGCCTCGCGCCGGCAAGCGAGCGCGAACGTGCCGGCCAGGTCGACAAGGCCATCGCCGATTTCATCGCCTTCCGCTCGGAGACGGTCCGGCTCGGCCGCGAGGTCTCGACCGCGGCCGCGAACGCGCAGGGCAACAACGAGCTCAACCGCGCCAACCGCAAGGCTCTGAACGATCTCCTCGCCGCTTTGGCCAAAAGCACCGAGGAGGCCGGCGATGCGCTCGACGCGGACGCCAAGGCGTTCACCGGCCAGGTCAAGCTGATCCTGCCCGTCATGCTGCTGCTGCTGCTGGCGGGCTCGATGGCTGGCGCGATGGTCTTTGCCAGACGCTCCATCACCACTCCGCTGATGGCGCTGGCCGGCGTGATGCAGCGCCTGACCGCCGGCGACACGAAAGTCGACGTGCCCCATGCCACGCGAAAGGACGAGATCGGCGCGATGGCGCGCGCCGTCTCCGTGCTGCGCGAGAGCACCGAGCAGGTTGCGCTGCTGCAGGAGAACGAGCGCGCCGCTTCCGCCGCCCGGATGGCGCGGGCCGATGCTATGGCGTCGGTCGTCTCGGACGTCGGCGAGGTCGTGTCCGCCGCGGCGAATGGCGATTTCTCGGCCAGGCTCGCGATCGAGCACGCCGACGCGCAGATGCAGAAGCTCGTCGAAGGCATCAACGAGATCAACGCGGTTGTCGACGGGGCGACGACGGAGTTCGCCGATCGCCTGCATGCGATCGCGGGCGGCGACCTGACGCGCGGCATCGAGACGGCCTATCGCGGCCGCTTCAAGGACCTGAAGGACGCGATCAACGAAACCGTCGAGCGCCTGTCGGCGACGGTCCGCACGATCCAGGCGACGTCGGCCGATGTCGGTCTGGCGGCGCGCGAGATCAACATGGGCGCCGACGATC